>JAFXSM010000015.1 GCA_017525605.1 Treponema sp. | reverse complement strand
GTTTTTGCTAAACCGAATCAGAATTAGAAGCTACCAGCAACGGCAACAGCGCAAGCAACTGTACAGCCGACCATCGGGTTGTTTCCCATTCCCATGAAGCCCATCATCTCGACGTGTGCCGGAACTGATGAAGAACCTGCGAACTGAGCGTCTGAGTGCATACGGCCGAGAGTATCTGTGAAGCCGTATGAAGCTGGACCTGCAGCCATGTTGTCTGGGTGCAAAGTGCGTCCTGTACCGCCACCAGAAGCTACAGAGAAGTACTTCTTGCCAGCGAGCAATCTCTCCTTCTTGTAAGTTCCTGCAACCGGGTGCTGGAAGCGTGTCGGGTTCGTTGAGTTTCCTGTGATAGAAACATCTACGTCCTCGTGCCACATGATTGCAACGCCCTCGCGAACGTCGTCAGCACCGTAGCACTTAACGATGAGGCGGTCAGGGTTGTTGCCATAAGGAACTTCCTTGACGACTGTGAGAGCCTTGTCAGTTCCCTCGCCGTTGAAGTAGTCGAATTTTGTCTGAACGTATGTGAAACCGTTGATGCGGCTGATAATCTGAGCTGCGTCTTTTCCAAGACCGTTCAAGATAACGCGGAGCTTGTTCTTGCGAACTTTGTTAGCGTTAGCTGCGATTTTGATTGCGCCCTCAGCAGCAGCGAATGACTCGTGTCCTGCCAAGAATGCGAAGCACTGTGTCTCTTCGCTCAAGAGGCGAGCACCGAGGTTTCCGTGTCCGAGACCAACTTTGCGGTCATCAGCAACTGAACCTGGGAGACAGAATGCCTGCAAGCCTTTTCCGATGTTAGCGGCAGCAGCAGAACCTGTCTTGTCGCCAGATTTCTCAGCTTCTTTGATTGCGATTGCAGAGCCGAGAACGTAAGCCCATTTTGCGTCCTCGAAACAAATCTGCTGTGTTGACTGGCAGATTTCATATGGGTCGAATCCGCGTGCCTTGCAGAGGTCACGAGCCTCGTTGAGACCAGCCTCGCCTTCTTTGAATCCGTATTCTTTAAGAGCCTTATTCACCTGAGGAATGCGGCCTTCGTAATCTTCAAATAATGCCATAATACAATATCCTCCTGTGACTATTCTTTGCGTGGGTCGATGAATTTAACAACGCCCTGGTCTTCTGTTACGCGTCCATAGTGAGTGCGTGCGCCCTCGATAGCCTCGCTTGCAGGCTTTCCAGCCTTGAGAGCGTCCATGAGCTTACCGAAGTTGATGCACTTGTAACCGACAATCTGGTTGTCCTTGTCGAGAGCAATCTGCTCAACGTATCCCTCTGTCATTTCGAGGTAGCGAGGACCAGTCTTGCGAGTTGCGAACATAGTTCCAACCTGTGAGCGGAGATTCTTTCCGAGGTCTTCCAAAGAAGCACCGACTTTCAAGCCGCCCTCTGAATATGCGCTCTGTGTGCGACCGTAGACAATTTGCATGAAAAGCTCACGCATAGCTGTGTTGATTGCGTCGCAAACGAGGTCAGTGTTCAATGCCTCGAGCAAAGTCTTTCCGATGAGGATTTCAGAAGCCATAGCGGCAGAATGAGTCATGCCTGAGCAGCCGATTGTCTCGACCAAAGCTTCCTCGATGATTCCGTCCTTGACGTTGAGAGAGAGCTTACATGCACCCTGCTGCGGTGCACACCAACCGATACCGTGTGTGAATCCAGACACATCCTCAACTTTCTTTACCTGAACCCACTTGCCTTCTTCAGGAATCGGGGCAGGACCATGATATGCGCCTTTTGCCAAAGGACACATGTGTTCCACTTCTGCAGTGTACTTCATTGTGGTTCTCCTAAAAATAAATTCGCCTCTTTATTTAGGAAGAGACTGTTTTGTTTCGTATCGGGAACACAATCCACCTCTGTAGGATTTTTCCCAATAGAAATAAAGTATATTTTCTTTAGGAAGAAAAAACAACGCATTTTTTCTGCAGAATTCTACGGAATTCTACAAAATTATGACGCGTGGGAAAATAAAATGAAGAACGCCGGCAACGACGCAGAAAATTCCGATGAACTTCTTCCCGTTGACGAAAACATTTTCGACAACTTCAGGAACGTCGGCACCGGCTGAAAGAAAATAGCCGACGAGGAGGCATGAGCCGCCAGAGAGCCCCGCAAGAGCCGGAAGCAGATCGCCGACGAAAGCGACATCGTTCTGAACGGTGTACGCAAATTTTATGAGCCCCACAAACGCGCAGATTATGCCGAGAACCATGCGGAAAATCTTGTCGTTGAGAAAAGCAGAGAAAGGCTTGTCAGAAAAAGAATCCGCCGAATCGTCGAATGAGTCGTAGGAGCTTGAATTCCCCTCGGAAACAATTTCCCCCTCATAAAGATAATCATCACCATATTTTGCTTTTCTGGCAGACGAAGCGTAAATCAAAACGAATCCAGCAACGACATTCAACAAGACAGACAGAAAATAGAACTGCAACATTTTTAAATCCCCGACGTTAAACCGAAAGACAGGAACTGAACGAAAAAATCGTCAACACGAAAAACCGTCAGCGTCTTTCGACCTTTGTTTTTAAAAGAACAGTTTTTTCAGATTCCCCGTTTCCGCCGAGCTCAATTTCGGCATTCACGGAAGTTATATCGAAATCCGTAAAGCTTGCACGGAGAAAAATCTGCTTTTCCTCATAAAGGTCGGCAGCCTGAAAATTGCTCACAACTTGATTATCGACATCAACCGCCTCGATTTTAGCGAAGACGGGAATTCCGTTCGAATATTTTCCGCGGAATTTCTTTTCGACGGCGGAAAGCTGGATGCTCACGAGCACCTTGTCGCCGAACGAGTACGCAGTCAGCGTCATCGGAACGCCTTTGTAAGTCTCCACGTTCGCCTTCGGGCCGAAAAAAGTGTTGAACACGACGAGGGCGAAGCAGACCATCAGCGCGATGAAAACGAACCTGTTCGATTTCGTCGAGACGAGTGCCCTGAAAAGCCCCGGACGCTTCTGTATCAGCTTTCCCGAGTAATAATCTTTCACGAGCTGGGGAGCGTTCCTGACGCGCTCCGCATTGCTGAAATGAAAGACCAAATCCTCGCTGCCGTCTTCATGTCCCTCAGGAATATTCGAAAAATCCATCATCCTCTCCATTCTTTATAATCAACACAAACAAACAAAAACTCAAAACCGACGCAGAAAAATCAGTTTGAGATAAACGAATCGAGAAGCGAATCAGTCCTCCACCAGGAGACCGACGCGTGCTCCTTCCTTGCGAAAAGAGCGCAGATGATTCCCGACGAGCTGAGCGAAAGCGAATGGAAAAGAACGTCATCGTATTTGACCGAGATGTTTCTCTTCAATATATGCTGGCCGTCGCCCTGAACCATCTGGACGAGATATCCGTCTTCGGTCGAGACGATGAAGAAAAACCAGCCGCTTTCCGAAACCCCAAGGAAGCTGTACGGAATCTCATAGACCTCCTGCCCCATTCCTTCGGCAACGACATATTCATACGCGGGAATCTCGAACGCCTCGCCGAATTTATTCTCGACAATCTCGAACGGCAGAAGAACAGTCTTCGCGAAATCTATTCCCGACTGGACGCGCAAATCCGCATCGATTGAATTCGAATAGCAGTCAACTTTCAGGTAGAGCTTGTACATGTTCATGTCGGGAACAACGTTGTCAATCGAAAGATGCGAATAGACGACATTCTTGTTGTTCCCGTCTTTGCCGTCAAGATTCGGAAGCGATTTCTCCGTCACAGGAACCTGATACAGGAGAAAACCGTTCTGCGCGAACCAGAAAACCTCAAAGCCGTCGTTCGTCAGGCAGACGACTACAAGCTCGTTGTTTGAGGTCGTGTAGATGTTCTTCACAGGAGGAAACGGAGTTCCGCCGGGTCCCTGCTGCCCGATGTAGTCAACGAATTTTCCGTTCACGTCAAAGCGGAGGACGACATTTCGAAGGAGAAGCCTGCGTTTGCTGTCAAGCTCCTGCCTCTCGACCGGAAGCGAATCAACGACGTAAAGCGATTTTTCCGAATCGACTGCAATCGGGCCGAGCGTGTTGAACGGATATGAAACGGCCTTCTTCGTCGAATTCTCCGCATTCGCGTCCGCGAATTCCAGATTGCGCATCGACTCGGGATTGTAGAAAAGGCTGAGCAAATCCCCGTACGAATTCAATTCCAGAACTTTCTTCGACTCACCGTTGGCGATATAGAAGAATCCGTCACGCATCGTCATATAAGTATCGATGTTTCCCGGAACTGCGAGGTCGAAAAGGTTCAGCTCATCCTCGAAATTTCCGTAGTTCAAGTCAAAAAGGTCATTTTCGCCGACCGACGCAATCGACTCCGTTCGGCTGCATGAAACAAAACCGGCAGATGAAAGAAGAATAAAAGCGGAAAATGCAAATACGGCCGCCTTGTTTTTTGAAAAACTCATTCGAAAAGAATATCAATTCGACCGCACGTTTTCAATTAAAGATTCGTTCATTTTAAAAACTGACTAATTTACTTCACTGTTGTTTTCAATTATGATTTAGAACATTATGTTAGATAAAGTTTTGTCAGTCATATTCGGTTCACAAAATGAACGCGATTTGAAAAAATTGAAGCCAATTCTGGCAGCAGTAAATGCAAAAGAAGAATGGGCAAAATCCCTTTCAGCTGAAGATTTTCCAAAGCAGACACAGATTTTCAAAGAAAGACTCGCAAAGGGCGAAACGCTTGATGATATTTTGCCGGAAGCTTTTGCGCTCGCAAGGGAAGCTGCGTTCCGCGTCAGGGGTGAAAGAGCTTACGACGTGCAGATAATCGGTTCTATCGTCCTCCACTCAGGAAGAATCACGGAAATGAAGACCGGCGAAGGAAAGACATTGGTCGCGGTCGCACCTTCATATTTGAACTCGCTCACAGGAAAGGGCGTGCACGTCGTCACCGTAAACGACTACCTCGCGGAGCGCGACGCGGAGACAATGCGCCCCGTATTCTCGTATCTCGGAGTCACGGTCGGAAAAATACTTTCGAACATGGACAACGCGGCTCGCAAAGAGAACTACAACTGCGACATCACATACGGAACGAACAACGAATTCGGATTCGACTATCTGCGCGACAACATGCAGATTGACATCAACAGGAAAGTCCAGAGAGGATTCAACTATTGTATCGTAGACGAAATCGACTCGATTTTAATCGATGAGGCCAGAACTCCGCTCATCATCTCAGGTCAGGGAGAGGACGACACTTTCAAATTCTACGAAGTTGACAAGTACGTCGGTCTTTTCGAGGAAATGGAGAAAGACCCGAAAATCGACGACTACCCGGACGAGTCCGACATGCTCCCGGAAGAAAGGGCAGCACTCAAGGGCGATTACAAGATTGACGAGAAATCGAAGAGAGTCTCGTTCACAAACAAGGGAATGGACAAAATCGACAAAATCCTCCACGACCACAACCTCATCGAGCCGAATTCCACGGTGACGGACGAGCAGAATTTCGAGTGGGTGCACTACTTCACTCAGGCACTCCGGGCACATCTCCTTTACGAGAAAGATGTCGAGTATGTCGTAAAAGAAGGAAAAGTCGAAATCGTCGATGAATTCACGGGACGCGTCCTTGAGGGAAGACGGTACTCGGACGGACTCCATCAGGCAATCGAGGCGAAGGAGCACGTCAAAATCGCTCAGAGAAACAGGACGATGGCGACCGTCACTTTCCAGAACTTCTTCAGAATGTACAACAAACTCTCGGGAATGACGGGTACTGCGGCAACTGAGGCAGTCGAGTTCTCGAAAATCTACAAGCTCGACTGCGTTGTAGTCCCTACGAACAGGCCTGTTGCCAGAATCGACGAGAACGACGAGGTTTACCTGAACGAAGCCGACAAATGGAACGCAATCGCGAACGAAATCGAGGCGGCGCACAAGAAAGGTCAGCCTGTCCTCGTAGGTACAGTTTCTGTCGAAAAATCGGAGCATCTTTCGAACCTCCTCATGAAAAGGGGAATCCCGCACGAAGTCCTCAACGCGAAGAACCACGCGCGCGAAGCTCTCATCGTTGCGGAAGCCGGCGCGAAAGGCGCGGTCACTGTCGCGACGAACATGGCAGGACGCGGTACGGATATCAAGCTCGGCGGAAGCCCTGAGATGCGCGCATGGAAACTCTGCGGCTCGGAAGCAACGCCGGAACAGTACGAAGCGGCACTTGCAAAGGCAAAGGAATCATGGAAAAAAGATTACGAGGAAGTCAAATCTCTTGGCGGACTTTACGTAATCGGCTCAGAGCGCCATGAAAGCCGCCGTATCGACAACCAGCTCCGAGGACGCTCTGGCCGACAGGGAGACCCGGGTCGCTCTAAATTCTTCATCTCGATGGACGATGACCTCATGCGACTTTTCGGCGGCGAGAAGATGAAGAACATCATGAAGAAGATGGGAATGCAGGCGGGCGAGCCTATTGACCACCCGTGGCTCAACAAGGGAATCGAGAACGCGCAGAAGAAAGTCGAGGAGAGAAACTTCGAAATCCGAAAGAACCTCATCGACTACGACGACGTTCTCAACGAGCAGAGGGAATACATCTACTCCCAGCGCGACGAGATTCTCACGGACGAAGACCTCTCGGGACGCGTCATGGGAACTGCCGAGGAATATCTCGACGACTGGTTCGCTTCTTACAACCACGACAAGAGGGACAAGGAAGCGCAGAAGGAACTTCTGGACAACATCAGGAACAACTTCGGATTGCAGCTTTCGCCTGACTATCTTGAGGAGAGCAAAGTCCTTGAGATTCTGCAGAACGACATCAACGACAAGGAAAAGCTCGTCGGAAAAGAGCAGTTCAACATGTTCATCAGATATCAGTACATTCAGGCAATCGACAGAAAGTGGCTTGACCAACTTGAATACCTTGACAGCTTGCGTGAAGCAGTTCACCTCCGCTCTTACGGAAGCAAGAATCCGCTCACCGAATACAAAATCGACGGATTCAACAAGTTCGACGAAATCATCGAGCAGATTCGAATCGGAATCGCAGGAATCACGTTCAAAGTGCGAATCCAGTTGCAGACACCGGAACAGGCGGAGCAGCAGCGTCTTGCGCAGATTCAGCGGCAGGAGCGTATGCAGGGAACCGAGCAGCATGAAGAAGCACAGTCGATGACCCAGCAGGCGGCGTCAAGCAGAATGGCTGAGCAAGCAAAGCAGCAGGCATCGAGGACGATGGCAGGTGCTTCGACAGGGCGTTCAGTTCAGGTTGTGAGAACGCTTCCGAAAGTCGGCAGAAACGATCCTTGCCCATGCGGTTCAGGTAAAAAATACAAGAACTGCCACGGAAGATAATCCGAAAATCAGGAAAGTCCGATAGATAACCAAGCAGATGCGGAAATTTTGTTGCCGAGTCTGTTAGTTTTATCTATCGGATTTTTTTTATCCGCATACAAAACCAAAAAGCAAAACGAGGTAGTGAAATATGACGCAGAAACCAGATTCAACAATACCGCAGAAAGAACTGTACGAAGAGGATTTCATAAGCTGGAACCCGAAATTCAACACGGGCATTCCGCTAATCGACGAGGAGCACAAAAAGCTCGTGACTCTCTGCAACGATTTTTACAAGACGCTTTTTCCGTCGCAGAACGGGCAAGCGCAGTCGGACGAGGACTGGCACGACGTACTCGCAAAAGCACTGAACGACTGCATCGACTACGCGGACAGCCATTTCAAGGACGAGGAAAAGCTCATGGGCTCGGCGGGGTTCGAGGGCTACGCGCACCACAAGGCGGAGCACGACGCGTTCCGTGAGCAGATTACCGAAATAATGATGTCGTACAACAAGGCTTCGATTGCCGAGGGAATCAAATTCGCAAAGTTCCTGTACAACTGGGTTCTGTCGCACATCGCTCACGAGGACAAACTCTATATCCCGAAGCTGATTCAGTATCTGAAAGAAAATTCGAGCGAGAACAAGAAAAAATAAACCCATCCGAAAAATCAAATTCCGAATGTGGTAAATTAGCATTAATATCAGTTTTTTTTCAGATGGCATAAAAACAAACGGATTTGTTCAGGACTAACGTCCTTCACTTTTTAAAGTGAGCGATGTCAATCGCGAACAAATCCGTTTGTCTTAAAAAACGCTTTCTAACTTTACATTCCGGTGTAACCAGGAACGCCTTTTCTGCTGAACGGCCAGAATCTGTACGCGGTTGTTCCGAGCATACGGCTTCTGTCAACGTACTGCGGTGCCATATCAGTTGAATAAGTCACACTGAATTTGTCGAACTGAGACAACGGAGCCGTCCATGAATTATAAGAGTGGCGCATATCGAGCGAGTTGAACCTGTTGTCGCCCATCATGAAGTAGCTGCCTTCCGGGATATAACATGGAGAACCGTCTTCCGCATTCGCAGGGAACACGGGCATGTTTCTCCTGTCGAGAAGAGAGATGTAATTGACGAGCTTGTCAGAATCAGCGAATGCAGAAGAAAGCTCGGCATCATTCTGCCATTCAGATGACGGAACTTTGTCGGCATAGAATTTGACGTAGCTGTTCACGATTCTTCCGAACGAAATCTTAATCATCAGGTTCAGCTTGAAATTCGCCTCCGCATACAAATCCCCTCCGAAATCCGGGACGGAATTCATCCATGATGTGAGGAAATTTTTGTACCAGTCGCGGCAAGACTCGCTTGAAATGAGCGACGTTGAAATCTGCCTTACGTTCTGGAACAGCGGCGAAGTGACGTACATTGATTTCTCGTCGATGAAGTAGACGCTCATCTCGTTCGGAGAAAGCGAAAATTCAGAAGAGGCCGACATAGCGAAAACCGAAGAATGCGACTCAAAATCGGTCAGAAGCGAATAGCAAGCGGCTTTCGCCTCCTCAATGCTAAGCTCGCGCCTTTCCTTTTCGACTTCGAGCATGGAATCGTAGCCGACTTGGGAGAGCGGGAACTGCTCGATGCCCTCTTTCACGCCGCTTTTCACCGAATTGAGATTCCAGCAGGCATAAGTCGCGTCCATTTCGACCTTTTCGAAAGTCGGGGAATCCTTCGTGCGCGAATAGAGAACGCCGTCCTGCATCATAAGCTGCTCGCCAGAAACACCGGCAACGCGCTTCACGAGCGGGTCAGCCTTCGGTTTTCCATCAGCATCGACATTGATGTTTTTCGTCGTGAGGGTGCACATATAGACGAGCTGGCTAACGAAAGTGCGCACCTCCGATTTTCTGTCGGACGAATAATGCGGATTTCTGAAAACGACGATATCGCCGCGATTGTATTTTTTGAAATACGGAAGACCGACATCGGACAAAGGGAATTTCGGCCCGTTGAAAATCTTGAAAACTGCGACGCGGTCTTTCACGAGGAATTCAGGAACCATCGACTCGGACGGAATCTCATAAAGCTGAACGATGAAAATGTTCAGGAGAAGAACCATGAACACAGCCTGAACGAGAGCGTCAACCCAACTGACGATTTCAGAAAGAATCCATTTGAAGAATCTTTTCTCGGATTTTTTCTCCGCGTATTTTTTATCCACGAGGAACTGATTCCAAGAAGGCTCGATTTTTTTGAGCGATTTCGGATTCAGATAATGAAGAATCAGGAGCGACAATGCCGAATCGCAAAGCCAAAGCAGAACCTGAACGACATCGAGCGCGAAAGGAGTTCCGCTCTCGCCCGCCCTTCTCAGGACGAACGAAATCAGAAGAACATACGGCTCGTACTGCAAAAGCTCGCGGACAACAGGAACGAACGCCGCGTTTTTTGCATCAGAAGGCAACGCAGATTTCAGATTGCTGCCCAAGCAAAAAAGCTTTCTGAGCGAGAAATGCGCCAGAACGGCAGAAAAAGCGATTGCGAGCGGAAAAGCAAGAACCGACACGTCGGCATGGAATGAAATTTCCGACAAAGCGAACAACGCCGAAAGCAGACAGCATCCGAGCGTTATCTTAGACAATTTTTCACTATTCATAAGAACAGATTCTACCAAAAAGAAAAGCATTCTTAAATAGCGATTTTTTTTTTAGCATCAATGCACGTCACATCAGAGACTCAAGCTTGTCGCGGATGAATTCGCTTTTTTCTTTCAGGCCGATTTTTCCGGCGATGAGAAAGAATTCGTTCTGCTTTGCCGGATTCAGCTTCACCTGCTCAGGGTTCGACTGCCACATCCGCATGAATTTGTCCACCGGAATGTCGGACGCGTTCTGGAATTTCACGGTTATCACGCCGTTCTTTTCTTTGAGAGAGTCAATCGAAAGCCGTTTCGCAATTATCCTGATTTCCGCAAGACCGAGAAGACTGTAAACTTCGTCAGGAATCGGCCCGAACCTGTCTTCCATTTCGGAATACAAGCTTTCAAGCGCACTCATTGTCTGAACAGACGCAATCTTCTTGTAGATTTCCATCTTCGTCTGAATGTTCCTGATGTACGTCTCGGGAAGGAATCCGGTGTATTCAAGTTCGATGAGAATGTCCTTGTCCTCCTTGTAGCCGTCCTTGACAAGCTTGTTGATTGCCTTCGTCAAAAGCTGCATATACAAATCGAAACCGACAGAACAGACCTCGCCGCTCTGGTCGCGTCCGAGGAGATTTCCTGCACCGCGGATTTCCATGTCCTTCATCGCGATTTTGAATCCGCTTCCGAGTTCCGTAAAGTCGCTTATCGCCTGCAGCCTCTTCATCGCATCTTCCGAAAGCACTTTGTTCCCAGGATAAAGAAGATACGCGAACGCCTTTTTGTCGCTTCGCCCGACACGCCCTCGGAGCTGATAGAGCTGGCTGATTCCGTACATGTCGGCGCGGTCGATTATTATCGTGTTGACGTTCGGGATGTCGATTCCGTTCTCGATAATCGTCGTCGCGACAAGCACATGGAAGCCGCCGAGCTTGAACCTTCTGAAAATATCGTCAAGCTCATCGGCGGACATCTGACCGTGCGCGTAGTCGATCATCACCTCAGGGCAGAGCCGCTCAAGGTTCATGCAGGTTTCGCGAAGTGTCTCGACGCGGTTGTGAAGATAGAAAACCTGTCCGCCGCGCTCGATTTCAAGGCGAATCGCGCGCGCGACTTTCTCCTCGGAATATTCGTCCACGAAAGTCTCAATCGGCTTTCTCGTCTGCGGGGGAGTCGTAAGAAGGCTCATGTCGCGGATTTTCAGGAGGCTCATGTGAAGCGTTCGCGGAATCGGAGTCGCGCTCATCGAGAGGCAGTCGATATTCGCCCGCATTGTCTTGAGGCGTTCCTTGTCCTTCACTCCGAAACGCTGCTCCTCGTCGATTATCATGAGCCCGAGGTCAGCAAATTTCACGTCGTTCTGAATAATCCTGTGAGTTCCGATTAAAATGTCGATTTTTCCTTCCGCAAGGTCAGAAAGAATCTGCTTCTGCTCCTTTTTGGAAACGAAACGGCTCATCTGCTTGATTATCACGGGAAAGTTCGAGAAACGCTCGATGCAAGTCTCGTAATGCTGCTCCGCAAGAAGCGTCGTCGGCGCAAGAAAAGCGACCTGCTTTTTGCTCAGTATCGCCTTGAATGCCGCGCGCATTGCGATTTCCGTCTTTCCGTAGCCGACATCCCCACAAAGAAGCCTGTCCATCGGCACCGGCTTTTCCATGTCAGCCTTGATTTCTTTCGTGACATTGTACTGGTCGGGCGTGTCCTCATACGGAAACGCCGCGTCGAATTCAGCTTCCAAATCCGGATATTTTCCGAACGCAAAACCTCGGCTGATTTTCCGCTTGCTGTACAAATCGACGAGTTTGCCTGCCATTTCCTCCGCAGCCAGCTGCGCCCGCTTCTTTTTGCTGTCCCACGAATTTCCGCCGAGCTTGTCAAGTTTTGGGGCATTTCCGCCGTTTCCGATGTAACGCTGGACGAAATTCAGCTGCTCAAGCGGAACATAAAGGAATTCTTCGTCAGCATATTCGATTTTGATGTAGTCGCGCTCGGTCTGCAACGCCTTCTTCCGCTGGATTCCCTTGAACTGTCCGATTCCGTAATTCGCGTGGACGACGTAATCGCCCGGATTCAGCTCCACGAAAGTGTCGATTGCTTCGCTTTTGACGTGATTGTTCGTTTTAAAAGTCTGCTTTCGCCGTCCGAAAATTTCGTTTTCCTGAATGACGAGAACTTTTGTGTCGGGAATTCCGAAACCGGCGGAAATCGCTTTCGGGAAGATGAAAAACTGATTCTTCCAGTTTTCAGCATACGCCTTGAAAATCTCGTTCATTCGGAGCGACTGATTTTCATTTTCCGCAAAAATTTCGATTTTCCAGCCTTCTTTCAGGATGCTCTCGAAATGCTCCCGTATGAATTTGAAATTGCCGAAAAAGCTCTGCGGTGCCGAGCAATCAATGCTTACGCGCTCAACAACCTGACCGTCCGACTCATTTTCTTCTATTGTATTTTCGTCTGAATCCGAAAAATCTCCGGCTGAATACTCATCAGCATCATTTTCACTATGAACGTTTTCTTCAACGGAATGGTACGAGCGGAAGAAAATGCAGCGGTTGCGCTCTTTTGCGGCATCAAGGACATCCGCGAATTTCAGAAGCATCCTCGAAGGTGCAAAGACAGGGAATTCAAGACGCGTTTTCCTGTACATTCCCGCATATTCCTTGTCGAATCCGCCCTGCGTGTTGAGGAGCCTGTCAAAATCGAAGAAGAACACGGTCGCGTTCTCGCTTATGTACTCGATGGGAGAAAATTTCCGCTCCCAAAGAACAGGATAAAAAAGCTCCTCGCCCTCGACTTCGCCGCGCTCCCTCAAATCCGAAATTATGCTTTTCATTTTTGACTTCGCCGCATCCGAAAAATCAAGCGTGAAATCGTCAGGAGAAACCGGTTTCGAGAATTCCGCGTCGAGTTTTTCAACAAGCTCTTCGTCCCAAATGACTTCTTTCATCGGATAAACGAGAAGAGAATCCTTCGCGGCAATCGTCGCCTGGCTTTCAACTTTGAACGACTTCATCGACTCAATCGTGTCAAAATCGAACACGATTCTCGTCGGAAATTCCTCGCCCGGAGTAAAAACATCGAGAACTTCGCCCCTCAAGGTGAATTCGCCAGGAACGCAGACTTTCGGCACTTTCGAATATCCGAGAGCGGAAAGCTTTTCGGCAAGCACCGTCGGGTCAACGCACTGCATTTTGTGAACCGAAAAAATCTTCTCTTTCAGGAAATTCGGGTCAGGCACCGGAGCAAGGAGCGAACGCTGGCTCATCAAGAAAATGCGCGGCTTCACCGACACTGAAACTTTCCTCGCCGAAGAAATCATTTCCGAAAGAACGCCCGCCCTTTTTCCGAAAATCGCCGAACCTTTCGCAATCGCCCTGTACGAAGCGGACGTCCATTCCGGGAAATTGTAGATTTCAACATTATCTTCCAGAGCCGTTTCCAAATCCGTCCGAATTTCACGGAGTCCGCGCTCATGAGACGCGACGATAACGAAATCAAGAGAAGAAGCATCAGACGGAACGCCTGGTTTCTGCTGGCTCTGCGAATATCTTCCTGTCGCATTGTATTGAAGCGCGCCGATTGCCCTGTTTCTTATGAATTCAATAACATTCGCGACGAAGAAACTTGCGGACGCGCCTCGGAACCCCTCAAGCTCAACATTTTTTCCAGAACCAGATTTTTCATAGCCGGAGACAACTTTTTTTACAGTCTCATCGAATTTTTTCCAATGCTGGGTGATAGAATCAGAATAATTTGATAATAATGATTTCATAAAAATTTCCGATAATTGAAAGTAAGGATTCAAATAATAAACAAAAGAATTCTTTGGGAGAATAATTTTGAAACGAGTTTTAGCAGCAATTATATCTACTTTGTCATTATTTGCACAGTTTGCAACTGCGGAGCAACCGCATGGCCAGGACTTCTCAAAGGCATCTGTCGTCATCAAGACTTTTGACAGGACGATGTATTATCCGAACTCAGCCGCAAACAATCCTATCAATGTCAGCGTCTCAATCACGAACAACGGTTCGGAAACGCTCAGGTTCAAGCTCGCCGACGAGAGAATGTTCAGCCTCGACTTCAACGCAAATGACATAAAGAACACGAAGGTCAAGCCGACACAGTATCTTACGGAAAGGCGTTCTTCTAAGAATTCGATTTATTACAGGGATATTTCGATTGAATCAGGAGAAACATATTCGTTTGTCGAGAACGTTAAGAACTACATCGACTTCGAGACCCCTTCGATCTATTACCTCCAGCTTGATTTCTACCCTGAGCTGTACAAATCGAAGGACGTGAAAATCACGTCGAACAGGCTGAGCCTTGATATCCGCCCTTCCCCGGTCGTATCAAGTGCAAGCGCATTGCCGGTCGAGCAGGAGACGGAATCGGTTCTCAAACCGGAGGCAATGTCGCCGGACAAAGTTGTTGAGCAGACGATAATCGCAAGGCAGCGTTCACAGTGGAACCAGTTCTTCCTCTACATGGATTTGGAAGAAATGCTCAAGAGGAACAGCGAGACAGCACGCAGATACCGCCAGGCAGCTGCGGACGAAAGAAGAAGAATGCTCGACGCATACAAAGCTGACCTCATGCAGGAAAAAATCGACCACGACGTTGTCACACGCCCGTCAAAATTCGTAATCGAAAAGACTTCATACTCACAGACGGACGGAACAGTCACGGTCAAAGAGTGGTTCAAATATCCGAATTTTACAGAAGTCAAGCGATATGTGTATAATGTAAGGCAGCGGGACGGAATCTGGCAGATTTACAACTACACCGTCACTAATATCGGAACTGAGTAGAGGCATTCGGAAAGCATCTGTTTTCCGAAATTTTCCAAAAAATTAAAAAAAGAGCGTGGATATGAAAGCACTTGTTATTGCTGATAATGAAAAGGTAATTAAAAGAACGAATTTGACTCTTGAAAAATTCGGCTATGACACGATTGTCTACCGCTGGCTTTTGAAAGCGCTGGACAACATCGAGGAGATTTCCCCTCACCTCATCATAATAAGCACGAAAGATTATCCACGACACTGGAAAACGCTGACGCAGTTTTCATGCTGGTCAAAACCTTCCGACACAACTGCAAGCTCCTTTGACGTAATACAGTTCCCTCAAGTCATCCTTATCGCAGGCGACAATTTTTCCGACGAGGAAAGGGATAAGGCAAACACGCTCAACGTGGCCGGCATTTTCAATGACGACGACGGAGACGGAATTTATGCAGGGCTTGAAAAAATCCTCTCGGATTTGGATTCGAAACTGAACAGGCCGAAAGTTGCGGAAGATTCGAAGAGCGAGCCTTGTAAGAGCGAGCCTTCAGAACCAGAACAGCCGGAAGAAAACAAGCCGGACGAAGAAGAAGAGCTCAAGACAGTTCCTTGCTCCTTCGTCTTTACAAATCCGATTACCCTTGCACTTGTTTCCGGTGCCGCAAGAAATTTCAACGGAAAGACGCTTGAGTTCACGCCAGACATTCCTGAGTTCATACGAACACTTTCGGAAGGCACGTCAATCAACGCCGCAACGCTCCGAATCTTAGACGACACAGAAAGCACAGATTCAATAAAGTCAGTTACGGCAGACGTAATTTCAAACGACACAGAACACCTCGTTCTTAAAATCACAGCATAGCGCAAAATGAAAAACACAAACGCTAAATTTTTTTGCGAAAGTTGCGGCTCAGAAGTTCCGGGAAATTCAAAATTCTGCCCGAAATGCGGAAGATTTTTCGCCTCAGTCCGATGCCCCGTCTGCGGAGAGACAGGCTCAAACGAAAAATTCAAGAACGGCTGCCCTAACTGCGGCTACACGGTCTCAGGAATCAATAATAAAAACTACAAAGAAAAAAATCACATCTCAAGACGAACGCAGCAGCAGTTTTTGTCCGCAATCGACGCAAAAAACGGCAAAATCGACGGCTCACTGCCAGCTTGGTCGTACTTTCTGATACTGTTCGTGCTGGCACTGTTCGTTGCAGGCGCATATTTTTATTTGAAGAATTTCCAATAAATTTGAAAACAAAAAAAGTCTCTCTGAATTCTGATTCTAACTATGATTTTTCCAAGGCACAGCGAAAATTCATATCTTCAGCTTTTTAGCGATTACACCGCAAATGCAAAAAAAAATAGACCGCAAAAAAAACGGTCTATTGAATTATTCAATTCATGCCCGAGATGGGAGTCGAACCCACACCCTATTGCTAGAACTAGGACCTGAACCTAGCGCGTCTGCCAATTCCGCCACCCGGGCAAGTAGAGCTATATTATGACAGATTTTTTATTTTAGGTCAACAGTGTTTTTTTCTGGGCAGATTTATAAAAACATAAAAAAAATACATTTTTTTTCACATTCTATTGACACATTTTCAAAACTACAGTATTATATATTCATCAGTCGGGCAGTTAGCTCAGTTGGTAGAGCCCCTGGTTTACACCCAGGTTGTCGGGAGTTCGAGTCTCTCACTGCCCAAAGAATTCGGGATGTAGCGCAGCTGGTAGCGCGCTTGGTTTGGGACCAAGATGTCGCAGGTTCGATCCCTGTCATCCCGACTCAAAAGCCTTATCATTTAGATTCAAAGTAGGTCACGAAGCGTTTCAGTATTTTTCGTGGCCTGTTTTTTTTTACAAGCAGTTTTAATCTACAACGCATTTTCAATGCACTTATTCAAAATTCGGTTCTGCACTCAGCAAATTGTTGTATAAAATTCCTTCTTCCTTGCATATCATGTTAAAATAAACCTGTTCAGAAACTGAAATTTCCGAACAGGTTTAATAAATCCAAAACGTTAGGGGAAAAACATGACAAAATGTGCGATTGTCTACGCTTCATATCATCACAAGAACACAGAGAAACTCGTCAAAGCTGTGGCAGAGCGTTTTCCAAATGTGACATTGATAGATAGCCTCAAGTCAGATTCCGCTGATTTGGGCGAGTTCGACGTAATCGGATTCGCGTCGGGGATATATTTCTTTTCTTTCCACAAAAAGATTCTGCGATTTGCGGAAAACAACCTTCCCGAAAACAAAAAGACATTCCTGATGTGTACCTGCGGCGAAAAAAGCGGCAGATATTTCAACAAAATAGAGAAAATAATCGACGAAAAACATGGCACTGTCGAAGGAAAATACATCTGTTTCGGATATGACACTTACGGTCCGCTTCGAATGATAGTCGGACTAAAAAAGGGGCATCCCGACGAGAGAGAGATTTCAGAGGCGGTTGAATTCGTACGTGGGATTATCGATTCGGAATAAATTAAAACTGATCGGAATCCGCGACATTCGATTTGTTGAAACAGAAAAATAAAAAAAGCTCCTGGCAATGTGGTGACGATTCCGCATTGCCAGGAGCAAAATGGAGGGGATTTTTTCACAAACCGGAAATCCGAAAAACCAGTCTTTTCAGCTCAGCTAGTTCTTGTAGATGTGGAAGCCGACGTAGCCAGAATAGCCAGAGTATCTACTTCGCACGCGAACTTTGTAAATGCCACTAGTAGAAACTGTGAAACTATAGCTATAACTATTGTAAAACTCTCCCAACGGATTTGAAGACTCATCAAGGCTTGTCACTTTTACACTGCCGTAATAACAGGCTGGTGCGTAATCTGTTGTAAGAAGAGAAGAATTTACATTACCATTTGCAAGCTGTATTGTATAATAATCGCCAGCATCCAACCAATAGTAATAGTCGATGTATTCTGTGCTTTCAACATTAGTCAATACAAAATCATCAATATCAGAAGACGCGCTGTTGTGGACAGTTTCAAAATTCAAAAGTGCCACATATCCGCCGACATCGCCCTTTGAGCTGTCAGCAGGAACACCGAATTTTTTCTGTGTCGGATATGCTGGATTTGACTTGAGGGTCGTGCCGTTTCCGACCCAGACTTTGTAATTGCCGCCGACATTCTTGTTCTTGAGAGCAATCTCAACGCCGATGATTCTATTGTCGCCGCCCTTTACCACGTTCACGATGCTGTCAACTCTGGCATTGTTTGCATTCGTGACAATGAAATCTGATGCGGATTCAAACTCGCCATCGTTAAGACTTATCCACCATTTGCCATTCTCAGTCTTAGAGAAGTTGAGCAAATAATTCTGTGCAGAGATTGCAACATCGTCCGTGTAATCATCTGTTGCATCGAAGTCCGTCGTTGCAGCTTCCGTCGTTCCGAACGCATAGATGTTCACAGGGCTTGCAGTGTAGACGGTTGAAGTGAAAATCTCTTTATAGCTACTAGAAGCAGAATCATAAAAAGATACAATCTCCGTATATTCCTTGCTTCCGCAGTAGAAGAAGTAGCCTGCATGACCAAAGTATTTTGCGTAGTCACTAGGAGCAGAGCCGCTTGTAATGTTTGTGCGGACGAGCCTCCACTGTGTTCCGTAAGAAAGCGCGGAAGTGTCTGCAGTGTAGGTATTTGCAGAAACAGGATTGACGCCCGTTGAATCAGAATCCGAGTGATAAGTGAACGAAAGAGCAACGTCAGACCAAGCTGTCGCGTTCGGAGCCTTTGTCTGCAATTTGTAGATTGAAGCCAAAGAAGAAGCAAGTGAATCATCGTAAGTCCAAGTTCGATTTCCGTACTCATCGAACGAAACCGATTTTTTCGGAGCACTCACTGTAAAGCGGATTTTACCAGTCAAGTTTCCGTCGTCATCTTTCAAATCAGATTTTGAGACTGAAGATGAAAGATAAGCATTGTCAAATTCCTCATCAAATCTGTTATTCAACGCTGTCGTTTCCGTTGTTCCGTCAGATTTCTCGGAAACTGTGATGTAGTCAATGTAGCTGTCTGTCTCCTCGCCCGCAACATCGTCGTCGTCTGTGTTCAGGACTGCGTTTCCGCTCCTGTCCTTGAGCTTGGTTGCGTCAACGACGAGTGCGATTTTGTCTGTCGTTACAGAACTCGTGTCAACATTGAAGAGGAAAGTTGTAGTTCCATAGTATGAACTTGGTTCCGTTGTGTGGAGCAAATCCTTTCCAAGTGCACTTCCGCGTACAGGATAGTAGTACTTGTTCTCTGTGTTGTCGCTCAGCGTGTAGAAATCGACGGCACTTAATACGCTTGATTCATCAATCTTTGCATAACTTTCGATGCTGACAGTAATCTGAGTGTCTTTGCTGGCAGTAGCAATTGTCAGACTAGAACTCCAAGAATTATATGAAGTTCCATTAATATCAGAAATATATGCACTACCACCTTTTGCAGCGTGGCTGGTTGAGCTGGTAGTTGTGGTAACTGCCTTTTCCTTTTCTGCGTAATTTGCAGTCGTGTCCTCTACTTCCGGGCTGCATGCTACAAAACATGAAGCGAGCAATACCGAAGAAGCAAAGGCAAGCGTTTTGTTTATAATTGATTTTTTCATATAAACTCCTAATTCGTGCTCAAGAGAACATATCCGCTGATTTCAGACGGAACTTCTTTTGACGCGTAATTACCAAATTCAAGCTGCTTCGGATAAGCGATATTTTCCTTGAGTTTTGTGCCGTGTCCAACCCAAAGTTTTACTGTGTTAGAAGATTTCTTAGCAAAGTTTTTGTTTTTGAGTGTGACATAAACAGTTGTGACTTCACCATCTGAGTTTTTGACAACTTTCGGTGTTGAAGCAAGCTCAAGTTTTGTGTTGTTTGAATCTGTAATAACGAAATCATCAGCAGCAGAAACTTTGCAACCGCTTGGTGTAACTGTATAAACGCCGTTTGTTCTGTCTAAAGTCACAGAAAGAAGCGCTGTCTGAGCATTTTTGATTGTACTGTCAGAAATATTCTGCGGATCAAAAGTAGCCGCTTCTGTTGCAGTTGAGCTGTATGTGCTAACGATGTAGCTTGGCGACTCTGCAAAGAAAGTGCTTGTTCCGCTGTATGTAGTACCTGTATAGTCATCTGCATCAACTTTGTATTCTTTTGATTCAGAGAATACATAGCCCTTGTGTCCGTACACTTTCTCGTACCAGCTTGGAGCGGCGAGGTTCGGCGTTGTTTTTATGACAACGCGATACTTCGTGCCAGCCGGAAGAACCGGAGTGTCTGCAACACAAGTATGAGCATCAATTTCAGCGTACGTATTTGTTGTATCATCTGCGTCATAATACTTAAACGCGAAGTCAGCATCTTTCCACTCTGTTGAATCGGCGGCTTTTGTCTGGAACAAGATGACGCTGTTCAAAGTTGAAGCCCAAGATGAATCGTAAGTAGCTGTTGTTGCAGCTGGTTCAGAACTTGCAGGAGCATTGGTAGTAAAGCGGAGCTTGCCTGTTAATTTGCCGTCAGATGAATAAAGAGAAGTTCCAACTCCAGGGAAATAAGCACTACATCCCTTGTTGAATTTTTCTGAATAAGTATTACTCAAAGCCGTAGTAACACCAGTGCCTGTTGCCGTGATGTAATCCACAAAGCTATCAGTCTCTTCGCCAGCAACATCGTCGTCATCAATGTTCAAAACTGCATTTCCGCTCTTGTCCTTGAGTTTTGTCGCGTCAACGATGATGGCGATTTTGTCTGTCGTCACATCTTTGAGATTCAAGTCGTAGCCGATTGATGTTTCAATCATTCCTGAATTTTCTGATTCATCAGCCCACAAGAATTTTTTTTCAAGTTCCTTGTCGTGCATCGGATAATACGAAGCGTCGTTTGTGTTGTCCTTGAGGCTATAGAAAGTGACTGCGCTTTCGAGCGTGCCAAGGTCGAGCTTTGCATAGCTTTCGATTGTAAAGCTGACGTCGCCCCAACCGCCGACTTCGACAGAGCCAGAACCAACCGACACAGAACCGCTCTTTACGACGTATCTTGTGCTACCAGTTGTCGTTGTGACGTTTTTTTCGGCTTCGCTGTAGTTTGCGGTGGTGTCGTCAACTTCGGCACCGCAGCCTGCAAGCAAAGCGCTTGTCAAAATCGCAGCGGCAGGGGCTGCAATTTTTGTAAATTTGTTCAATTTCATACGCATAAACTCCTTATGCCGTAATTAGTAGCGGATTGAGAAATCAATGCCGAATCCGTTTGTGTTGCTGAAGAATGAAGTTCCGCTGTTCGAGTAGTAGAAATCCATCTTAACGTCTTCGCTAAAGAACCATGTTCCGCCAAGGTAGACGTATGCAGAAGTTGTTCCGTTATTGAATGAGTATTCAGAAGTTTCTGCAGTTCCTGTTCCAGCGTTTGCTACAGTAACAGCAGTTGTGCTTGTTGTGTTTCCAAGCTCGTCTGTGTATGTAGTTGTTGTTACAGTGTTCTCGTTTGCGTTTGTTTTGTTTGTTTTTGTCCAAGTGAAAGTACCTGTTTCAACTGCAAGTCCAAAGTTGATGTTGAACTTTTCAGGAACCGCCTGATAGACAACACCGAGGTCGAATTCTGGAGCAAGAGTTGTTTCGAAAACATCAGAATTCTGATTACCAACACCGCTCTTTACATGCCTTCTTGTTACAGTAGTTGTGTTGGTTTCTTTGTTGTAAGCTGTTGTTGTAGTCGTGACATCAGTTGTGTCGTCATCGTTTGTTGTGTGACCGAAACCGACAGCGAATTTTGCACGAGTCTTGAGTGTGAGTCTCTCGTTCAAGTCAAAGTCGAAGTCGACTCTAGGCGCGATTTCGTTATGCCAAGCAAAGTAGTCGCCGTAGCTTCTTTCGAAGTCAGTTGAAACAGTCGTTCTTGTCGTAGCATTGTTTGTCACAGATGTGTGGTGTGTGTTCGACTCGTTGCCCTCGAAAGTCATGTCAAAAACATTTCCGAGAACGAAGCTAGTCTTTGCAGGTCCGAACTGACCGAGGAACAAGCCAAGCTCAAAGTCGATGCTCGGAGTGTAATATGCTGTTTTGTAAATGCCGTCAGCAGAAATGTCGCTTGTAGTCGTGCCGTTTACAACTGTAGAAGTTGAATAGTCGCCGCTTCTTTTTGTTACGCTAGTATTAAAGCTGATTTCATTGAGCGCGACATAGAACTCGCGGTCGCCCAAAAGTTTCGGTGTTCCGATTCCGTTGAATTTAACGCCGAAAGTGTTGTTACGTGTCTTGTTTTTGATGTCAGTGTACTCTGTGTTTGTGTTTGTACCTGTCTGTGTGCTTTCAGTTGAAGATTCTGTAGTTGTTGTAGTTCCCCCAAGTGCAGAACCAGCCGTGAAAGTAGACGGTGTTTGGTAAGTATTCCAGCTAGCAGTCCAATACGGCTGAAAACCGATTGACTTATTCAAAGCGATTCCGAATGCAAGAGTGTTGTAGAAGTTCTTAGAACCACTTCCGACAGTCAATGTTCTTGCAGTGTCGATGTAATCAACGTTTACGTCGTCAGTCGTTCCGTAAGAATGAGTGATGGACTCTTTTTCAGAAGAACTGCCGTTAAAATTGTAGCCATCATAAACAGAAAGCCAGAGAGCGTCTGAAAGATACTGTCCCCAGCCGGCTTCTACGTTTGTTGCATTTGTAGCAGTGAAAACGATTCCCTTCTTGTCCTCAAGACCGAAGTTGAGGCTGTCGATTGCATCGTCGCTAATCAGACCTGCAGTTCCGACATTCACTTTTGAATCAGGAAGTGCGGAAACGATTCCTGCCGTCGCAGCAAGTGCGAACAAAGTGGTTACACATTTTTTCATGAGAAACTCCTTATAAAACAAAAAATTATTTTAATTAAAGAAACGCTACCCCCCCCCCGCATATTTTTGTCAATAGCAAATTACGACTTTTTATTACACGTTTTATAACGTCGGTTTTGTACAAAAGATAACTTTGCGCTTTTTGCCCTTTCTTGAAAAAAAGCAGTCAAAAAATGATAATGATTGTATGAAACAGACAGACATTCACAGCAATTTCGATTTTTTCCCAAAAGAAAACGGCGAGGACATTCTGCAGAAAACGGCGGAATGTGCATTTACAAGGCTTTCGTTCACTTTTACAAAAGAGCACATTGAAAGCGTCATAAAGGCGGCATCGTCCGAAGGTGCAAGCGACAATGACAGATACGTCTGCGCATGCATTCTGAAAAACGCGCAGACCGCATCGGAAGGAAAATTTCCGATTTGCCAGGACACCGGAATCGCAAACATCTTCGGCTGGAAGAAAAAGGGATTCAAATCCGACGGCGACGAATACGAATCACTGTCTGAAGGCGCAAAAAAAATCTACGACAAAAAGAAGCTGCGTTTTTCTACAAGCGTCCCGAAAAACTTCTACGAAGAATTCGACCCGAAAAACAACATGCCGGCACAAGTCGCAATATTCTCAGAAAAAGCTTCACTCGCCCCTACCCCCGGCTTCGTAAAAAATCTTCCTGAAAAATCGATGGGAATGATTTTCTGCGCGAAAGGCGGCGGATCATCAAACAAGACAAGTTTCATACAAGGCACAAAGGCTTTCCTCACAAAAGAAAGATTCACTGCACTTATGAAGGAGCAGATTTCGAAATTCGGAACGTCCGCTTGCCCTCCGTACACAATCGGAATCGTCGCAGGCGGGCTCAGTCCGGAGCAGAATCTTCTCACGCTCAAGCTCGCGACGATGGGCGCATACGACGACATGACACACGAGCCGAACGAGAACGCGTTCAGGGACAGGGAACTTGAGGAAATCGCCATGAAGATTGCGGAAGAAAGCGGTTACGGCTCACAGTTCGGCGGAAAAGCGTTCGCACTCAGCGCAGTCGTAATCAGATTGCCGCGGCACGGAGCGAGCTGCCCGATTTCATTCGGAGTTTCATGTTCCGCGCACAGAAACCTCAAGGCATTCGTCACCGAAAGCGGATTTTATCTCGAAAAGACAGTGCAAAATCCGAGCGAGATAGAAGGATTCAGCGAAATCGTGCAATTCGCAGAAAACGCGAATCCGAACGAATGCCGCATAATCAGCACTTCGGAAGGAATCAGTTCAGTCCTTTCTCAGCTTAAAGGCGCGAAACCTGGCGAAAGAATATTGCTGTCAGGAAAAATCCTCGTTGCACGGGATGCGGCACATGCAAGATGGAAGAAGACTCTCGACGAAACGGGAAAACTTCCCGAATACGCATCGAAATATCCGATTTGCTATGCGGGACCTGCAAGAACGCCGGAAGGAAGCGTCATAGGAAGCTTCGGACCGACGACGGCAGGACGAATGGACGTATACGCGGAGCCGCTCATGAAGAACGGAGCCGCGCTCGTCACACTCGCAAAGGGAAACAGAAGCAGGGAATGGACGGACTCCTGCAAGAAATTCGGCGCGTTCTACCTCGGCACACCGGGAGGAATCGCAGCCCTCATCGCATCGAAATACATATTGTCGCAGGAAATCATCGACTATGAAGAGCTGGGAATGGAAGCCGTGAGGCTTGTCGAAGTCAAAGACCTTCCTTGCTTCGTGGTGACGAACGACAACGGCGAGGATTTTTACGAAAATTTGAAAAAATAGCGAACGAAAAACAAAGAAAAATAAAAAAAACAATGACGGAGAGAAAAATGGAAGAACTTCAGATTTTGAATTCAGAGAAAGGGCTGAACCTTGTTGACAACGACATGGAGCTTTACAAAGTCCTTATTGACACGTTCATCAACGAATCGAGATTCAGCATCGACGAGCTGAAAGAGTTTGTCGGAAAAGGAGAAATGAAGGAAGCCGCAAGTTACGTCCACGCGGCAAAAGGAGCAGGCAGGCAGCTCGGCGCGGAAAGGCTTGCTAGCGTCGGTCAGAAACTTGAGGACACGCTCCGAGGCAAAGCGGACGGAAACATCGACGAGCTTTGCGCGGACGTTGCAAGGGAATACGAAGAAGCACTGAATGCCGCAAAAGTTTTCAGCGCAAGCTGCAGCATTTCATAAGAAAATCGAATGATTTTTTTGTCAGGGAACACATATCCGTTTCGGAAATCGCCCTTGCCTTTTCGTAGACGAGGGCGATTTCTTCTGGCAAAGTCTCGTTTTCGTTTCGGAGAGTCTGGTACGGACAGTCGGTCTCGACAAAAATTCGTTCCGGGAATTCCGAGAAAGATTCAAGCATCTCAACAGAGCTTTTCTTGCCGTTAAAAATCTGATGCTTTCCGAACGAGAAGAACGCGTTCACATTTCGGTTCAAAATTGAAAGAGCATCCCTTTTCGTTCCTGCAAAGCTGTGGAAGATTACGGCAGGAAGCTTTTTCAGCCGGGCAGAATCGAGGAAGATTCTTTCCATCGACTTCCTTGCATGAATGACAATCGGCTTTTTGAATTCCAATGCAAGTTCAACCTGAATATTCCAGAATTCCTCCTGCTCATTCTTCGTCTTTTTGAATTCATCAGTGAAAAAATCAAATCCGATTTCACCGACAGCAAAAATCTCGTCATTCAAAAGCAATTTTTTAAGCAGCGACAGTGATTTTTCATAATCGACCTGCGCAAAACCAGCTGATGCGAACATTTGCGGGTGAATGCCGAAAGACTTCAATACATTCTTCCTGTCATGCAGCTGAAAGTTCGCCCACTCTTCTTCCGTGCAGAAAGAAGAGATGCAAAAATAATCGACTTCTTCTTCAAAAATCGGATACGATGAGTGGCAAAGATGATTATGAGCGTCAAAGCAGAACATTTTCCTAAACTCCTTTTTTCAAATACCGAAAATAGAGGTATGTGTTAGGGGACACATTATTATAGAAAACATTCTATAAAAAAGTTTATGGAGATAAAAATATGGCAGTTTACACATTGAAAAGCATCGGCAAAAACACGGACTACATGACAGTAGTTCGTGAATTGGATGACGGATATGTTGTGCGCATCGTCCGGGACAAAGATGGCTACGAAGATGTCACTACTGACTATCTCAGCAAAGCTTTGTTCGACACATGTATCAGAACTGGATACATCACAAAAGTCCAGGAAGCAAATGCGGTAACAGCATAATTATCCAAACGCGAAAACAAAATATTCATTTAAAAATACGAAGACCCCGGAATAAATCCGAGGTCTTTTTCTTTGTAAATCGTCATTTCGAATTTTCGAGCAATTCGCAGGCGGCTTTGAAACGAACGCCAACGTCCATCTCTTTCGGAAGCCAGTTGATTTTAACGCCTTTCTTTTCCATTCCTCGGAACCAAGTTTCCTGTCTTTTTGCGAACTGTCCGATTGCAAGATTGAGAAGCTCGAAAAGTTTGCCTTTTGCATCCGAACTGCCCACTTCGCCGTATTTTCCGAGAAGATATTCGCTCACAAACCGGTATTCAAGACCGAGAGACTCAAGCCTTTCAAACGACCAGCCAGATTTATGAAGGGAATCGACCTCTTCGACCAGCCCTTCGTCAATGCGGGCTTTCAATCGTGCGGCAATCCGCTCACGGACGAGATTCCGCTCAAGCGTCGTGCAGATTACAAGCGGCTCGATTTTCGGTCGGCTTTCCTGCATTTTCTTTTTCAAAAGTGCATATTCATCCGACTTCGTGAACCTGTTTATCTGAATCGCCTTTATAATCCGCTCTTTGTCGCCGAATTCGCTCGTGTTGTGGAGCTTTTTCTTTTCGGCAATCAGAATCGATTTCAGCTCGTCGTAAGATTTCGACTCAAGCTCTTTTTTTTCAGACTCATTCTCAGGGACTTCTATCATGTCGTACTGGCGGAGAATCGAATCGACATACATTCCTGTTCCGCCGACGCAGATTGGAAGTTTTCCGCGAGAAGTGATATCAGAAAAAGCATTGTAGAAATCTGTCTGGAAATCAAAAAGATTGTACTCTTTCGACAAATCGCAGACATCGATTATGTGATACGGGATATGCTTCTGCTGACCGTCAGAACCGACAAAGTCGTAGTCGGCCAAATCCTTTCCTGTGCCGATGTCCAGCCCTTTGTACACCTGCCTTGAGTCCGCGCTGATGATTTCGCCGTTGAATTTGTCGGCAAGACGGACACCGATTGCGGTTTTTCCGACCGCAGTTGGTCCGATTACGAAAACACAATTATACGACACGGCACACCGCACATTTCAGATATTCAGATTTCGGATAACCGACAAGAACCGGATGGTCAGGGCCAGCACCGAATTTTGCGATTATCTGAACACGCTTTTTGGAATCCTCAGCGGCTTTCATCAGCATTCCGTAGAAATGAGCGGAATCGAAGAAGTACGAGCAAGAACAAGTGACGAGGATTCCGTTCGGATTCAAAAGACGCATCGCGCGCAGATTGATTTCCTTGTAGCCGCCGTAAGCCTTCTCGATGTTCTTCGCGGACTTCGTGAACGCCGGCGGGTCAAGGATTATTACGTCGAATTTTTCTCCGCTCTCCTCATATTTTTTCAGAAGCGCGAAAACGTCAGCGCAGACCGCGCTCATCTTTTTCTCGGCATGATTCAGCTCGATGTTCTTGTTCACAAGGTCAACTGCGTCCTGCGAAATGTCAACCGAAATGACTTCTTTCGCGCCGCCGTTCACAGCATTCAGGCCGAAAGCACCAGTGTGCGTGAACGTATCGAGGACGCGCTTTCCGTTGCAGAATGCAGAAACGTACTTCCTGTTGTCCTTCTGGTCAAGGAAATATCCGGTCTTCTGCCCGTTCGCAATATCGACTTCGATAAGAACATCATTCTCGCGTATGACGATTTTCTCGTCGCGCACTTCGCCTTCCCAGCAAGTCCTGAGAGAAAGCCCCTCTTTTTCGCGCGTAGGAGCATCTGATTTTTCGAAAATTCCATACGGCTTGATGATTTTTCGAAGTGCGGCAAGAATTTCCTTTCGGAAAACCTCGCACGAGAGCGTCGAGAACTGAACGACAAGATAGACATTTTTCTTTGTGTCCACATAACGCTCGACAATAAGACCCGGGATAAAATCAGACTCGCCGTAGACAAGGCGGTACGAATCTTTTATCGAATAATGAAGCTTCCTCAAATCGTAAGCGTCCTGAATTTTCGCTTCGTAGAATGAATATGTGTCGGCAAGGATTTTGTCGGCGTGCTCCGTTCCGATAATGCGAACCGTGATTTTCGACTTTCTGTTGATGACACCGGTGCCGAGAAACGCACCTGCATGTGCAAAAACTTCGACGACGCTTCCGTCCTTCACCTGCTCATCAAGAGAAGCATCGTTCAGCGGCACTGTCTTAATTCCGCTTCCGTCGCTATGCTCGAATTTCACAGATTCGATTTCGTTGTCAAAAACCCACGGAAAACCTTGTTTCAGCTCGTTTTCTTCTTTCGGGTTCAAAAAAATTCTAGGTATCATAAAAACTCCAACTTCAATGGCTATAAATTAGAAGCCATATCCTTCCTCAACTTTCTTGGCTTCTGGCTGGAAAACCGTGCGCATGACTTCCATAGCGTCGGAAACTGGGACGAACTTTATTCCGCTTTTCACGATGTCAGGAATTTCGTCCAAATCGCGGACGTTGCCGGACGGAATGTAAATCGTCTTGATTCCGTTTCTCTTTGCCGCCACAGTTTTCTCGCGAAGGCCTCCAATCGGCATGACTTTTCCGGTCAAATCCAGCTCGCCAGTCATCGCGACGTGAGGCTTGATTATTCGCCCGGTGATGAGCGACATGAACGTCGTCGCCATCGTGATTCCCGCGCTAGGGCCGTCCTTCGGAGTCGCGCCCTCAGGAATGTGCAGGTGAATCGCGTTGTGGTCGAACCATTCGCTCGGCTTGATATTGTGCTCGATTGAATAGCGGCGCACCCAGTTCAGCGCGATAGATGCGGATTCGTTCATTACGTCGCCGATTTGTCCCGTGAACTGAAGACCGCCGTTCTGTGAAGGGAACGAAACTGCCTCCAGTTTGAGAGTGTCGCCTCCGACAGTTGACCAGGCAAGACCGATTGCTGTTCCAGGAACGTCGGCAACCTTGATTTCGCTTTCATCGAAAATCGGTTTGCCCAAATATTTTTCCAAATCAGAAGCTTCGATTGTGAATGTCTTCTTTTTCAGTGCCTCAACGCTGTCACCTTCCGACTCAACTATTTTCGCATCGGAAAGCTTCTTTATGTCGGCAGGGATTCCAGTCAGGTTCTCAAGGACGAGTTTCCTGTGAATCTTGTCAACGCACTTCTCAAAATGCCTTACGCCGGATTCACGCGCATATTCCTCCGCAATCTTGAAAAGCGCATCTTTCGTGTATTTCACCTGATTGCGCGACAATCCGTTTTTCTCAAGGGATTTCGGAATCAGATATTTTTTCGCGATTTCCATCTTCTCCTGATCGATATAACCTGAAAGGCTGATGATTTCAGCCCTGTCGAGAAGAGGTCCCGGAATCGTATCGAGAGAATTCGCAGTCAGAATGAAGAACACGTTAGAGACATCGAACGGGAGGTCGAGATATGTGTCCCTGAAATTCGTGTTCTGCTCAGGGTCAAGAACCTCAAGAAGCGCGGAAGCCGGGTCGCCGCCCGAATAGCTCGCTCCCATCTTGTCGATTTCGTCAATCATGAAGACAGGCGACTTCGATTTCGTGATTTTGAGTCCCTGCAAAATCTTTCCTGGGAGCGCACCGATGTAAGTCCTTCTGTGGCCTTTGATTTCAGCCTCATCGCGCATTCCGCCGACGCTGAACCTGTAGAACGGCTTGTTCATCGCCTCCGCAATCGAGTGTCCGATTGAAGTTTTTCCGACACCCGGAGGTCCGACGAGAATCATTATCGAGCCTTTGTTGTCTTTTTTCAGACGGCGCACCGAAAGATACTCAAGGATTCGCTTTTTCACGTCATCAAGTCCGTAATGGTCTTTTTCGAGGACTTTGTGCGCCTTGATTATGTCGAAATTCTCGGCCTCCGAATCTTTCCACGGCAGGGAAACGACAAGCTCAAGGTAATTGCGCTCCATGAAATACTCGGACGCATTCGGATCCATTATCTTGAATTTCTCAAGCTCCGTTTCGAGAGTCTCTTTTATCTCGCCCTCAAAACCGAAAGATTCAATCTTCGACTTGAATTTCTGATAGTCGCTTCCGTCCTCTCCTCCAAGCTCGTCCTGAATCATCTTCAGTTCCTGCCTGAGGAAATGCTCGCGCTGGTTCTTCTCGAAATTGTCCTTGAGCTCTTCCTGAATCTTTCTCTGAATGTTTATCAAATCCTGGTCTTTCTTGATTACGACAAGGACTTTCTCCATTCTCTTCCTGACGCTCGTTTCCTCAAGAATCTTCTGCTGCTCCTCGCGCTCGCCGTTCAGGACAGTGGCAACGAAATCCGAAATGCGTCCCGGATTTTCCATGTTGACCATGTTGAGCCTGATGTCCTCGGTGAAAAGCGGATTGTGCTCGCTGATTTCCTTCATCTCGCTGACGACAGCCCGTGTCAAAGCCTTGACCTCGAAAGTGTCGGTTTCCTCGTCCTCAAGATATTCGACGGACGCGCACAACGGCGGATTAGCCGACAAAGTGCGTGTTATTCGGAAACGCTTAATCGTGGAAACAAAAATGTTGATGCTTCCGTCTGGCAGATTCACTTTTCGAAGGATTTTCGCGACAGTACCGATTCTGTACAAATCCGACATCGAAGGGATTTCTTCCTCGTTCTTTGTGAGGACGAAACCGATGAACCCGTCCCCCTCGGTCATTGCCTTTTCTACGAGAATCGTGTCTTCCGGCGAATTGATTACCATCGGCGCGTAGATTCCAGGGAAAATCGGATGCCCTGCAAGAGGCATGATGAAAAGACGAGAAGGCATGAAATCATCAAGGCTCATCAGCGCATTGTTCAATGCGGATGTCAATGAAGAAGTCAGAGCCTTCGCTATCTTCTGCTGGAATTTCTTGTCGGTCTCGCCATCTTTTCCATCGTCGTCGTCGGAATTCTTGTTTCTGGATATTTTTATTTCGAAAAGCTTTTTCCCTTTCGGAAGATTCATCGGGTCAGGAAGGATTTCCTCGGATTCCCCGTCCGGCAGCTCATCGCTTTTTTCATCATTGGATTTTTCATCAGAATCGATTGAGACATTTTCGGCATCAGCTGATTTATTTTCATTTGCATCAAGATTTTCATTATTATCAGCATTGACTGCATTTTCTGCATTCTCTGCATTTTCAACATTCTCAATGTTCTCAATATTTTCTTCGTTTTCAATATTTTCGTTATCAGTCATAGGTTCAATATAACAAAAGGAGATTTCGACGGCAAGAAAAAACCGCAGATTCCGAAAAAGCGAAAAATCTGCGGTTTCCAACAAAACAGTCCTGTTCTTTCTACCTCAGCGACTCAAGACCGATGTTCACGAGGAGCTTGTCCTGATACCAGTCAGGCTTTATCGAGAATTCGCTGCTTGAATATCCGTCAGCGGTCGCCCTGACTCTCCAGATTGTAAGCTGTTTTTTCTCCTTCTGGGTCAAATCCTTGAGCGGAACATACTTTTTGTTCGGATTTTCGATTGTTATGACAGGATTTTTCACAGGCTTATCCGTCTTAACATCGACGACGTTCACGATGAGCGTTATCTCCTTGTTTTTCTGCATCTCGCTGAATTTAAGCGCAAGGTCTTCAATCCAAATCTTCTCAGGCTCGGCATTTTTCTTTTTGTCCTCGCCAAGTTCGATTTTTATCGTCTTCCATATTATATACGAACCGAACACGAGCTTGACCCTGTAATTTCCGGCTTTTGCATAGAACAGGCTCGAAGAATAGTAGTGGAATTTCGATTTTTTCTGCGCGTCAGTCAATGCAGATTCGTCCATGAGGGCAAATTCAACAGAAGTATCAGAAACATCGTCAACATTAGGATCTCCATTGCAAAGGACATCGCTAGGGTTTGCCTTATCGTCTTTGTAGAAGTAGGCGATAATCGGAAAGTTGACACCGGCAACATTGGCATCTTCCTTCGGCGTCTTCATTATGATGTTGACAGGTCTGAAAGCCACATTGCTCTTGTATGCGAGCTTGTTCGTCACATATTCCTGATTTCTCTTCTGAATAGCAAAATACGCACCGCCACCGATAAGGACAGCCGCAAGAATGGAGCTGACTACGATGAGCGCAATCGGGAGCTTCTGCTTGAAGAATACGATTCTGTGATGCTCGTTCCTGTCGAATGCCTTCACGGAAGCCTCAAGCTCTTTTTCGAGTTTGTCGATTTCACAACGCGAAAGGTATTTGTCCAAAACTTTTATCACGTCGGAAATCGAGCAGCGGCTTGACGCTTTGAACTTGAGCATCGACTTTATCATCGAAAGAATTCCGCGCGGAATCGAAGGATTGAGCTTTTTCGGGTCGTTCTTGAATTTCCCCTTCTTGATTGCAGTCATCACGGCTTCGTTCGGCTTGAGAGTATTCAAATCGATAGGAAGGTCGAACGGCTTCTCGCCAGTGAGCATCTCGTAAAGCATCACGCCCATAGAGAACACGTCGGCCTTCTCGTCAACCTCGCTCGAATCCACTGCCTGCTCAGGCGACATATACGCAGGAGTTCCGAGAATCGCGCCGGCAACTGTAAGATTGTCGCCGTTGTCGTTCTGCTGCTCATCAACGTCCATGTCCTCCGAATCAATCGAAGTGTCTTCCATTTTGTCGTTCGCGGCGATTCCGAAATCCGTGAGCTTGATTCTTCCGTCTTTCGAAATCAGAAGGTTTCCCGGCTTGATATCCCTGTGGACGATTCCGTTTGCGTGCGCGAACTGCAATCCGTAGCACGCCTCGCGGAAAATGTAGAGCGGAAGCGCAGTTCCGAGCGGTCCCTCTTTCGCCCAATCGGAAGCAGGGTTGTCGTTCACTTCGGCAGCGCGCGACTTCTTGTACTTTTCCAAAAGGGAATCGAGCGAAGAACCGTCAATCAGCTCCTCAACAAAGTAGCTGCTCTTCCCGATTTTGAAATACTCGTATGTGTTGACGATGTTCGGGCTTTGAAGGTCTCGGAGAATCTTCGCTTCCTGCTTGAACCTCTCCTCCGCATTCCTGTTGTCCTTGAGAATCTGCTTTTTGATTATGACCTTCTGCTGCAAATCCGGGTCGAATCCGATATAAACGGCACCCATTCCGCCCTGCGCAAGCTTTTTTATCACCTCATACTTTCCGATTTTTCTGACTTTTCTCTCGGTCGAAGGAGAAACTTTTGCGGCAGAAGCCGTGCTGGCGACAGTTGCAGAAGCGGCTGCCATAGGTCTCGGCTTGGCGGCGACAGTCGCAGACGCGGATGCGGCAGGACGAGCAACCGGACGCGCTACAGGACGAGCTGGGGCAGCCGCGACAGTTGCGGCAGGACGAGCCTGAGGTCTTGCAACCGCAGGTTTTGTGGCTGCAACAGTCTTTGCAGGCGAAGAAGCTGGTTTTACATTTCTTTTCGGTGGAGTTGAAGCTGCCACTGTTTCATCATTGTTTGCCATTTTTTTTCTCCATAATCAATCGATTTTTGATTTTCGTTTTCCTTTTTTGTTATGCGCTACTTTTTTATTGAACTACCGGTTCGGACTTACATCATAAATATCCGAATCAGGATTGAATTTTTTTCCTGGAAGAACCAGCGAAACATATTCGCAGTCAGGATTATGAATCTGAATGAAACGCCCGTTCTGCCGAGTAAGATAAACATCAAGAACAGGCCTGTGCCCGCCTATCCAAACTGAATTCTTAAGCGGATTGGAAAAGACTTTCAGGATTCGACCTTTGTAAAGGCTCTTCATCGTTCCGTCAACAGTCTGCTCCATGACGGTATCATTTGCCGTCCACGTCAAACCGAAAACGACCTCGTCGCTGTTCAGGCCGTCAACGATTTCTCTCCGAGAAAAAACGCGGCTCGGCTCGGCATGACTCACCACGCAGTTCTTGAACAACGCGCATATCGGAAGCATACTCTCAAAGCCGCTTATGCTGTGAAGAACAATATCGTCGTAGAAGATTTTTATGAATTCGCAGCACATATTTCCTTCCTCGCAGAATTTCCTGAACCCTCTATTCCCGAAATCCATATTGATTTCTGGCGAATATGTCGCATTTTTTATGTTCTCGTGATTTCCCTTCAGGACATGGAAATTTTCAGGAAAGCATTTCTTGAGAAAAAGGATGATTTCAAGAAGCGAAAGATTCTCACGCATTTCCTCATACATCGCACGGCTTTCCGAAAAACGCGAAGGCTCCTCGCCGTCGTAGTAATACGCGCAGAAATCCTCGTAAGCATCGGCCCACCTCTCCCGTGCGCGAGACTCCGCATGAAAAATGTCACCGACGCAGCAGACTATGATTTTTTTCTCCGCAAGAAGAGTCAGCACCGTTTTTTCGAATCCGGGAACGACGAAATCAAGCAAG
>JAFXSM010000014.1 GCA_017525605.1 Treponema sp. | reverse complement strand
TGAATTAGCGCATTAAACACCGCTTCTCGAACAGCATCTTTAGGGAATGGATAATGCTCAATTCGGGTTATGTTGTCATAGGAGATTTCTGCGGTCAGATATTTTGTATAAAGCAAATCTATAACGCGGTCTGCCTGAATCATAAGAGAACCGTGAACTTCATCCTGATAACGCAAATCTGCGTCAGTTTCAAAAAATCCGATTTTTACAAAGGAACCAGTTATCCATTTTTCAGGATTGCGATGAAACAAGAGAACCGCAGCCCGCTTAAGCATACTTCCGTCAAGAAGGTTCAGTTTTTCAAGCAAATCCAGATTCGAAAGCTTTAAATCATCCTTACTCATTCTTCCGCTGCGAATTGCTTCACGGTGGAAAATATCAAAACTTTCTTTATCAAGGTCATCAACGCTCACATTTTCAAGTGGAACAGAATCCCAGTTTTTTCCAGTTTTCCGTAAGAGAAAATTAGTCAGTGCCGAACCTTGCAAAAGCTGTTTTGTGCTGCCAGTCCTATAATGATACTCTCCCTTGTAATTTACAGGATAAGGATTTTCATCAACATTGATTTTTATAACATCAAGTCCGTTTTCAGTAATCAAATCAACATCAACAATCAATCCAAGCGCATCACGAACTTTATTGGGAATATCTTCCATAAGTTTCTTTGAATCGGCAACGCCACAAACAGAACCATCATCACGCTTGCCAATATAAAGCACACCACCCTGAGCATTTGCAAAACCACAAATCCATTTGAGATATTCATCACGCCAAGATTCTTTGTATTCGATTAACTGGGATTCGGACATTTATTTTATCTCCTTATGGTTTGATAATCTTCATAAAACTTATCATCCATCTTCTTTACAAAATCTTTTCCAAACTCTATTTGATCTTGTGAAAGATTTGCGTTCATAATTTTGTTATACCAGAGAGACGCTTCAAAATACAGCATTTTTTTAGAAAAGATGAACCTGTCAATCAAATGTTTATTTATATAATTGTACAATTCATATTTATGTGGCTCAAAAAAAGAATCTGGTTCATCATGAGTTAGAACATACAAACAAACATCAGTAATTTGTATTCCGTAACTCTTTGTGGAATCTTTCATTTCAAAACTATTTTCAGGAATCTTTGTAAAATCTAAAGCCCCATTTTCTTTTAAATCCCAAATAGTACCCGTCTTCCCTGTTTTAGCAGCCACTTCATGCATTTCTGAAATAACACGATGAATCTGTTCTTGTTCATCATGAATAATCCGATGAACTTTTAAATTATGCTTGTTGGAATATATAGAAATTGCACTTAACATTGGCCAAAAGCTAACAATATGTGGCAAATGCCTCCATCTATCTTGTTTGCATTTCTCAAACATTGTTATATCAGAAGAAAAGTATTTTGCACCATTTACTGCATCTTCTATAATTTGTTTACTTCTATAATCTTTTAATTTATAAGTCTCAGCCAATATTAGTTTGCAAGTTCGTTTTAAATATTCGTCTGCTTGTTGCTGAGAATTAGCCATTAAACAATTCTTGTAAAAATCAAATGCTATGTTTTCGTCAATGATTCCAATAAGATTACATAAAAGCATTAATCTTAAAGGGCGGAATTGATAAGCAGTCCATCTTGCTCCTAAGTTTTCTACATTATCAAAAATGGTATCATATAATTTTGCATATGCTAATAAAGATTTTTCAATTTCAGCATAGTAAAATGAAACATTATTCTCTTTTAATACTTGTAGAATAATGGGAGATAACTCTTCTAACATCTTTGGATTTTCTGTTGCATGAAGTTCCTTTTGTTTATGACTTTGCAAAAAATTTCCAATTCTATTTTTTAAATCTAAATCTAGATTATACTTTGATAAGATTGCTAAATGATAAAAAATGGGTTTTGATTTATCAGCTATATTCTGTCCTGTATTACCAGATTCATCTATAAAAACAAACATTTCATTTTCTTCTTTCATATTTTATATTTTTCCTAAAACATCAATTGCCTTATGTATTTCCGCAGTTTCTTTTAAATATGAATTTATTCTTTCTGTAAGTTCAAACAATATAATTCTAATGCTTTCTGCATATTGCAAACACTCCTCATCTGTCATATTGTGAATTCCCTTGCTAACAGCTTTATGTAAAAGTTTCAAAGGATTCTGACCTTCTATATACAAAGAAGTTGGCAATTCTTCTTTAATTGAATCAACAGCTTTAGAAAATTGTGTTTCATTTTTCGCTTTTTCTAAATCTTCAATTAAAGATTCTTGTTTACCAAGTTTTTTACACACCTTGATAATTTCGTCTATAAGCTTATCCTTTTGATTTTCAACAATTCTCCTGTAATACGCATAAGCTCCAATACCTAAACTTTGATTTTCACAACGTCTTCCTTTTAAGAAAAAGTCTCGTTCCTTTCCAACTAATGAGATTACTTTTGATGGTATAGAATCTCCAAATGGTGGATACTCACCAAGTTTTATAATTGTTCCTGGAATAGTCTTTGCATCTTTTTTTGAATCTAATTGTTTATATTTGATTGTAAATATTTTTTGAAATTGGTTACAATTCTTACACGTATATAAAACAGTTTCTAATGAATATCCATCACAAGAAGAATACTTTGACTCTGAATTTGTCTTTTCAAAAAATCGCTTTCCTTTACAAACAGGACACTCTAGTTCTATTTGAGGAAAATTTGAATTAACCGTTTTACCACCCATTACAACAGAAAAAATTATTTTTAAATCTTCAACTTCAACTTCTTTGTATGGCGGAATTGACTCAAAAAAAGTTTTTACTGTAATTCTATTATCCATAGTGCTATATTCCTTTCTATTTTATTCTAATCTTCCCCGTGAGCAATTGCTGCATCATGGCGGTTTTTAGGCAGTTTATATTCTATTATTATTTCGTTTTTCATAATTTCCCCTGTTTCTGTCTGCGTCATTTTTCCATCGAAGCCTTGTATTCTGCAATCTGCTTCTGCAAATTCTCTGCATGATGATTCAGCATAAAATCAACGAAAATACTTGAATCTTCGTTCTCCTGACTCAGCGCAAGGCTCTGGATGTATTCGGCACGGCTTTCTTTTTTTACGATTGAAGGAACAACGCCGGCTTCATACTGAATCATATTCATAATCAAACGGCTCATCCTTCCATTCCCATACGTCGCTAACGCTCCGTTTGCGTAATTGGAAATTATTGACGTTTGCTCCTTCGGAGCATAGGCATCTGCCCACGGATGAATTGAAACAATACGGTAATGCGCTTCAAAACTAAGTTCGTAGATTTTTTGAATGTCTTTCTTGTTAATATTCTTGCGTTCCCTGTTTATCCAATTGCAAAAATCCTGCAACCTATCTGGAACTTTCTGCCACGCAAGATAAGATTTTCCGCCACTGCCAGCACTTACATTCAAAAGCCTCTGATCCCCTTTTGCAGAAGAAAACTCGCCCGCAATATTTTTGTATGTTGATCCGGTATTTTTCATCATCCTCACACAGCAAAATCAGCTCCTGCCTTCCAAAGCAGAAGCTGATTTTTACCCGCAGTTTCTGATTGTTCTATTTCAAATCTTTACTGCACGATTCCGCTGATTTTCACGTCGCCGACCATAATCTGGCGGTTCGCGCCTTTTCCAGGGTCTGCCGTTTTCATGTACGGATAAACGCGGATTGTAAGCGTCTTTCCTGCGATGCTCATTCCCATGTCAGCGTCCGATTTGAATTCCGTGAGGACTTCGTTGCAGTTCGCGCTGGTTGCTCCGTCCTTGTCGATTGCAGTTCCCTGCCCGCACTGGACGATTGTCACCGGCGAAGAAAAGTCGTCGTTTGTTGAATAAAGGACATCCCATCTCATGTTTCCTGTTCCGCTAGAAGCAAGCTCAACTGAAATCTGATTTACGATTACAGAACTACTTCCGGCAGGCAGCTTGAACTCGATGTATGTGTCCTCGTCTTTTTCTCCTTTCCAGTCTGATGTGGAATTGCAGAATCTTGCGCGTGCTTTTCCGTTAACATAATCGTTTTTGACAATTGATTCTTTGAGGCCGCTTCCGATTACAGCGACAGAAGGAGAAACAACTCCCTCCGGGTCAACTTCTGCCGTGTATGAAATCTTTTTGCTTGAATCAATCATCGGCCATGTCACTTCATAATCCTGTCCGCCCTCGGCCTTCTGCTTTCCAGCACCTGTAAGCGAAACCAGAAGGATGCTTCCGCTCATGCTTCCGACCGGGCTGTTTCCGAAATCAGGCGTAATCGAAGAATGTGTCACCTGAAGATTGTAGTTGTACTCGCAGACCTCAGTCGGCTCAAACTTGACGTAGATGTCATCGCCGAAATATTCTGATGCAGTGTCGATTTCGAGAGTCTTTGCGAATCCGTCGCTCTCAGAAAGGCTCACAGTGTAACCAAGCGGTGCCGTAACTGTGATTTTTCCGCTTGCCGCATTGAATGAGCTTACTTTGAAAGATTTTACGCAGTTGTTGCCAGGATACATTCTTCCGAAGTCGATTGTGTTTGCGTCAACAAGGATTCGCGCATCGGGCGTAACTGCGTGGGTTGCAAGTTCAGGGATTTTCGTCTTCAGTTCGCTCATCGCAAGCTCGCAGATTTTGAGCGCACCAAGAGCACGGACATGAGTGTTGTCGTTCGGCCAGTAGACGAATTTTTCTTTTCCCTTTGCAAGAGCCGAATCGACATAATCGCGCGTGAGCTGTGTGATGTCAACGAATGCAACATCGTTTGCCTCGGCGATTTCCTTTGCCGCTTCCTGATAATTTCCGCGCGCAACAGTTTCGTTTGCATAAACAGAAGTAAGGTTGTGAGCTCCTTTGTCAGTCACTTTTCCGCCAGAAACATCGCATCTCACGAACGGGCTGAAAATCACAGGAGTTCCGCCGAGTGCTTTTGTCTCGTCGATGTATTTCTGCAAAAAGTCCTTGTAAGTTCCGTTGTCAGGGGAAGTCGAAGGGTCGTATGAATCGATTACATTGCTTTCTTTCGTGTAAGTGACATCTGCCCAGCCGTCAGGATTTTCCTTTGCGTAAGTGGCGTAGTTCATGAATGTCGAGCCGTTGCCCGAATATTTCTGGTCGTTGTGCCCGAAGTTGATGAAAACGTAAGTCTTCTTTCCTGAATCTTTCCGCTCAGCCAAAATCTCTTTCACAGTTTCCCAGCGTCCTTTCTCGTAATAGAAGGACTTTGAGCTTCGTCCGCCGTTTGAGAGCGTGTTGTTCACATAAACGCCCTTGTCGAAATAGAACTGGAGCACCTGTCCCCAACCAGTCTCGTCGCCCTCGGCCGCGGAATAAGTGCGCATGATTGAGTCGCCGCACATCACAATCTGGATGTCAGCGTTCTCGTCGCTTTCTGCGGTCACGGTCGAAGTTTTTTCGCCGGTCAGATTTGTGAATGTTTCTGCAGTGTCGTTGCCGTCTGCTTTTTCATTCGTCTTGTTTTCGTTGTCCGATTCAGAATCATCATTGCTGCCGCTTGCTTCAGGCGTTTCAGTTTTGATTTCAGATTCCGACTGCGGTGAAGAATTCTCATCGTCCCCACTTGAGCATGACACCGCACCGAACGACATGAGCGCGAATGCCGAGAGTGCCATGAAAGCATTTTTAAGGCATCTTAAAGCCATAACTTTTTTCATTTCGTACCTCCATTTTCAGAAACTTGCGGAATGCCGCCTGAATAAAAGGGAAGACAGGCGCACATTCCGTTTGTTTCCTGCAAGACACTTTAAAATGTTTCCATTGTCCAAAAATGGAATCAAAATTCATTATTCCGCTTTTTATATCCGATTCTGTATTTATTTCTTTTATTTTGAATACCAAAAGCATGATTTTGGATAAACATTGAATTCATCAGCGGAAACAAAAGACGATTTTTAACATTTTGTGGAATATTTTATATATTTCTCCCCCCCCCTCAAACTGAATTTTTTTATTCGGAATCATGCTAGAATCAGAACATGGCACTGAAAATTTTTGAGCGAAAACAATTCCTTGCGGAAAGGAAGAATTCCGGCAAACGGGTCACAATCGGCTTCACGGGCATTGCGGACTTGCGGCACTTCATTGCGCTTGAGTACATAAAAGGCATGATGCAGGCTGCGGCCGATTACGACATCAATTTCATCAACATGGGCGAAGCCGTTCGGTATTCGCTTTTCGACGACATAAATTTCCTCTCGCACTACAAGAAGAATTTCAAATTCATGAAGCCGCCGCTGCTCGACGGTGTTGTGACATGGGCAGCTTCCCTTTCGGAATTCATGGAGCAAGGCGCGATAAAAGAACTTTTCGGATCAATCCGCCCGCTCCCGATGGTCGATATCGGCCACATGGACATTCCGGGAGCAACAATGATAAAAATCGACTCATCGTCTTCGATAAAAAGCATAATGGAGCATCTCACGAGCGTTCATCATTACAAAAAATTCGCGTTCGTCGGAACTGACGTATCGGAGCCTCAGCGACGGCGAATGTTGAATTTCAAGAACGAACTGAAAGAGCGGAATCTCCCTTTAATTGAAAATTCAGTCGTGATGATGAACAAGAAAATGGAAGCGAAGTACATTGACGAGGCATTCGACCGCCTAATCGACAATTTCGACATGCACGGGAAAAAAGAAATCGAGGCGATTGTCACCGCGTCCGATATAATCGCGGCGGAAGGCGTTGAGCAGCTCTGCCGCCGTGGATTTTCCGTCCCTGACGATGTCGCGGTCGTCGGCTTCAACAACTGGTACGAAAGCGTCACATCGCGCTCGCCGCTCACGACAATCGATTTGGTGTATTTCAAAAGAGGATATGCGGCAGTCGAAGTTCTGATTGACAAGATTTTCGTTCCTGAGCAGGAATGCAAAACCGTGTATTTTCCGACCGACCTGATAATCCGCCAAAGTTGCGGCTGCCTTGAGCAGAGCGTGTCGAATTCGCATCTCGACGAAAGCATTGTGCTTGAAAATCCAATGTGCGACGAATCCGAATCGAACTTGAGAAGAAAACTCACGGAAAAAATCCGCCCGATTTTTCCGCACGAGAACGACGACAGCATATCGAAAATGCTCGACGCGTTTTTCTCCGACATTTACGACAGCGCAAAAGAAAGCCGGATGCTCTCGTGGTTCCAGAACATAATGCAGAACGTGAGGAAATCGGGGGAATTCGACACCGACTATTTCCAGAACGCGATAAGCTCCTTGCGCGCTGCCCTCCTTCCAGTCCTAGCGAACGAAAAATATAAAATCGTGCTCGGCGTTGAGAACGTATTCCACCAGATGCGCTCGCTCGTCTCGGTTTTCCAAAAGTACGAGACGGTCACTGCACGCGAGAATCCGTACAGAATCAACAACATCTCAGGCCAGGCAGCGACTTTCCTTTCCGCAAAGGACATGAACCAGATTTTCGATTCTCTCCGTTACCAGCTGGCAGAACTGGACATTCCGGGAGTCATGCTTGCCCTCAGCGACACGATGAGCTATTCGTTCCCGACTCCGAGCATTGAATTCACGATACCGGAAGCGGACGAGAAACTGCGCGCTCTCATGCACAAGCCGATTTCGGAGCCTCATCTTTTTCCGAAAGAATTTTTCGGCAGCGGAAAGCGGTATTCTGTCATGCTCGAACTTCTGCACCACGCCGATATGTATTTCGGGTACGCATTTTTCGAGATGAAAACGCCGAACCTTGCGACTTACGATGTAATCCGTCTTCTTCTGAGCAACGCGATTTTTTCAGTTTACGAACGCGAGGGAAAAGTGAAATTCAGCTCGTACAAAATCGAGCAAAATCAGATTCAGGAGATTCTGAAAGAGAGCGCAAAAGAGAATGCGGCTCCAGAAAGCAATGCAAGCCGAACGAGGCTCAACGCAATGCAGATTACGGATTATTTGACGAAGACAATCAACGAGATGACCGACATAGAGAAGATGGCAAAGCATTTCATGGTGAGCAGAAGCTATCTTTGCAGGAAATGCAAGGAGCTGACAGGGCAAAGCGTCCAGCAGCTCCACGAAAAAATGAAAGTCGAGCAGGCAAAGAACATGCTCAAATCCGGAAATTTCACGCTTGCAAAAATATCGTCGATGCTCGGCTTCAGCAACCAGAATTATTTCTCGAACGTGTTCAAGAAAAACACGGGAAGCAGCCCGAAAAACTGGCTGAAAAACAACACATAGAATTTTTCAGCCGGACATTTCAAAGACCGTACTTCGCGGCAAATTCGTCTGCGGGTAGCGGCTGAGAGAAATAATAGCCCTGAAGATAATCGCAGCCCATCTCCGCCATTTGCCTTGCCATAAGCTCCGTCTCGATTCCTTCCGCGGTCACTGTAAAATTCATCGCCTTAAGGGATTTGACAATCGCAGGAAGAATTGAGTCGTTCGATTTGAAATGGTTCCACACGATTTCCATGTCGATTTTCACGTTTATGACATTGCATTTGCTGAGCCTGGCAACATTGGAATACCCCTTTCCGTAATCGTCAAGGACAAATTTGAATCCTTTTTTTATCATTATATCAAGCTGATTCTGCAAAACATCAAAATCAATCATCGACTCTTCCGTTATCTCAAGGTGCAGGTACTGCTCGTCGAGGCTGTTCCTTGCAAGAATCGCGCTGAACCTTTCGTGCAAGTCCGACCACATGAACTGAATCGGCGAAAGATTCACATTTATCCAAGAAAGCTTGCCGCCCTGATTGTGGTTCTTGAAGAACTCGCACGCCATCTCGAACATATTCTCGCCAATCAGGTTGATTCTCCCGTTCTTTTCCGCAATCGGAATGAAAAGCCCCGGAGGAATGATGTTTCCGCTAAAGTCGCAGATTCTTGCGAGAGCTTCCGCACCGACAAGCTCAAACGTATTCGCATCGACAATCGGCTGCAAAAAGAGCTTTGTGGATTTCGTTTCGGCGGCATATTCCACAGCGCGCTTTATCGAAGCCATGCCCTCGATTCCTTTCAGGCGCTCATCCGTCACGACGATATCGCCGCCGTTCGGGAATTCCGCCTGCCTGAGAAGCTCAATCAATGCCTTTATCAGAAGCTCAGGATCCTTCACCTTCATAACGCCGTCCGCATAGACGAAATTCGCCTTGAGCATCACGCTAACGCCGTCGTCGCACGTCCACTGGCGCGAGAACCGCTCGGAAAGCGAAGACTTCACAGCCTCATAGTCGCCCTCGTCCTTGCCGATGAGAACGAACACGCCGTCTCCAAGATAAAACGAAGAAAGTTTTGGGAAAGCCGCAAGAAGATATTTTCCAATCATGCCGATGCAAAAATCAATCTGGCGGTTGCTGAACATCTCGCGCATTTCCCTGCAATTTCTTATGGAGAAAGAAAACACCAGATTCAGATTCTTGCCCAAGATTTCATCGAAATAATCAGAAAGCCCCTTCGAATTGAACACGCCGGAAGTCGAATCCATGTACAGCGCGGAGCTTTCGAATTTCGAATAAATTATGACGATTGCGAGAATGCAGAAAGAGTCCATCAAAAGCCATCGCGGGAAAGTCGCGCGGAAAATGTATCCGACGAGAAGAACCGTGTTGAAAACCAGGGAAATGCGTGCTCTCCAAAAATCGACAGACTTCCACCTGATGAATATGCATGCAAACGACGCGCCTATGAAATAGAGCGAGAACGCATACAGAATATTGTAGAATTTGCCAACCTTGTAGCCGTTTTCCGAAATTGAGAAGAGAACTTCGTGGAAAATATTTGACAGAGCGGCAATCTGCGAAACAATCAGAATTGCAGCCGACAAAACGAACAGAAAGATGTGCCTGCGGACGCTGATTTTCACGATACCGGCCGTCAGCTTAAAAAATATATATCCGCGTAGAAAAAAAAGCATGAAATATATCACGTTCGACACAACCTGCAACGGTATTGCAACGCCGGAGAATTTTTCCGAGATATGAGACGAAATCGGGTCTATCAAGATGAGCAGAACTTCAACAAAAAGAATCCTCGGAAACGCCTTGACAACTTTCACGGGAACGCGCGGGCGCATCAAATAGTAGACAAGAAAAACAGCTATGACGGCAAGATTTGGCAAGACAAAAGAATAGTTCCACATCGTTCGCTCCTCATGGGTTTCTGATACACAACATTATAAAGTCGAACATCGGGATAATGCAAACTGAGTTTCATGTCTGTATATGTCCTGTCGCCCTATCAAAAATCAAAATTAAAGTTGAGAAATGAAAAATTAGATTTTACAATTAAATAAAGATTTCCAAAAAATTCCGAGGGGAGAATAGCGCATGACAAAGCACAGTTTCAATTATTACGGGTATTCGAAGGATTCCTACATAGAATGTGCCAGTCTAATACGCTCCACAAACAGGAAGCACATCACGATTGTTCACTCATGGTTTCTTATAGTGAACATATTCTATTTTTTGTTCGCGCTTTTCAATTTCTTTGGGGTGACGCAGGAGCGTGCGTTCTTTTACATGACGTATATCGCAATAAATATCGTCTTCGGAACATGGCAGCTTGCTTTTAGGAAGACCGCGGAGAAACACAGGTACGTGTCGGTGTTCATGAGCATACTGATTCTTTTGTCATACGGAATTTTCTGCTCGATTGCGCAGCCGTACATGCCGGCGACGATGTTCCTCATACTGCTGATTCTCACTTCCCTATCATACATCGGTCAAATGTACATCATGATTTTCATCTCGATTATGAGCTCCGGTGTTTTCATTCTCACATCGTACACTTACAAGACGTTCTCCATTGCGTACCACGACAGCTACAACGCGGTAATCGCGGTGACGCTCGCAATAACGCTGCACTACACTTTCCAGCGTGCGAGAATCGCGCAGTTCATACTGTACCAGAGGGATTTGCAGACAAAGAACGAGCTGGACATAAAATCAAGCTTCGATTCTCTTACGATGCTTTTGAACCGCGGAAGATTTTTTTCCGTGGTGGAGAAAATCCTTCCGAAATGCGCTGAAGAATTCATGGCGCTCTGCCTGATTGACCTGGACGGATTCAAGGAGATAAACGACACGCTCGGACATCAGATGGGCGACAAGGTGATTCAGATAGTCGGAAGGACAATCATAAAAGTTATGGACGTGAACGCAGAAGGAAAAGTCGTGTCTGACTGGGATCTGAACAGGAAGCTGACAATTGCGGGCAGGCTTGGCGGAGACGAATTCATACTTTTAATAAGGGACATAACAACGAAGGAAGAAGCATTCGCAAAAGTCGAGGGAATAATGACGGAACTTCGGAACGTCAAATTCGACGGGCTGAACGGAATACGAGGCTCAGTCGGAATAACCGAGATAAAAAAAGAAGACAAGGATATCGACGACGCATACAAACGCGCTGACGACGCGTTGTACAAATCAAAGCGTGCCGGAAAAAATCAAATCAATTTTGGCTAAAAGGAGCGCTCCGATATGAACAACTTCCTGACATTCAACACGGATTTTTCAATACGATATTTTTCGATTCTCTCCCTTCTTTTAATGCTTGTGAATCTCATGACGATTATTTTCGCGCTGTTCATCAAAAACGACATAATCAGCGGAAGCGGGCTTAAAAAATCGGGCACGAAGATATTGGTCAGCGCAATGGAGATTCTGATTCTTGCAGGAGCGATAATGCTGTTCACCGACGAAGAGCCGTCGAAACCATTCGCTTCGGCAGTTCTCGTAAGCTCGATTGTCTTTACGATAATGCTCTATTGGGGACTCATGCAGATAGAAAGCGTCAGCGAAACTTCGATGGAAACAATAGAGGCAATCATCGGCATGATTGAAACAAACGACGAAAACTTGGACGGACATTCGCTCCATGTGCAGAACCTGACGATGCTATTGTACGATTATCTGCCGTTCGGAATCCGTGCCAGGCTGAACCCGATGAATTTGCAGTACGCAGCCCTCCTACTCGACATAGGAAAACTTCGGATTCCGAGAAGCATAATAGAAAAAAAAGGAAAGCTCCTTCCTTCCGAAAGAAATCTCATCCAACGGCACCCGGAAATCTGCGCGAAAATATTCGAGACGATTCCGACAATCGGAGCCATCACGGAATGGATTAGATACCACCACGAGCGCGTTGACGGAAGCGGATATTATCACCTTAAGGGCAACGAAATCCCGCTTGCGTCAAGGGTTCTTGCAGTCGCGGACACTTATTCCGCAATAACAATGGAACGCTCCTACCGCCCGTCGCTCACCCACGAAAATGCGATTGCCGAGCTGAAGCTCGTCGCGGGAAGCCAGCTCGACAGCGAAATCACCGAGATTTTCTGCTCGATACCAGAAAGCAAATTCATATCATGCATGAACGATGTCCGCGAAAGGATGAAAAAATACAAAATCGATTCTTTCAAATAAATCAGGTAAAAACAAAAAAACTGTAAAAAGGCGGAGAAGAACAAAATGGAAAAAAGTTTTCGACCCCGGTACGACATAATCTTTGTGCTGCTCATCATTTCTTTTTTGTGCGCATCATGCATCCTAAGAACGAAAGAGCGGCACTACTGCAGCGACACCCCCACGACAAGACTGACGCTCGCCCTACGCGCAGGAACTTACGCTGATGTAATAAAAAGCTGCATTCCGGCATTCGAAAAAGAGAACAACATAATGTGCACCGTCATGGAATTCTCCGAGGACGCGCTCCACAAGGCAGTTTCCGAAAATCCCGAAGGAAAATACGACTTGTGCATGGTTGACGGCTCATGGATGGCGGAATTCACATCGAACGGCGCGCTCGCAAACCTTACGGAACTCGGCTACGAGCTTGACGACGACATAATCGGCGCAACAAAGTCAATCTGCTATTCGGACGGCTCTCTCTACCTTGCCCCGTACTACGGAAACGTCACAGTCCTTCTTTACAACAAGATTATGCTCAAAGAAGCCGGCTACACCCCGGAGACAGTGGACTCCCTAGAAGACATCTACAAAATCTGCCTGTTCCAGAAAAAAAGGCACAATCTCGGCTTCATGATTCGCGGCGACACCGAGAACAACATCGTCGTCGATTTCCTTCCGATTCTCCTTGCGCACGGAGCGTGGGTCGTTGACGAGAACAACTATCCGACCGTCAACACGAAAGAATTCGCCGAGGCAATGGAAATGTACATGAAGCTTCTGAAAACAGGACGCGCGGCGAAAAAGAACGACTTCATCGCGGCGATTGCGAACAAATCGGCGGCATTCGGAATCGGATGGCCTGGCTGGTACACGCCCACGAGGAATTCACCGCTCGACTACATCGCATTCTCAGGAAAGGCAACGAAAGACGGAAAAAAATACAACGCGAACATATACGGAATATGGACGCTCGGCATTTCGGAGAAAAGCTCGAACAAGAAAGCCACGGCACTGCTCCTTGAATATCTGATGGACAAAAACGTGCAGAGAAAAACTGTAGAAGCCGGCGGTGTTCCGTGCAGATATTCAAGCCTGAAAGATCCGGAAGTCATCAAAAAGTTTCCGCAATACAAGCCGGTGTGCGATGCGCTTGAAAGCGGCATTTACCGCCCCGTCATGCGCAACTGGAAAGAATTCTACACGATACTCGGAAAGGAAATGCGGCTGATAATCAGCGGCGAGAAAAACATTTCCGACGGTCTCCGCTCCGCACAGGAAAAGCTCGAAGCGGAAATCACAAAGGACATAAAATAGGGACGAATGGGCGTTGTCAGGTCATTTCGACTACGCTCAATGACCATCGACTGCGCACAATGACAGACTGCTCTCATTTACCGGCTAAATCTTGAAGCCGTTTATCATCGTTATCACGCCGTTCGTCGCCTGCTGGTTGCGCTCCGTTGCGTCCATTGCGGAATCGGCAGAATTCTTCATCGCGTCCATGCTCGAAATGACGTGCGTCGATTTTTCCTGAGTGCCGAGCGCGAGCGACTGGAGATTTCGAACGTTGTCGAACATTTTCTTGCTCTCGTTTTTCATGTGCGCCGAAGCTTCACGGATATCTTTCGTCGTTCCGTCGAGAGTCTTCATCGTGCCGAGAATGTCGCTCACACCGCGGCTCTCCTCGTCCATTCCGCTCTGAACCTCGCGGATAAGGTCGTTCAGCTGCCCGATTTTCGTTCCGACAGACTCGAATGCCTGCGCAGACTGCCTTGATGAATCGACGATGCCCGAAATCGAAACGGAAATGCTGCTCAGAAGCTCTCCGATTGTCTTTGACTGCACGGTTGAAGTTTCCGAGAGCTTCCTGATTTCGTCCGCGACAACGGCGAATCCCTTTCCGGCCTCGCCAGCGTGAGCAGCCTCGATTGCAGCATTCATTGCAAGAAGGTTCGTCTGCTCCGCGATTGCGGAAATTGCGGTGTTCGCCTCGTTAAGATTCTCTGACTGCTGGGCAATGTGAACAATCTGCTCGGAAACGTCTTCCTGCATCCGCCGTCCGTTCTGGGAATCCGAGACGAGAGCCTCGTATTCTTTCGAGATGGAACCGACATTGCGCGCGACCGACTCGATGTTCGACGAAATCTGCTCGATTGCGGACGAAGAAGCCATTATCGCCGATGACTGCTGTATGATTTTCGCGTCAAGGTTCGTTATCTCGTCCTCGACATTGTGCATTCCCAACGCCACATCCTCGATGCTGCGCGTTTCCTCGTCAATGTGGTTTCCGATTTCGTTCACGTCGTCTGCAACTTCCGAAATCAGCTCAACGTTCTCGCTCATCCTATCCGAAAGCTGGATTCCGCTCTCCGAAAGAATCTTCGACTCCGACTGCAATTTCGAGACAAGTCCGCTCATGCTCGCGACAAGGCTGTTGCAGCTTTTTGCAAGAGTTGCGACCTCGTCATGCCCGTTCACAGGAATACGCGCGGACAAATCCGCCTTTCCGCTTGAAATCTCGTCCATCGCGTTTCCGACGTGCTTCATTCCGCTGAAAACGAAACGCGTCATAAAGAAAAGGAGCAGGAGACCGCCAACGACGAACGCCACGCTGATAATCGAAATCATTGTGATTCTGCCGTACATGATGTTCATCATCGACTCGGTGTTGAAGTCGCAGCCGATGAAGCCGACGACTTTTCCCTGCGAATTCTTTATCGAATGGTAAGTGCTTATCTGCTGCCCCCATTCGTCCTGCTTCACAAGCCCCGAATTCGAGATTTCGGCTTCACCACTCATAACTCTCATCGGAGCGTCCCCGAGCGTCTTGATGTCGTCCTGGTCGCCGAGCATGGAGAAATTGTCCTCGTCGCTAGGGTCGCAGCTTCCGTCGATGACGTACATATAAATCGTGCCGGAGAACGGAATCATCGTGTAAAGATATTCGCAGCCGACCGTGTTTTTTATGTCAAGGAGTGCTTTCCTTGTTTCCTCGTAATATGGATTGTCTGTGCTCGGATTGTTGTACGCGAACTTCTCGAACTCGTCGCCGTCAATCAATTCGGCAGCCTTCTCAACGACAGGGATTCCCTGAGTTTCCGCAAGAACTTCGCCTGTCTTTATAATTCCGAAGCCTGCAACAACCGCCACGACTGCAAGCGAAACCAGCATATACAAGCCGAAAACCATTATGAACTGAGTTTTTAGGGAACGCATTCATCCTCCATTCTGCACAAAATCTTAGTGCTGTAATTTTAGAAATATCATTCATTTTAACATGATTTAAAAATCCGTCAAATTTATAGCAATTTGAAAAATTCGCCCTGATATCTCATAATTAACATTGATATGGAAAGAAATCATTCGGACATGAAAGTCAAGTACAGCATCGGAACTAAGCTCATCGCGATAAGCTCGGCGATTGTCGTCAGCGCGCTGGTGTTCGTCACGTTTCTCGTCTCATATTTCATAACGCTCGACATTCGGCGCAACGCGGAGTCGAACAACCTTGCGCTCAACAGCAGGACCGCGGCCGACTGCCAGAACCGAATCAAGAACGCGATTTCGTCCGTCGACATGATGATTGACCTGTGCATGGCGGCGGAAGGGAACGAGACGGAAATCAGAAGCATAACCGAGCTTTTCTTCGACAGGAACAAGGAGATTGCGGCGGTGTACATCCCGGAAACGCAGTCGCTTTTTTACAGCCAGATGTTCGTGGTGTCGCACGAGATGGATTTTTCGATGATAGCCGATTATTTCGAGCAGAACAAAAAAGGATTCGAGCAATCGTCACTCGGAACTGTTTTTCTGAAAAACGCATCCCCGTTCTTCGAAGTCCCGCTCATGGCGATTTTCACCCCGACAGCGCGAAGGGGAAAAACAAAGTCGCTCGGGATTCTCTATTCGTCGGAAGCGCTTTTCGAAAGCTTCTCTGAAGGAAGCATAAACCAGTCGTTCTTCGTGAACAGCGACGGCGAGACACTCGTCCACAGCACGATGGAAATGATGATGGAAGGAAAAGACATGTCGCTCGCGCCAATCGTCAGGCAGATGAAAACAAGCAAGCTGAACAACATGCAGACGACGTACACGGACGAAACAGGAGAAGAATACATCGGAGCGTTCAGGAAGCTTGAAGGAGCGGAAGGCGCGGTGCTCACGGAAGTAAAGACAGGAATCGTCCTCGAAGGAGTTCGGGCGACGACGCGGCGCAACGTTTACATCACGATGGCGATTCTTTTCCTCACGATACTTTTCATTTATTTCTTCGCAAAATCGATGAGCAGGCCGCTCAAGCAGCTTTCCGCAGTCGTGAACGAAATCAACAACGGAAATTTCAACACGCCTCTTTTCTCTGAACTGAAAACGAAGTCGCAGGACGAAATCGGCGTCCTCGTCAAAAGCACGAAGAACGAGCGCGAAATCCTCAATATGTTCACGAAGCTCACGAACAGGGGCGTAACGAAAGCCATCATCACAAAGAAAATCGACTTCGAGCCGCATTTAAAAGACATCACGATTTTCTTCTCGGACATTCGCGGATTCACTGCGATATCGGACGGATTCAAGAACAGGTTCGGAGAGAAAAGCGCGGCGGAAATCATCGGATTTTTGAACGACTACATGAGCAGGATGGTCACCTGCATTCTGCGCACGGGCGGAATCGTCGATAAATTCGAGGGAGACGCAATCATGGCGTGCTGGGGAGTCCTACGGAACGAAAGCCTCGACTGGGAGCTTCTTCCTGACGGCTCGGCGGAAAAAGAGGCGGCGTTCAAAAAGCACCAGAAGGCAATCAGGGACGACGCACTGAGCGCGATAACGAGCTGCATTGCAATGCGGTATTCGCTTTCGAAATATAACAAGGACGCGAAAGCATTCACGAACGCGCACGCAAACGATCCGCTCTCGAAATACAAGCCCGAAATCAGAATCGGCTCAGGTCTCAATTCAGGAAGGGCGACAGTCGGCTTCATGGGCTCTTACGACAAAATGGAATTCACTTCGATTGGGGACGCGGTGAACCTTGCTAGCAGGACGGAATCATCGAACAAGCCGTGCGGAACAGACATACTCATAACGGAAGACACGAGGGCACTCCTCATCGACTACATCAGGTGCGAGGAGAACAACTACACGATAAAAAAGGAAAATGCGTCGCGCGAAATAATCGTCGAGCAGATTCCTGTCGAATTCGAGGTGAAGGGAAAAGGAAAGCAGCATTTTTACGGAGTCGTGAACATCCCGCATTTCAACGTGCAGAGTTTTTTCGGAGGAAAAGACCCGACGTTCGAGATTGACGAGGAATGCGCAAGGACAGTCGGACCGAAGGGTCCAAAAACGCTTGCGGAACTGCGAAAGATTTTGGGAATCCCGCAGCCGGATTTTGAGAAGGTGAATTTGAATGCAGAAGAAAATAAAATCCAAGTCGCGAAAAACTGACATTCTCGTAACGCTTTTGTGCATCTCAATCTCGGTTTTCTTCATTTTTCTTTTCTGGAAAGACCTGAACGGAATGACGAAGAGAGACGAAGCAGATGCAGTCGGAAGAATCTCGTTCAAGCACAGGACGGCGCAGAGAAAATTCAACGACAGGATTGCATGGGAAAGAATCGCCCAAGATTCGAGCGTCTACAACGAGGACACGATACGAACGGCGGCAATGTCGCAGGCAACGCTCAAATTAAAAGACGGCACGGTTGTGAATCTCGGCGAAAATTCGATGGTGCAGATTCATTACGGAAAATCGGGGAAAGTCGAAATTTCGATTGACGAGGGAGAAGCCGTAGTTGACGCAACCGAAAGCGGGCAATCGGTGGACGTGAAATTCGCAGGCGGAGAAACCGCGAAGATTGACGCTGGCGCAACTGTGTCGGTGAACACGGGCGACGGCGGAAGCGCGAGCATCGACACACTGAGCGGAAGCGCGACCGTGACGACGAAATCGGGCGGCGACAAGCAGATTACGGCAGGAGAATCAATTTTCGTCGAGGACGGCAACGTGCAGATGAATGCGCTTTCAATCATCAGCCCAAGAAAAAACAAGCGGATTCTGAAATTCGCAAGCGAAAAAGAAAACGTTCCTTTTGAGTGGAAATTTTCGGACGGAAGCGAAAACGAGAACGTCATAATCGAAATCTCCGAGCAGAAGAATTTCTCGACGATTTTACAAAAGCTGAAAACAAAAGACGAGGAGAAAACGTCGGTCGCATTCGGAAGCGGAACTTTTTACTGGAGGGCGTACACTCCTTCCACAAAAGAAAAACCGGCGGCAGGAAAAATCGAAGTCGTGCAGATTGACTCCCCTACACTTCTTTTTCCGGTGCAAAACGCGCTTATTAATAGAAGAGAATCGGAAAAAAGCGCGACATTCAGATGGACGGAATCAGACTTTGCCGAGCATTACAGGCTGAGAATAAGCAAATATGCGGATATGCATGAGCCTACAGTCGACATAAACGTGCAGGGGCTTTCCGCGGTCGTGGAAGACATCGGCGACGGCGAATTCTGGTGGCAGATAACCCCGTATTTTTCGCTCGACAACATCGGCTACGCGAATCCGAGCAAGACACAACTGTTCTCGCTGAAAACCGCAATCGGGGACGCGCCGCCCGAGCTGATTTCCCCGGGACACGGAATAAAAATCACATACGGAGAAAAAAAGCAGAGCCAAATTTTCTCGTGGAAAACAGAAAGAGAAGAAAGTCCGTGCAAGATTACGATTTCAAAGACAGAGAATTTCTCGATGCCGATTTTCACGAAAGAAATCGGCTCCTCAAAAATCGAATTCCCGATTGAGACGCTTGCAAGCGACGAGGGCGAAGATTATTTCTGGAAAGTCACGCAGATGACGAACGGCGGAAAAGCTCTCGAATCAGAAACGCGAAGATTCACCGTAAGAAAAGAGCGGAAAAAAGCTATCGGGCAAGTGCGCCTTCTCTATCCGAACGACAATTTCAGTTGCGAGGAGGAAAAATTAAGGCGGACGCAGTTCATCTGGAACAAGGAAAATGTCAATGCAGACCAGGAAATAATATTCCAGATTTCAAAAAGCGAGGATTTTTCGGCAACGGAAACGGAACAGAAAATAAAAGGAAACATGGCGGAAGGAATTTCACTTCCGACAGGAACTTTTTATTGGAGAGTCGGTTGCGTGAACAGCGAAAACGGCGAAAGCAAAACCGACTGGACGGAAGCGCGGAGATTCTCAGTCCTCAAAAAACTCGCCGAAAGCAAAATCACATATCCGATACCGAGCGAAGATGTCGTGCTTTACAAAGACGCGCCGCTGAAAATGAGCTGGCAGGGCGTTCCGGTGGCGGACTTTTACAACGTGAAAATCCATGATGCGGACGGAAAGCTCGTCGCGCAGAATGCATCGGCAACAGGAAACGGAGCAACATTCAGCCTTCAAAAAGGAAGTTACACGGCAAGCATTCAGGCGGTTGCGCTGTCGGAAGAGGACATTTCCTCGCAGAGAACGGGTCCTGTCACGACAGTTTCTTTCAGGATTCGTCAGCCGGAGCCGGTCTCGCTTTTTTATCCTGACGACGGCGAAGAAATCGACGGGCTCACCGCGCTAAGGAATCCGCAGAATTTCATCTGGAACGACGGAATCGACAAGGCGTTCACGAAAAAGTTCGTGCTTTACAAAAAAACATCGAGCGGAGCGTACAGCGAAGTCGAGTCGCAGAAAGTGAGCGGCGGAAAAACGAGCGTAACGAGATTGACAACGGGCGAATACAAATGGAAAATCGAGGCGAGCACGCAGGAAGGGCTTCCGCTCGACTCGGAAGAACGGCATTTTACTGTAAGCGCAGTCCCGGAACTTTTGAAAGCAGTTCTAGTAAGCCCGAGAGAAAATTTCACTATGACGGCGGAATATCTACGCAAGAACAGGACGATTGTCTTCAAGTGGAATTCAGTTGAGGGCGCGACTTCGTACACGTTCAAATTCTACAGAAAACTTCCGAACGGCGCGTTAAAACTTATAAAAAGCGAATCTTTCACGAAAAAAACAAAAATCGAATTTTCGGAGCTGTACAAACTCGATGTCGGCACGTTTGTCTGGACGGTGACGGCATACGCACATTCAAAAAGCGGCTTTGAGGAACAGCACAGCAAAACGTCGCGCGGAGAATTCAAAATCAGATTCGACATTCCGAAAACGGCAGTTCCGCTTGAACCGGGGAGAATGTATGGAGAGTAAAAAACGACAGCTTCTTAAAACGCTTTTCCTCACGCTGATTTTGATTTTCTCTTCTATTAACAACGTCGTTTTTTCAGCCGACAAAAAATTCCCGCAAAAAATCAAATGGAAAACTGACCCGAACGCGCTTGAATACAAAGTGGAGCTTCGGAAAATCGGCGGAAAATCAACATTCACGAAAACGACCGGCTCCTACATGGAACTCTCGCTTCCGGCAGGCGACTACGAATACAGGGTCTACGTCTACGACATTCTCGGTCGCGAATCGAGCGTGAGCGCATGGAAAAAATTCACGATTCTGAAAGCGGCCGAGCCGGAAATCTCTGTGCAGGAAGAAAAAAGCCGGCTTGAAAAAAGCGAGAGCGACCTGAGCATTGACGTTGCGATTTCTTCGGTGACGAGAGAAAGCACAGTCGAGCTTGTGAACGTGAAGACGAACGAAAAAGTCAAAGGCACATTGCAGATTGAAAAGACGAGCGGAAAATCGGGCGGCGAAACAGAGCGTGCGACAGGAATCACTTTTCAGTCGGTCGAAAGCGGCGAATGGAAAATCAGGATAACGAATCCGTCCGGGCTTTCAAGCGAATCCGTCCCGATAAGAATCGTCGAGCCGGAACCTGTAATCGTTGCGGAAGAAATTCAAACTGAAATTCCGAAAGAACAAAAAGAAGAACAAAAGGAAGAGCCGAAAAAGCCGAATGAAGAAATTCAGCCGGAAATTCAACAGAACGAAATCGCAGAAAAAACGGAAGCTGAGCAAAAACAAAAGCCAGAACCAGAAAAAGAAATCGTAATCGTCGAAAAATTCATCGAGCCTGAGCCGAAACTCGACGAGCGGCAGCCGAAATTCATCGACAACGAAACGGAGCCGACATTTCTTGAGGACGGCAGAAGCTTCACCCTGAAAGTCGATGCGGACAAAGTTTCGGAAGAATCCGTGGTGGAACTTTTTGACGAAAAGACGGGCGAGACAGTGCGCGGAAAAATCACGGTGCGTGCCGTGAAAGTGACTTTCCCTGAAACGCGCGAAGGAAACTGGAAACTCCGCATAACGAACACGGGCGGCAAAAGCGACACCGCAAAAAACATCGTCGCAGTGGGAGAAAATCCCGCGAACAGGGAAGAAAGAATTCGTTCGGAAGAAGAAGCGAGATTGCGAGCTGAGGAAGAGGCACGCAGAATCGCGGAGGAAGAAGAGAAAAGGCGAATCGAAGAAGAAAAGAGGCGGAAAAAACTTGAGCCGTACAAATGCAAGGACATCTTTTTTATGGTCGGCGGCGGAATCGGCGCGAAAATTTACGACGGAACGCTCACGGATTACGACTCGTCTGCGCTAGACCTCACGGCAAACGCGCAAATTTTCTATCTAGCGTGGAAATGGAAATGGCAGCGGCTCGGATTCGGTCTTTCCTCGTCGTACTTCACGCTGGATTCAGGCACGAGCTATTACGAGACGAACTCAAGATTCATCACCGCGCTCGCAAACGGAATATACCAAGTCGCAATCGTCCCCGAAAAAGAATTCATCCAGGCGACAGTCAAGGCAGGTCCTTCATTCTTGATGCGGAAAATTTCATTCAGCGACAACGGCTACGGAAACACTCAGGAAGATTCTTCATTCTTCGGCTATCCGACAGTCGGATTAGGCCTTTCGTTCTTCGTGATACCGATGAAATTCTTTGCATTCGAAGTCGGAGTCGATTACACGCACGTTTTCATGAATGGCTTCAAAACAGGCATAATCGAGCCTAGAATCGCAATCGGGCTTCGGCTTTAGGACAGGAGGAAAAAATGAAAAAGATTTTTCAATCGCCAATTTTCACCGCAACAATCGCTTTTGTTTTTCTCGCCTGCATTTTCTCCTGCTCGGACGAAAATTTCGAGGACGCATATTACACGACGTACACTTTTTATTCCGAAAATCCCGACGAAAATCCGAACGCGGCAAAAACGGAGCGCAAATTCAAAATCGGAAACCAATACTATTCGAACGACCTTCCGACAGAGGACGACGACGCATTCTCCTCGATAAAAACTGAAAAAACCGGCTATTCAATCGACGGCTGGAAATATCACGCGGACACAGCAGAAAACACATCGATTCCTTCTACAATCAGCACTTACTCGGACGGAATCGTAACATCGTTCACCGCGACCCCAAGAAAAGAATCGTTCTACATCTCGTCATGGTCAGCGATAACGTACAGAATCATCTTCGACGCGAACGGCGGAAGCGGATACATGTCGGAAATGCCCCTCACCTACGACGAAACATATTCCCTTTCAGAAAACACATTCACTTTTTACGGAAAAACATTCGCGTCCTGGAACACGAAAGCGGACGGAAGCGGACAGTCATTTTCGGACGGCGAAAACGTGACGAACCTCACTTCGGCAAAAAACGGAACAATCACCCTTTACGCTCAGTGGGATTCAAATTCATACTCGCTGGTTTTGCATTCAAATTACGAAGACGACATGACGAACACCTACACGGTCGTCTGGGGCGAATCGATAACGCTCTCACAAGATTTCTCGCGCCCAGGCTACAGGCTGACGGGCTACAACACGCAAAGCGACGGAAGCGGAAGCGGATACGCAATCGGGGACACGTTCGAGCCGACGGAGGAAGGAATCAATTTGTACGCGCAATGGGAAATCGAGACATACACGATTGAATTCGACGCGGCAGGCGGAACAGGAGAACCGGCTTTTCAAAACTTCCACTACGGCGACTCGGTAGAAATTCCGTCCGCCACACCGACAAGGAGCGGATTCACATTCGTGTACTGGACAGATTCTAGCGGAAGAAGCTATTCTCCAAATTCGACATTCACTGGAACAGAAAGCATCTCTCTCTCTGCTGACTGGAAGCCAAAAGGCAACGTCTATATCGCGCACGACTACAACGCGTCGATCTCGATTTCATACACGGAATCGGGAATAGAGTTTTCTTCGTCAGTACCGGGAAGATGGGAATGCGACGGCTCAACAATCGGCGAAAACACAACGACCGTCACAATTCTCTACGCCGATTACACGGCAGGAATGGAGCACACAATCGTGTTCACAGGAATATCGGACTCGACATTCGCATTCGGCGGGGTGAATTTCACGATAGATGAATAGACGAGAAAGTTTTCCTACGAAGAAATTAAAAATTGCAAGAGATAAAACGACTTGCCACAACGCCTAACGCCAGTAACGATTTTTACAAGATTATTTTTTTCGGAGTAAACAGAGTGTATTTTAAGAATAATGCAGAGATGATTCAGGGAGAATCTGATTTTCTATCATGTCTGCAATTTTTTTAAGAGATTCGTCAAGTTTTTCTATGCCACAAACAGAACCGTCATCACGCTTACCAATATAAAGCACACCGCCCTGAGCATTTGCAAAACGTCGCAATCCGCTTCGCGTCTTGCTAAACGAGTTTTAACAAGCAAAACTCGCGCAAATCCATTTGAGATATTCATCGTGCCAAGATTTTTTGTATTCGACTAACTGGGATTCGGACATTAGATTACCTCTCAGTTTTAAATATGCGAAACACCGTCTCACATTTTATATCTATTCAGTATCTTCTTCTGAGTTTTTCATTTGTTCTTCAATTAAAAGTCTATCCAAAACAGAAATCTGCCTGTCCAGCTGGCGTGTTGACCATGTTTGATTGGCTGCTTCATTCATATACCAGTTACGGGCAGTTTCATCTTTTACACGAAGCAGCATCCTGTAATGGATCCATGTTAATTCGTGACGCAGTGTGTCACAATTCTAAAAAGTCTAATAGAACAATCTCGTATATCGGAGATTACTTTTGAAAAATTATTATCACGCAATTCATTCTTATACAGTGAATAAGAATCCATTTTTATTGCATTAAGTAGTAAATACCTGTTCCAGTTTTTTAAGACGGATTCAGTTGCATAATAAAATGTCTCTTCATCAGAAAGTTTTTTGTTTATTAAAAGAAGATTATGCCCCCACTGCAAAACTGCTACAGCCTGTAGCAGTTTTGTATCTGAATCTTGACTTGTCAGCTATGGCATTTCTTGCCTCGTTTAAGAGTTTGGTATATTCATTTGTTGTATTCGATTAAGTGGAAGTCGGATATTATTTAATCTCTCCTTTCATTTGTTCTTCAATCAAAAGTCTGTCCATTTTAATCTGATGAGCAAGTTCCTCTGGCTTTGGCAATGCAAGTTCATATTTTGAAGCAAAAATCTGTTTAGCATCAGCAAGCACTGAATATTTTACAACTGCATCATTCTTTTCAGAACACAAGATTAAGCCGATTGTCGGGTTGTCGTCATCTCGCTTGTACTGGGCATCAAACATTCGGATGTAACTGTCCATCTGACCAACATCGCCGTGAGTCAATTTTCCGAGTTTCAAATCTATAAGAACATGACATTTCAGAATTGAATGATAGAAAACCAAATCAACATAAAAGTCATCATCTTCATAGCGCATAAGCTTCTGACGGCTTTCAAAGCAGAAGCCTGTTCCAAGCTCCAGTAGAAAGTGCTGCAGATTATCGATAAGAGCCTGTTCAATTGTCGATTCATGCAAAGCCGGATAGTTCTTTAGATTCAAAAACTCCAAAACATAAGGGTCGTGAATGAACTGCTGTGGCTCAATTTCTGAAAGTTTTGTATTCGCTTCAATTTGAACAGCCTTTTTATCCTGACTTGCAAGAAGCCTTTCGTAATACAAAACCGAAATCTGCCTGTCCAGCTGGCGTGTAGACCATGTTTGATTTGCAGCTTCGTTCATATACCAGTTTCGAGCAGTTTCATCTTTTACACGGAGTAAAAGCCTGTAATGTGTCCAGGTCAATTCGGGACGCAGTGAGTCCCGATTCTTGAATTCAAGATAAAACTGTCTGATTTTTCTAAGCTCACGAACATCATATCCCTGTCCAAACTCTGCTGTTAGTTTTTTAGAAAGATCTTCAAGCACAGCCTTTCCGTATTCGGCACGTTCGTTACCGTTTTGCTCATCTTCTACAATTATCTGACCAATAGACCAGTAAGAAGATACCATTGCAAAGTTTACGGCTTTATAAGCGTTTGCCCTAGCAGTATTTAATATGTTGCTGATTTCTTTGTAGAGCTTTGAGATATTTGTGGTTGTATCTAGTTCTTTTGTCATTGATTTATTCCTTCTTTATGTATCAAAATAATTAGGTTTAATGAATTTTACAAAATACTATCTTTCAACATATACCCCAAAACAGATTCTTTTTTTATTAAGAAATCCAAAATATCAATCACTTCTCTTTTCCTTATACCGTTTGTTCTTATTTCGGACAAATTTTCATAAATATACTTTTTTATAATCTGTTCAAGATAATAAGTGTTGCAAGTCTC
>JAFXSM010000001.1 GCA_017525605.1 Treponema sp. | reverse complement strand
ACGGAAGAGCACGGAATCAGCAAGAAATTCGACTGCGCCGTGGATTTGTACACCTCGTTCGGATATTGCGACACGGAAGAAGAGGACACAGAGATTCTCAAATCGATTTTTGATTCTCTGAAAGACGGCGGAATTTTCATCCTGGAAAATTTGAGTCGGGAAGTCGAAATCAGATATTTCACAAAGGGCGAAGAATTCGTCCGTGCGGGAAAAAAAGTCACCACGGAATTCAGCGTCGTGGGCGCGTGGGAAGGACTTCGGTCGCACTGGACGCTCACGGACATAAAAACTGGCGAAGTAATCGACCACGAATTCGTCCAGCGTCTATATTCTGCGGCGGAACTCAGAAAAACGCTATTAAAAATCGGATTCAAATCGGTCGAAATCTACGGAGACTTCATGCAGAATCCGTACGACGAAAACATGGCGACGATGGTTCTCGTTTGCAGGAAATAGACGGAATCGTAAACATTCACGACGGTTCGTTTAATTGAGCGATTTCGGCAATAGTGGTATTCTAAGCAGATAAATTCAATTTTTTTTAGGAGATTAAAATGGATTTCGTAAAAGAACTCAGAGCAAAGGCAAAGGCAGCGAACAAGACTATCGTTCTCTGCGAAGGCGAGGACAAGCGCGTTGTTGAAGCAGCTTCGGTAGTTGTAAAAGAAGGAATCGCAAAAATCATTCTTCTCGGCAACGAAGAGAAAATCAAATCATTCGGATTCGATATGACTGGAGTTCAGATTGTTGACCCTACAAACGATCCAAACGTCGATAAATATGCAGAGCTTCTCTTCAAGGCTCGCGAAGGCAAAGTTAACAAGAAGACTGGCGCACCGGAATACGCTGATGCAGCTGCAGCAAAGGCTTTCCTTCTCAAATTCGCAAGCAACACCGGCTCTGTCGAAGGAAAAGACAAGCTCGACAACACAATGTACGGCGCATTGATGCTCAAGGCTGGAGTCGCTGACGGATTCGTCTCTGGTGCATGCCACTCGACAGCAAACACACTCCGCCCAGGATTGCAGGTCATCAAGACAGCCCCTGGCGTAAGCACAGTTTCTTCATGCTTCATCATGGTCGCACCTGATGGCGGAAACAAGTATCTTTCACAGGGCGTTTCAGTATTCGGCGACTGCGCAATCAACATCGACCCGGATGAAAATCAGCTTGCGGACATCGCTCTCGCTTCCGCTGAAACTGCAAAGAAAATCGCAGGACTTGAACCGAAAGTCGCAATGCTTTCATTCTCAACAAAAGGCTCAGGAGCAGACCCGAAGAACGGCGACACAGTAGGAAAAGTTCAGCGCGCAACAAAAATCGCTCAGGAGAAGAACCCGAGCCTCGCATTGGACGGCGAATTCCAGTTCGACGCAGCAATCGCTCCTGAAGTCGGCGAACTCAAGGCACCGGGAAGCGCAGTTGCAGGACACGCAAACACATTCATCTTCCCTAACATCAACGCAGGAAACATCGGCTACAAAATCGCGGCTCGCATGGGCGGCTGGAAAGCAATCGGTCCTGTTTGCCAGGGCTTCGCAAAGCCGTTGAACGACCTCTCTCGCGGCTGCAACGTTGACGAAATCGTTGACACAGTTGCAGTAACAGCTCTTCAGGCATAAGTAGGTTCGCAACACGACTTGGAAAAGCATTGTTAATTGGGGCGAACCTACTCGGAACGTCTTCTGACGTTCCGAACACGGATTGTCGTATAAAAAATACACACAACTTTACAGAGCAAAGTTGTATCAAACCAGTGGCGCACTTCCTGTGCGCCTTTTTTTATGCAAAAATCAGGAAAATCGTTAGATTTTCCGAATCCAAACAGCCACGATAAAAATCGTGTCCGATGTGGCAATATTAAAAAGCAATGAAAAAATTTCTTCCTTTCGATTTATTTCTGATTCTCGTTTTTCTTTCTGCCGGGATTTTTTTGTCGGTCAAGTTTTCGCACCAGAAGGGCGGAAAAATAGTCGTTTGCGCGAAGGGGGAACGGTACGCATATTCTTCCGGCGCGGAAGGGCTTTACGACGTGCAGGGCGCAATCGGAACGACCACGTTCGAAATAAAAAACGGAAAGGTCAGGATTGTAGATTCCGCGTGCCCGAACAAAGATTGCATAAGGCAGGGATTCGGTGGCACGCTCGTCTGCCTTCCGAACGACGTAATCATCACAATTGAAAACGCGGATGGCGAAACGGATGGCGAAAAAGGAAAATTCGATGCGGTCTCATTCTGATTCTTCGAAAAACGCGATTGCATATTTTTCCGCGCTCGCCCTGCTTTTTTCGTATGCGGAAGCAATTCTGCCGCGTGCGTTTCCGTTTTTCAAAATCGGGCTTGCAAATGCCGCGATGATTCTCGCGCTGCGCTCCGGAAAAATCAATTTTTTTAAGTTCATGAAACTTTCGCTTGTAAAGGCGGTTGCCTCATCGCTCATGGGCGGAACGCTAGTCACCCCGTTTTTTCTGGTCTCGATGTCGCAGAGCGTTTCAAGCGCGGCGGCAATGTATTTTCTTTTCGAAGTTGACAGACGGCTGAACAAAAAATTCGACAAAAATTTCATTTCCGCATACGGAATTTCAGTTTTCGGCTCGGCAGTCAGCGCGTTCGTGCAAATCTCCTTATGCGCGCTCTATCTCGGCAACGGAGCATTCTCGCTTTTGGGCGCGATTCTCATCTTCAACACCTTAAGCGGAATCGCAACTGCATTTTTGGGAACGAAAATTTCAGCGAAGATTCCAGAACCGAATCCAGAATTGAACGACGACGAATTTTGCAACGGAAAATCAAAAAGAAAACCGATTTTTTCAAGGCAGCGGATTTTGATTACCGGAACCGCAATTTTTTCTGCGGGAGTATTTTTTGCAAGCGACATCCGTCTTCTTTTTGCGATGTTCTTTTTCGCGCTCGCAATGCAGAAATTGTCGAATAGAAAAATCAAATTGATTCCGCACATTTTCATGTGGATTTTCATTTTCGCGTCAACAATTCCGTTCCCGAACGGAAAAATCGTATTTTCAATTCTGAACTTCGACCTGACGAAGGGCGCATTGGAATCCGCACTGCAAAAATCCCTTCGTCTTTCAGTTGTCAGTTCAATCAGCCAATGTTTAATCGCATTCAGTCCGCCAACAAATTCAGTTTTGTCTCTTGCACTTTTTCACTACAAACTTTTGAGAGCAAAATTCAAAAACGCAAACGGAAACATCTTCGAACGGATAAAAATCACTTTTTCAGATGAACGACTCTGACTTTCTCAAACGGAATGACGATTTCAACTGAATCTGCAATTCCTTCCGAATAAATCAAATTTCTTTCGCCTGAATTTTCATCATCCGTTTTTCCGTTTGTCATAATCACAAAATCAAAGTCTCTTCTCTCTCTCCAAAATTCGATTGCGCCTTCAACGCCCATCACAAAAAGCGCAGTGCACAGCGAGTCCGCATACGCGCCGTTCTTGGCAATCACGCTCACGCTCGCAATTTCGTTCTCGATCGGCTTTCCGCTTCTAAAATCGAAAATGTGGATGTACGTTTTCCCGTCGTCGCCCACGAAAAATCTTTCGTAGCCGCCGCTAGTTATGACCGCCGCCGACTCGACTTTCACCGCGCACGCAACTTCGTCCCCCCACGGGCTTCTGATGCCGACATTCCAGAGGCTTCCGTCGCTTTTTCTTCCGAGAGACTGAACGTTCCCACCAAAGTCGATTAACGCGGACGAAACGCCGGCATTTTTCATTTGGGAAATAACTTTGTCGCCGGCAAAGCCCTTTGCGACTGCACCGAAATCGACCATCATTTTTTCAGGCACATTCACAGAAAACGGAAATTCAGAATCAGAAGGAGAAGGCAGAATTTCAAATTGTGAGAAATCTGTGGAAGAAATGAGCGCGGAAATTTTCTCGTCGGAAGGAATCTTGTAATCGCCTGTCGTAAATCCCCACTCGCGGACAACCGGATAAAGCGCGGGATTGAAAAATCCGTTCGTTTCCTCGTACATCGCAAGCGAAAAATCGAAAATCTCTTTCACTTCGCCATGAACCGGAACCATCTTTTTGTCATTCGGATTTTCAAAAACGGAATTTATTTTGTAAACGTCGCTTTCTTTTTTCGTCACTGAAAGCATTTTTTCAAGCCTGAAAATTTCATTTTTAACTTCGGCAAGGATTTTCTCGGCACGTTTTTTGTTGATTTTGTCGATTTTGCCGATTTTTCCGACAGATTCAGATTCAACAGAAGAAATCTTCACCGTCATGAAAGTGTCCATTGCGAAAAAACTTTCGCTCACAAAAGTTTCCGATTTTTCCGCGCACGAAAAATTCAGAAAAACTATGGGCAAAAGACACGCACGGAAAAAATATTTTTTCACGACGGAAGAAAATGCAGGGCGCAAAATCAAAGTTTTTTCGGGTAACGCTTCACGAGGTTCTGGTCGAGCTTGTCGCGAAGGTCGAATTTGTCGATTACCCACGTCACGCATCGTCTTGAAATCGCAACGCACGCAAAAAATCCGATTATCAGAATGAACGGAAGTACAACGCCGACCGGAATGCTGTTCTGAACTTCGGAAGAAAAACCCATCAGAAGGAAAAGACATCCGAAAACAAGAAAGCCCTCAATGATAAGACCGAGCACGATGTTGAAAACTATCACGCCGAGGTTGAAGAAAAACGTCCTCTCACCTATTGTCATTTTTTTCCTCCTGTTTTTTCGAAAGCAAGAACGAAACGACAAGAACAAGTCCGCAAACGACAACAGCTGCGTCCGCAACATTGAAAGTCGGCCACCGCTCATATCCGAATATCCCGTAGAATTTCACATCGATGAAATCGACAACGCCTTCCGGCCTGAAAAACCTGTCGATGAGGTTTCCAAAACCGCCGCCGACAATTCCGCCAATCATCCATCTCTGCAAAACAGAAAGCTCTTCCGTTTTGAAATAGAAAACCATCACCGCGCAAAGAACGACAAGCGGCAAGATTCTGAAAAGCAAGCCGCGAGCGATATCGCCCCACCCCGCTCCGATTGAAAAAGCCACGCCCGTATTCGCAACACGAACGATTCTCAGAAAATCCCCGAAAAACGACGCGCAAATCGAATGAAGCGGCACATATTTCACAATCAACGCCTTCGAAATCTGGTCCACCAAAACGACCGCGAAAAGCAAAATCAGCGGCAAAAGCTTTTTCTTATTAAAAATATCATTCCTCATTTTTCACTCTCAACTCTCAGTTCTCAACTTTCAACTTTCAGTTTTCCACTTTCAACTTTCCTACATCCCCGTCGGAACGTCGATGAACACTGTCTCAAGCCCGAGCTCTTTTTCCACGCGCTCTTTCATCAATCTAACTCCGACCGTTTCCGTCTGATAGTGCCCGCCTGCAATCACGTTTATAGCGGATTCCTCAATCGCGTGGTAGTCCTCGTGTCCGACTTCGCCTGTTATGTAAGCATCTGCGTGTGCATGAACGGCCTGGATAAAGTCGTCGCCCGCACCGCCTGAGATTATCGCGACTTTCTTCACTCCGCTTTTTCCGAACGGCAATATCCGAAGCGGCTTCTCTCCGTCCGGGAAAAGCCTTCTGGAAAGCTCGTCAAGCGGATATTCCTTATCAAGCTCGCCGATGACCCCGAGCGTCATTCCTCTCCATTTTCCGAACGGACGCGCATTTTCAAGGCCGATTCTGCGTGCAAGTCCGAAATTGTTTCCGACTTCCTCGTTCGCATCAAGCGGAATGTGATATGCAATCAACGCCAAATCATTTTTCATAAACGCATTGATTCTTTTGTAGTGCGTGCCCGTCACAGTCTGGCAGTGCCCCCAGAAAAGCCCGTGGTGGACGAAAAGAACGTCCGCGCCCGAATCCGATGCGAGTTTTGCTGTCGCCTCGCACGCGTCCACGGCAAACGCGACTTTCTTGATTTCTTTCTTTCTCGGGTCGGAATTTTCTATCTGAATTCCGTTCAGCGAAATGTCGGAAGTGAAATTCTCCTTGTGAAGAATCGAATTGAAAAATTTGTCCAATTCATGCAAATTCATTTTTTTTCTCCATTTTCAGTTTTTCCAGGTTCGTCATTTTTATTTTCGCCATTTTCGGCGTTGTCGTTGTTTTCTGTTGCAGATTGCGACTGCTCGGTTTTCAGCACGTTCGCGATTTTCTGCACGGTCTTGAACGCAAGGTAACGCGGAATGAAAAATTCACTGTCGCGCTTGAGCCCAAGCGAGTCCGCAAGAAAAACATCAGTCTGCTCAGGAAAACCGAATCTCGAAGTCTTGTATTCCTCGACGCTCTCAAGCAGGAAAACGCCTGCAACGTTGTCAGCGAATTTGTCGGAAAAAGAAAAAATCGAGTCCGTATCGAGCCCGTCGGTCACATAATAGATTTTTCGTTTCGTCCCGTCCTCTTTCCTGAAATTCACAAGCGCGATTCTCGAAAGTGCCTCGTACCCGCGCTTCGTGAATTCGTCAATCTCGCCCTGAATCTTCTTGAAATTCTCCTCTTCGTCAAATTTCATCCGCAAAAGTTCAGTTCTCCGTAAAAGCGGCGAATTCCTGAAATCAGAAAAAATCGACATATCGGAAGAAAAGAAATCGGCGGCAATGACCGTCAGTCCTTTCTGCGAAAGCATTATGAGATACGGCTCGTAATTGGCGACTCTTGCATACGGAGTTCCCACAAAAAGAATAATCGGCGCGTTCTCGGAAGCGAAATCCGCGGATTTTTGCGTTGCAGTTTCAGGTTCCGTTTTTTCAGCCGGCTTATTGAAGATTGAATCCTCCGAAGAAATCCATTCGATTTTCTCCGTCGGAGTGTAAATGTAGACTTTCCCCGAAACCTTTCCGCGAACCTTCTCCGCAATTTCATCGTCAAAGAAAAATCCGTTCGAGAAATTTCCGGTCAAGTCGCGCTCGTCTCTCTGAACTGAAAAATCTTTCGGGATGCAGCGCACAGGGCTGAACAGCACGACAACCGCAGTCACCGCAATAAGCATGAGGATTTCAATCAATGTCGCAATCAGAAACGGAAGCGAATAATGGTCGATAAGCAAATCCGAAATGACGCGGATGAGCGCACGGAAATTCGTCAGAAGAAAAAGAGACGAAAGCAAAGTCAGCAGAAGATTCTGGAACGAGAATCCCCAAATGAAAAAAGAAGCGACCGAAATCAGAAAAGCGAACGGACAGACGACAGCGGCAACGTCAACGCGAGGTTCCCTCAAAAAAAAGATTCGTGCAGCCGAAATATATAAAAGAAAAAGCACGAGAATCTGAGCAAGAAACGAATCAAACATGGAAAGAATCATAAACGAAATTCAATGACGATTCCATTAGAAGCGTATGAAAACTCTTCGTTTTTCAATTTTCCTTGCATTAAAAGATGTGGTATAATGGCTGATAAAATTTTATTAAAAATAGAGAGAGAAGTATGCCAAATTCAAAAGCGACACTTGATATTTCAAAGATAAAAATGGCAATAAGGGCAGGAATTCCGCTTTCCATTGTGTCATACACGCTCCCTCATGAAATGTCCGAATACATGGAAGACGTGTTGGCGGCATTTCTGAAAGAACTCGACCAAAGCCCGATGAACGAGTACCTCAAATATTGCCTTAACGAGCTGACGACGAATTCGAAGAAAGCAAACACGAAGAGAATATATTTCCGCGAAAAAGGACTGGACATAAGGGACCCGAAGCAGTACGAAGAGGGAATGAAGGACTTCAAGGAGACCACCCTCAACAACATCGAGCACTACATGCGAAAGCAGAAGGATGAGGGGCTGTACATAAAGCTCATCCTCCAGACGAAGAACAACAAAATCAAGCTCGAAGTCAAGAACAACTGCGAGATGACTTTCTATGAGTACAAGCGAATCCACGACAAACTTTCGAGGGCGCAGCAGTACACGTCCGTTGACCAGGCGATGAACCAGGTCCTTGATTCGTCGGAAGGCGCGGGACTCGGAATCATCATCATGATTCTGATGCTCGAAAAAATCGGACTCACGGAAGAAAACTATCAGGTTCTCTGCGAAAACGGCGAGACAATCACCAGAATCATACTTCCGATAAACGAAAAGACGAAGAACGACCTTGCAGTTGTCTCGCACGAATTCGTAAAGATAATCGACGAGCTTCCGCAATTCCCGGACAGCATCGTGAAAATCCAGCGTCTCTTGGACGACCCGAATTCAAAGATACAGGAAATCGCAAACCTGATTTCAAGCGACGTGTCGCTCGCATCCGACCTTTTAAAGCTCGTGAATTCAGCCGCATACGCGCTCGCGACCCCGTGCAGAAGCATCAACGAGGCCGTGAAATTCGTCGGTCTCAGGGGCATCAAGAACATGCTCATCTCAATCGGCGCGATAGAAAACCTCGAAATCGGCAAGGAAGTCAAGACAAAGAACCTTTGGGAACATTCATACAAAGTCGCATTCTACGCATACAACCTGGCGAAGAATTTCTGCCCGCACGACAAAAGGGTTGTCGAGGACGCATACGTCTGCGGACTTCTGCATGACATGGGAAAACTCATTTTCGAGAAGGCGCACCCGGAACTCGGCAAAAAGATGAAGGCAATCTGCGAGGAAAAGAACATTCCGACCGACATCTTCGAAAAGCTTGTCGCAGGAGTGAACCACGGCGAAATCGGTGCGCTCATCGCAGAAAAATGGAATTTCCCGGAGGTAATAGCGGAAGTAATCCGCCACCACCACGACCCAGAAAATTCAAAAGACGAATACAGGAAAACCGCGACCCTAATCTATCTTTCGGATTTGATTGCGCATTATCAGGACGGCGAAGTTGAATTCTACCAGTTCGACAAAGAAGCACTTTCGACGTTCCACATAACGACAGAAGTCCAGCTGATTCAGATTGCGGAAAAAATGGAAGCGGAATTCACAAAAGAACCGCCGAGTTTTTAATTTTTAATTTTTAGCAGAAAGAGATTCGACCCACTTCTGCATCAGTATTCCGAAGGCAACGCCCACATTCAGCGATGCCTTCAGCCCTTTCATCGGGATTGAGACACGGCCGTAAGTTGCGGCACTCAAAGCCTCAGGGCTTACGCCAAGCTCCTCCGAGCCGATTATGCAGATTCCTTTTTTCGGGAATGCGAAATCGCAAATCTCATCCCCACCAGTTTCCAATACAAAAATCGGAATGTCATTTTCCTTTGAGAATTCAACAAGTTCAGGAATCGACTTCCGCTCAAAGCCCATCGTTTCCACGCAGCCCATTCCGCTTCTAAGCGACTTTGAATGCTCAGGGTCAACGCAACGAGGAGAGATGAAAACTTTCTCGGCCCCCATCGCCTCGGCAGTTCGGAAAACGGAACCGATGTTGAACGGAGAGCGGATATCTTCCGCATAAACGCAAACGCCTGAGAAAAAATCGCGGCTTTTTACGATTCCGTTCTCGTCAGTTGGATTTTTGTGAGGAGCGATAATCAAATCCCATTCGGCAGGGAAAGTTCCGATTATCGAAAGAAGGTTGTTCCGCGCAATGTTGCAGGCGCGTTTCTCGGCTTTTTCATCGAACGGAACTGTTCTTATGATTTTCTCAAGCTCAAGACGAGCGTCACTCGAAAGTTCAGGGTCGTTCATCACTATTTTGACGAGCATCTTCGTATATTCAAACCGAGGAAGATTCTTGAACGAATACTCGTTTCCTTTTTCGGGGATTCCGTCAATGTCGCGCTCCAATGCGCCGAAAGTCAGCGCGAGTTTCCTGCGCTTCTGACCAGGCTCAAGCGTGTTAAGTTTTCCAGGCTCTATCATGGCGAGTTAGTACGCTGCCTTTATAAGCTCGAACAAGTTGTCGCTGCTCATGCTTCTCGGAAGAGTGTTCACGAATTCAAGCGACGAAGCATCCTCGACTGCAAGTGCCAGCTGCTCAATCTGCAAATTCAAATCCTTGAGGCGCGCAGGAAGATTCGCCTTCGCGATTTTCTGCCTGATAGTCTCCGCAAGAATCGAAGCCGCCTGAGCATCGTCATCGCTCTCATTCGCAACGCCGAATATGCGTGCAAGCTTCGCAACCCTGTCGAGCTTGAAATTCGCAGCATCGGCAACGATATACGGAAGAAGAATCGAAGTTATAATCGCACGAGGAATCTTGAAGCGTGAATTGACGCACAATGCAAGAAGACCGGCAGTTCCGATTGCGCTTGCACCAACGGCAAGCGAAGCAATACATCCGCCCTGCGCGAAAAGCTCTTCCTGAGGAGTCGTCATGTTTTCGCCCTCAGTGCCGTCAACGGAGAAACGCATGATTGCGGCAGCCTTTTCGGCAAGCATTTCGCTGAAGAAATTCGTCCTCTGAGAAAGATACGACTCGATTATCAAGCCGATAATCTCAATCGACATCGAATCGAGCTGGTTCTGCGACAAAGTGACATTCAAATTCGGGTCGAAAATGACGAGCTTGCAAAGACCGGTCTTCGCCTTCATCAATTTGATTTTTGACGAGCGGGAATCAACTACAGGAATGTAATTCGTGAACACGAAAGAATCGCGTGCGGAAGTCGGAACGCAGATGAGCGGGACAGGCTCCTTTGAAGGCATTTTTCCGTCAATGTACTCGTAAAAATCGCCGCCTGCAACAACGTCATTCAGAATCGAAGCCACGGAACGAGCCACGCAAAGCGTTTTTCCGCCGCCAGCGGCGACAATCGAATGGATGTGGGCTTCCTTTGCGATTTTCAGTGCAGCCTCAATATTTTTGCTTGTCGCACCGTCCGAAATCTCATCAAAAATGAAGAAATCAATCTGCCTGTCAGAAAGAGACTGCTTTATCTTCTCGGCAACGCCGTTCTCCTTCAGAATCGGATCAACAATGAGCATTACGCGATTGCCGTATTCAAGCACAAACTGCCCCATTCTGCTTGTCGTATAAGAACCGAGCATGATATTCGGTGAAATTCTGAATGTAAAATCAGCCATTTTATTTCCTCAATTTGATTTGCGAATTTTTCGTTTTTTACCCTTATATTTTCGATAGAATTCGAATTACTTTTGAATGGATTTTTTCACGAATACACACGATTTTTGCAGAATCGGAACGCAGCACAGAACGCGATGACAAAAAAGCGATGACAAAAAAGGACTGCCAAAAATCAGCAGTCCCAATTAAATTGATTAAGAAAAACAGAGATGCATTCCATTGCATTAAACAAAAACCTGCAATCCATTACAGATTACTCAGATTAAAGTAAAACAACCTGAACAAATGACTTAGATACCCCAAGCCATCATCAGACTGTCTGCAGTAGCCGCAATTCTCTCAGGACTGAGATAATTCGGATCCTTTATCTTTTCTTTAATCGAAGCAATAAGGTCAGAACGAACGTCCGGTGTTTCATCAGCAACCTGATCCAAATAATACGCCTCCGCAGCACTGACTGCTTCGGTTGATACACTGATAGAATCGTTTACAGAAACTCCGTATATCTTATTATTTGACCGATGCGTGTTCTGAACATTATTGAGAGGATTAACTCCCCTAACAGAATCAAGTTTTATTGACATCATAACGACCTGCCCTTTTGTATGCTTTATTTATCGGCATTTTCTTCCGAAAGTTGAGTCTTTTTGACTCCTGAAATAAACACGGCAAACTCCCCGAGAACCTTATCGCGACTTGCGAAATCGTCCCTCACCTCTGCTGCCGTACCTTCGACAATTTCCTCGTGAATCTTCGTCAATTCACGACCAACGACTACTCTTCTACCTGATTCAATGTCGGCAATATCCGTCAATAATTTTACGACACGGAACGGCGATTCGTAAAGAACAACCGCATCTCCCGTTGACAAAAGCTCACGAAGCCGAGACCTTCTGCGTCCCGGTTTTGGCGAAAGGAATCCCTCAAAAATCAATGTTTTTCCACCGGCCCCCGCAACGCTTACGAGCGAAGCAAATGCACTGGGTCCTGGAATCGGAACGACCGTATGACCTGCAGCACGCGCCAAACCTGCAAGAACGGCACCAGGATCGCTTACTCCTGGAGTTCCGGCATCGCTTGCATACGCAACATTCTGACCTTCGTCCAGAATCTTTATGATTTTCTGACCGGCAACACTTTCGTTCTGAGAACGGCACGAAACAAGCGGCTTTTTTATCTCAAGATGATTGAGAAGCTGCAGCGTATGCCTTGTGTCCTCTGCAGCAATCACATCGACCGACTTAAAAGTCTCGACCGCACGGAACGTTATGTCACCGAGATTCCCAATGGGAGTTCCAACAATATACAAAGTAGACATTTTATTGAGTATAGCAGATTTTAAATCCAATTCAAGTTTTTATTTTTGAACATTTTTAATTTGAGTAGAAGAACGAAAAACACCGACAAGAGCCTTGATTTTCGCCTCCGAAAATTCAATTTCCTCGCCGTTCCTCGCCATCATCTTCTTTGCGGAAATGTATTCCGAAAGCAGGAAAATGAGCGCACTCACGAAAAATTCCGCACGCTCATTCAGGTTCGGATGCAGAATTTTTATCAGCGAGATTTTGAATTCCTCGAAGATTTCAAAAGCAGAATCGTCGAACAATTTTTCAGAATCGATGAACGAAAAAATCTCAAGATTCTTCTGAGTGTCGAAAGCCCTGAACAGCCCAACCGAAAATTCAGAAAGCTCATCGACATTCGGAAAAGAGAGAGTCCTCAGCTCACTGCGGCAGAATTCAAGAACGTCTATGACAATCGCATCACGGTTTTCGTAATAGTTGTACAACGACGCTTTCTTTATTCCGATTGCATCCGCTATGTCCGAAAGCGCAGTGCCGCTCGAAGATTTATCAAAACTGACTTTCAGAAAAGCAGCAATGATTTTCTCCTTTGAAATTTTCCCTCGTTTCATCAAATTTTCTCTGCAATAAATTTATCGGAAAATAAATATGTCAGATTTATATTTTTTGTAAAATTTATCATCAAATGCGAGAAATTACATCATTTTCAAAAAGATTCTACCATTTTCCACAAAACAACAAAATTAAGAATCATTTGACAATGCTTGCAGTTGATAATATTCTGTTATCATTATGAATCTATTTTTGGGCATCTCGTCATCAACAGGAATCGGAATCGGGAAAGCATTCGTAGTTCCCGAATCAGAAAAACGCGCTATTCCCCAAGACCGCATTCTGCCGGGAGACAGAAAGAAGGAACTGGAGAAGTTCGAAAGCTCGATTGCGACCGTAATGACGCAAATTGCAGCGCAGATGGAATCCGTAAGCGACACTTCGGTTCCGAGCAACAAAGTCCAGAAAGAAATATTCGAAACATATTTTCTGATGCTGAACGACCCCGAATTCCTCAAAAACGTCAGGACGGCATTCGAAAACGACGACCACAACATCGCATACATACTGAACGAAAAAACAGAAGAATCCGCGGAAATGCTTGAGGCAAGCGGAAACGAATACCTTGCGGAACGCGCACAGGACATCCGCGACGTGTTCGGGCGCGTCCTCGACGACATGCTGAACCACCACCCTTTCAGAATCGACACAGTGCCTGACGGCTCGGTCATCGTCGCACGCACCCTCAACCCAAGCGAGACACTGATTCTTTCAAAAAGAAAAATAGCCGGAATCGCGCTCATCGAAGGCGGAATCTCTTCACACGTCGGCATTCTCGCGAGAAGCTACGGGATTCCGACAGTGTTCGACCTGCACAAAATCACGGAAGAAATCAAGCAGGGAAACACAGTCATCGTTGACGGCAACTTGGGCGAAGTAATCGACGAGCCGGACGACGACACAATCGAAGAATACAAGAAGAAAATCGAAGACGACAAAGCGCACCTTGAATTTTTGTCGCAGTTCAGGAACAAGCCTGCGCAGACGAAAGACGGCGAGAAATTCAGGGTGATGGCGAACATAGGCACCGTGGAGGAAGCGGAGATTGCCGCAAAGGAAGGCGCGGACGGAATCGGGCTTTTCAGGACGGAATTCCTTTTCATGAAGGAAAGCAACGACGACATCAGCGTGTCGCACAAGCGTGGCTCGTCATTCAGCGAGGAAAGCCAGTTCGAAGCATACAAGCACGTCCTTGAGATAATGCAGGGCAAGCCAGTTACAATCCGAACGCTCGATGCCGGCGGCGACAAAATCATCAACTCGCCTGAAATCAAGACGCACGAAGAGAAAAATCCGCTCATGGGCCAGCGTGCAATCCGATTGAGCCTTGCGAATCCGAACCAGCTGAAAACGCAGTTCAAGGCACTTTTCCGCGCGGGAAAATTCGGGAACCTCAAAATCATGCTTCCGCTAATCACAAGCGTAGAGCAGATTGAGGAAGCACAGAGAATCGCGGAGAAGGCAAAAGAAGAGCTTCGCGACGCAAAAATCGACTTTGCCGAGAACGTCCCAATCGGAATCATGGTGGAGACGGCGGCGGCGGCGATGATTTCCGACTGTCTGGCAAAACGCTCCGCATTTTTCTCAATCGGAACGAACGATTTGACGCAATACACAATCGGCGTTGACAGGGAAAACGCCCACGTCGCCGCAATCTACGACGAATTCCACCTCGCAGTCCTACGTCTGATTGACAAGACAGTGAAGGAAGCGGCGGCGGCAGGAATCGAAGTCTCTGTATGCGGCGAAATGGCGGCGAAAAGCGACAGCGCAATGGTTCTCGGCGGAATGGGAATCAGAACTTTCAGCATGAGCCCGAAAAAAATCACCGAGATAAAAGAGCTTCTTTCGAGATTCACAGTGGCGGAACTGAAAGCGATATCAGAGAAAAATTTGAAAAACATTTGACGGTTGCCGGGGTGCTGTAACGTCCGAGGAGATTGGGCAGTGTGTTCTTGGTGTTGTGAGCAACGTTAGTTGCGAACCAATCCGTGTGTTCAATAAAATCTATGGTTTTTCTCGGAGGTATCCGATATAATCTGAAAAAGAAGTGCAGCCAAAGCTATGGTTGGTCTTCATCCTACGTAGTTATGTCCCTTACGGACACAGCCGCTTAGTGTTCCAGACTAGGCGGCATTTTTTTGCTCTCTCGCTTTTTTGTGCGATGAGAGGTGGTGTTACCAGCAAGGATAACCGAGCAAAATGAGCACGATTATCGCAACAATCATGATGATTCTATGCAACAACACCGCACGCTCCCCAGCAGTAAAGTATGACTCCGCCATACGGCTTCATCACTAGAGCCAGAAAGACCAACCGCCAGCCTTGTCGGACCTCGCAAAAGTTCCTATGGCTGCACTGTTCTTCAATTTTCGGCAAATTTTGCGATGCATTTTAGATAGTCTTTATCAGCGTGTGCAATGTTAGCCACGAACCAATCCGCACAACTCTTTTGACGGAATAGTGCAATTTTATATCATTTTTGCACTATTTTGACATTTTGAATAAAATTTCAACATCGATATTTGAAATCGACCTTAAACTGAATCCTGATGAACGTTAAATGCTGCTTAAGTTCATCAGGAGGTATTATGAAAAGTCTTTTTAAGGGAGCTTTGCTCTGCGCTGCGCTTGGGGTGTTTGCCTCATGTTCTTCCGAAATCGAAGAGGTGAACCAGACCACTGACGAAAACGAGGCGCGTGCCGTACAGAGCTGGAGCCTTTGGGATTCGCTCGACTACTACAACACGGGCGCATTCAACAAAGCCGAGTGGAGCAACGGAGGAATGTTCAACTGCGGATGGAAGGCCGACCACGTTTACTTCAACAACGGAAAGATGACGATTAAGCTGGACAACACGGCAAGCCACGGAAAGCAGTACTCAAGCGGAGAGTACAGGACGAACAACACTTTCAGCTACGGAACGTTCGAGACGAACATGATTGCCGCAAAGGGCGACGGCCTTGTCACTTCGTTCTTCCTCTACACGGGAAACCCTTGGGACGAAATCGACGTGGAAGTCCTCGGAAAGGACACGACGAAAGTCCAGTTCAACTACTACGTCGACGGAGTGGCGAACAACGAAAAGCTCATCGACCTGGGTTTTGACGCAAGCCAGGGATACCACAGATACGCAATCGAATACGGAAACGGCTACATCAACTGGTACGTTGACGGAAAATGGCGTTACGGCGTGAACAACACAGGATTCAACGCGCCATACGGAAAGAAGATGCCGAGCCACCCGATGCAGATCATGGTCAACCTCTGGCCGGGCACCGGCGTTGACAGCTGGCTGAACCACTTCTGGTACTCCGGCGCGAAATACGCAAGCTACGACTACATCAAATACACACCAAAATGACATATAGAATGTCGAGTTAATGCAAATTGTAAAAGTTGGAAACAAGCTCCCGGCGAGAACCCTACATGAAAAACGGCAGTACCGCTTCGCGGTGGCTGAGTGTTTTTCATGCAGGAACCTCGCCTCCGCTTGTTTCCAGCTTTGCTTCGTAAAACTCGGCATTCAACAACGCTGTTCTGAAAACTCAGTTTCAGAACAGGCCTAATCTTTTATTTGAACAACGCTTTTATTTCTTTTGCGTAAATCTCGTTGATTTTGTAACGCATCATTTCCTGCTTTGCCGAAAGCTCTTTTCCGATTTGGAAATCGTTTGCAAGAAGACCGATTTTGTTGATTCGCTCGTAGCTCTTGAAGCCGTTCTTCGCATTTATTCTGACTCCGACCTCAGTTTCGATGAGGTGGAGGACTTCATTGCTGGTCGCAAGTTCCTCGTAAGTCTTGTACGGCAATTTCGACTCGCGTGCAAAATCCTCGATTTCTGACTTTTCAGGAACGACGAGAGCTGCAAGATAACGCTGGTCCTGACCGAGAACGACAGCCGTCTTGATGTATCTTGACTCCTGCATCTTCATCTCAATCGGAAGAGGCTCAACGTTTTCGCCGCCCGTCTGAACGATTGTGTCCTTTATTCTGCCGCGCAAGCAGATTTCGTTGTTCACGGTGAGAATCGCAATGTCGCCGGTGTTGAACCAGCCGTTGTCGTCAATTACTTTTGCCGTAAGCTCAGGCTGTTTGTAGTAGCCCTTCATGACAGTGCCGCCTTTCAATTCGAGAACACCTTTTTTGCACCTGCCCAAATCCTCGCCGGTCGAAGGGTCAACGACACGAGCCGCAAGTCCGCGAATCGGCGAGCCGACATTTCCGAAAATCGGATTTTTTATCGGACGGACGGAAACAATCGGAGAAGTCTCGGTAAGTCCGTAACCTTCGACGAGCTTGACCCCGATTGCCCAGAAGAATTTGTCAACGGCAGGAGGAAGCGCACCGCCACCAGCAACGCCGCAGCGGAAATTCGTACCCATCATCTTCCTGATTTTCCTGAAAATTAGCGCGCTTCCCAAAAGTTTTATCGGGTAGCAGACGAGCCACGGAATGACGAACGCGGGCCACTGAAGCCATCTCATGTCGTAGCCGAATCTTGAAGTCTTTCCGAAGAGAACCCTGTCAATCTTCGAATGGAAAAGCGAAATGTTCGTGAAGAATTTGAAAAGGCTGTTTGCAATTCCGCCAGTCTTCCTCATCTTCTTGAAAATTCCGTCGTAGACAGCCTCGAAAACGCGAGGAACTGCCGGAAGAATCTGCGGGTTCAGAGTCTGCAAGTCCGCAAGAAGAATCGGTCCGACAGGCTTAGAATAGCAGAGAGTCGCAGCCTGAGAGAAGACGACGTACTCGACAGCGCGCTCGAACGCGTGCCATATCGGAAGGACGAGAAGACCGCGGTCACCAGGATAAAGGAAGATTCGCTCGTCAACCTCGTCAAGCTGGGTGATGAAGTTCCCGTGAGAAAGCATCACGCCCTTCGGCTGCCCTGTCGTTCCCGAAGTGAAGATGATTGTCGCCAAATCGTCCCACTTGCCCTTCTCCATCTCCTCGTCAACTTTGTTCGGATTCTCGGCGTTGAATGCGCGTCCTTTCTCAATAATCTGAGTGAACGACAAAAGATTTAGACCGGCATTGCCCGCAATAGCCAAATCCTTGTCGCTCGGCTCGTCAAATTCAATAAGAGTCGTCACAAGCGGAAGTTTGTCTTTTATGCCGATGATTTTGTTCACCTGGCTCGAATTCTCGACTATGACGATTTTGCACTCCGCAAACGAGAGAATGTACTCAAGATCGCCGATTGTGGCATCGCAGCCGCGCGGAACGTCGATTGCACCGAGCATGAGAAGTCCCATGTCCGCCTGCTGCCATTCCTTTCTGTTATCCGAAATCAAGCCGATATGCTCTTCCCTCTGAACGCCAATCGAAAGAAGACCGCCCGCAAACGAAATCATGTTGTCGTATGCATCTTTGTATGTCGTAGGCTCAAAATGCCCGTCGTTGAATCTGCTCATCTGAAAAGCGACATCCGGGTGCTCCCTAACGATTTTTCTGAAAAGACGCGGAAGTGTTGTTTCCATCTAAAAACTCCTTAAACGCAAAAGCGAAAGTTCTATAATACAAGTTTCAATTATAATTTTGAATTATAGAAAATACTACAAACGAAAAACTCAAACCAAATTTTCTGCTAGAATCGAACAAAGCAAAACTAACAGGAGATTAGAAAATGAGAATTGCTCTTATCAACGAAAATTCACAGGCGGCAAAGAATGCCGTAATCTACAACTCGCTCAAGAAAGTTGCGGACGAGCACGGATTCGAGGTCGTCAACTACGGAATGTACTCGGCTGACGACAAAGCCCAGCTCACTTACGTCCAGAACGGAATTCTTGCGGCAACGTTGCTCAACTCAGGCGCGGCGGACTACGTCATCACAGGCTGCGGAACAGGAGAAGGCGCAATGCTCGCCCTGAACAGCTTCCCGGGCGTAATCTGCGGACACGTTGAGACACCGCTCGACGCATACACATTCGCTCAGATCAACGACGGAAACGCGATTTCAATTCCGTTCGCGCTCGGATTCGGCTGGGGCGGAGATTTGAACTTGCAGTACATTTTCGAGAAGCTCTTCTGCGAAAAGAGCGGACAGGGATATCCGAGAGAAAGAGCCGTCCCGGAGCAGAGAAACAAGAAGATTCTTGACGGAGTTCGCGAGGTTGCATTCAAGCCACTCCCGGAAATCCTCAAGTCGCTCGACAGGGAACTCGTGAAAGGCGCATTTGCGGGCGAAAAATTCCAGGAATATTTCTTCCGCGACGCAAAAGACGAGACAATCAAATCAACTGTGAAAGAAATCATCGGCTAAAAAAAGAGTTGCCGAATAAAAAAAATCGCGTACACAGAACGCATGTACGCGATTTTGAATAGATGTGCGATTAAAATCACTTGTAAATTCCAAATCTACCGTCTTGAAACTTAACATCTTATAAGGATAAATGCATTGTAAAAAAAATCTAAAGTTTTTACAACTTCTGCCGATACATTTTGGTATTTTTTTTACAGTTTCTGCCGATAGGATTCGTACAAGAGAACTCCAGCCGCAACAGAAACATTCAGGCTGTCGATTTTTCCGCACGTCGGAATCGAAACTATCGTGTCGCACTGCTCTTCCAAAAGCTTCGCAATCCCCGTTCCCTCGCTTCCCATGACGATTACAGTTTTGTCCGCAAAAGCCACGTCCTGCACGGAAACGCCGCCCGCGTCCGCTCCGTAAACCCAAAAACCTGAATCCTTGAGCTGCTGGACGGCACGAACGAGATTAGGAACGACAGCAACAGGAACGTAAGCGGACGCACCTGCCGAACTTCGCGCGATAATCTCGTTCTCGGAATAGTCGTTTGAAGAATGGCGTGACGGCAACAGGACGAGCGACGCTCCGAACTGGTCGCACGAGCGAAGAATCGCGCCCACATTATGCGGGTCTGTCACGGAATCAAGCACGACGACCGTCTTTCTTTCTTCCGAATTCTTCGCTTCCAGAACCCATTTGTCGAAATCGACTTCGTTCTGATTCACCTTGATGTCGCCCTCCGCCTCAAGGACGATTCCGCGATGGTCTTGCGCGACATCGGGAAGATTTTTTACGAGCGAATCAAGTTTTTTTCCGTCGGCATTCACGACTGCCACGTCCGCATTCTGCGCGAGCGAAAGAATTTTTTTGACGCGAGGACCGCTTTTCGAGACGTACAGCGTGTAGCGCACATTGTCGCCACCGTTTCCGCCCTTTTTCTCATCGGCACGCTTCCGAACTCTCTCCTCGATGGCGTGGAATCCCGTAATAATCTGCTTCATCGGTTAGCGACCGCAGCACTTCTTGTATTTTTTGCCAGAACCGCATGGGCAAGGATCGTTTCTTCCGATTTTCTCACCCTCGCGGACGACTGTCATCGGCTTCACGCTTCCGACAGAGTACATCCACTCGCCGTTGATTTTCTTGAAGTAGCCGATTTCGTGGTGAACTTCGCGGAGATTCTGCTTCGTCGTGTAAGTTGCCTCGAATTCGACGATTCCTTCCTCGTCATTCTCAGTTCCCTTCTCTGTGCGGAGGATTTTGAGACCGTGCCATGTCGAGTTCTTTGCCCAGTCCTCAGTAGCTTTCTTGTCGATTTCAGCGATTTTCTCACCCTCTTCGCATGAGTTGATGATGAAATCGATTTCCTGCTTCTCGTAAGATGAATAGCGCGCCCTCATCAAAGCCTCAGCCGTAGGAGCTTTTGCAGTTCCCTTGATGATTGGCTCGCAGCACTCTTCGTATGTTTTTCCTGACCCACAAGGGCACAAATTCTTTTTCTCTGCCATTTTAATTTTCCTTGTATTGTGAAAGTAAACGAAATTATATCAAAAGTTTCAAAGCGTTTTCAACGATTCAATAAATTCGCTAAAATTGCAGTTTCGGTAGAAACATGATTTCGGAAGAAATCTGATTTCTCAGATAGAATTTTTCAGAGGGCACGAATGTCAAATTTTTATTCATCGTATGACGTGGCGGTTGTCGGAGGCGGACACGCCGGAGTTGAAGCATCTCTCGCATGTGCAAGAATGGGGCTGAAGACAATAATCATAACGCAGACAATCGATTCGATAGCGAGAATGTCATGCAATCCTTCAATCGGAGGAATCGCAAAGGGAAACATCGTCAGGGAAATCGACGCTCTCGGAGGCGAAATGGGCAAGCTCATCGACAAATCGATGATTCAGTTCAGGATGCTCAACAAAAGCCGCGGGCCTGCAGTCCAGTCTCCACGCTCGCAGGCAGACAAAATCCTCTATTCAAGCATCGCAAGGCAGACGCTCGAAACGACGGAAAATCTCTACACGCTCATGGACACGGTGGTTGACATAATCACAGTTGCAAGCGACGAGGATTTGCCTCCGAATTCGGAAAGCCAGCAGAAAGGACAGATTCCGGGCGAGCACACGGAAGAAAAAATCTTAAGCGAAGCCGCAAAATCAGGGAAAAGGCAGAAAGTCACAGCAGTCGTCACGGAAAGGGGAAGAATAATCCCGGTGCGCTCAGTCGTTTTGACTACAGGAACTTTCTTGGGCGGAAGGATTTTCATCGGCGAATACGATGCTCCGTGCGGGCGCGTCGGCGAAATCGGCGCATTCGGCCTCACGCAGAGCTTGAACAGGCTCGGCTTCACGACGGGAAGGCTCAAGACGGGAACGCCTCCGAGAATCTTAAGGCACACAATCGACTTCTCAAAACTCGAACTGAACGACGGGGACAAGGAAATCATCCCGTTCAGCTTCGACAACGAAAAAGTCGAGCGACCGATGGTTCCGTGCCACATCGTCTACACGAACAGCGAGACGCACAGGATAATCCGCGAGAATATCGGACGCTCCCCTCTCTATTCTGGAAAAATCAGCGGAATCGGCCCGCGCTACTGCCCTTCAATCGAAGACAAGGTAATGCGCTTTGCAGAACGCGAACGCCACCAGCTTTTCGTCGAGCCGGAATCACTTATGACGGACGAGATTTATCTGAACGGGCTTTCATCATCGCTGCCGGAGGAAGTTCAGGACGCTTTTCTTCGGACGATGCCGGGATTCGAGAACTGCCACGTCGCGCGTCCGGGGTATGCCGTGGAATACGATTACGTTGAGCCGACGCAGCTTTTCGCTTCTCTTGAGACAAAACGAGTCGCAGGTCTTTTTGACGCGGGTCAGATAAACGGAACGTCCGGTTACGAGGAGGCAGCTGGGCAAGGTCTTGTCGCGGGAATCAACGCTGGCCTTTACGCAAGGGCACACAAAGCTCTTTGCGGAGAACTTTCGGACGCTAAATCGGGACTCGGGCAGGTTCCCTCTTCCGCAGAGCCGAATCATTTCTCGCCGAAGCCAAGATTCAGCCAGCAGGAACTTGAAGAATTCGCATCGATGTCCGAAAAAGAGACGAAACTCGTGAACGAATATCTCAAGCAGAACGCGGAATCGAACGGAAACGGAAATTTCAACAAGATACCGAAATGGGAACCGCTGATTCTCGGAAGGGACGAAGCGTACATCGGAGTTCTGATTGACGATTTGGTGACGCTCGGAACGAAAGAGCCGTACAGAATGTTCACAGCACGCGCGGAATACAGGCTCAAGCTCAGGCACGACACAGCCGACAGAAGGCTTTCGAAAAAAGCATACGAAGTCGGAATAAAGACGAAATCGCAGCTTGAAGCGACCGAACTGAAATATCAGCAGGTCGATGAAGCAGTCGAGCTTCTCCTGAAAAATCCGAATGCGGAAAATCCCGGTTTGTCGCCGCTCATCTGGGAAATCGCGCAGGAAGACGCAAAATATAAGTACTACATCGAAAAGCAGGACGCGCGCGTCGAAAAGATGCACAAAATGGAAAAATTCCACATTCCGCTCGACTTCGATTACGGAAAAATCCCTGCACTGAGCGCGGAAAGCCGGCAGAAACTCGAAGCTGTGCGCCCTCTCACGCTCGGTCAGGCATCAAGGATTTCGGGAATCAGGAACAGCGACATCATGCTTCTGATGGTTTACTTGAAATAGATTTTTGCTGAAAACAGAATTTGCGTTTTTCACAACGCTTCCGCAAAATCGTTGAGGTCGATTCCGTGGAAAAGATAATTCCCGGAACCGACTTTCACGTCAACGCCCGAATCCCGGAGAATGCGGATTCTGTTCAGATATTCCGAGCCAAACTTCCTGAAATTGTCGGGCGTGAAAATCGCGGTGATGTTGTGCTCGCAGAGAAAAGTCTTGTTCGCAAGGAAAAAATCCGCATCGAAAAGCGAATTGCCCACGATCTCGTTCGGCACGACCTTCTGGATTATCTTGTCGTCAACAGTCTTCATCTCGTCGAAAAGGGAAAAGTCGATTTTGACGCTCTGACCGTGCCGCTGAACCGAGTAGATGTATCGGTTGAATTTCTTCGGGTTCTGCAAAAAGTCGTTGCCCCGAAAACTTATCCCCAAGAATTCGCCGCTTCCGAGCAAGGAAAACGCGGTCGCAATCGTTTCGTCGCTGAGCCCGCCGGGAATGCCGCTGTCAATCTGCAAGTAGAATTTCAGATTCAGATTTTTTTCGGAATATTCTTTTTTGACGCGCTGAATGAACGAGACGAGATTTCTCGGAGTGTCGAACCCGCGCATCGCGAATATCGGAACGTTGCAGACTGCTTTTTCGACCGAATGACTGCATGTTTCATCAAGCGAAGCGTGAAAAAGAGATGATGCATCGGACTCGGATTCAATCCTGACCACAGAAAAATCCATGATTTCTTTCGGAGAAAAGTCGGAAACATAAAAAGCCGCCCATTTCTCAAAAGCACATTTGTCCATCCCCGTGCCAAGATTCAGATTCGAATCAACATTCCCATCCATGCAAAACCCCTGCAAAATCCCCTAGTTCCAACATTCGTCTATCTTCTTCAAAAATTCGCCCTTCTTCTCGTCCGGCAAAAACGATGCCTCAAAGCTGTTTCTGACGATTTTCTTGAGCTCGGATTTCTTGAACCCGATTTTGGAATACGCGTTCCAGTACTCGTCCAGAAGCTCCACGCCGAAAAAGAGCGGGTCGTCAGTGTTGAGCGTGACGCAGATTCCGTTGTCGAAGAATTTTTTGACAGGATGCTCCTTTATCTTTTTGACGAACTTTTTCGTGAATACGTTGCTGGTGGGGCATATTTCAAGCGCGACATTTCTTTTCACAAGCTCGCTCATCAGATTCTCATCGAAGGCGGAAGCAATTCCGTGCCCGATTCTCGAAACTTTAAGGATGTTGAGTGTGTCCCAGACGGATTCCGGCCCGACATCCTCGCCGGCATGTGCGACCGTCTTGAAGCCGAATTCAGCCGCACGCTCAAAGACAGAGCCGAACTCTTTCGCAGGGCCTTTCGACTCGGACCCGCCAAGCCCGATTCCGATTACCTCTGGAATCATGTTTTCCATGAGGAGCGACAGGTTCCGCTCCGCATTCTCCCGCCCGAACGTCCTTGAAACGTCGATTATGAGCTTTATGTCAACGCCGATTTCTTCTTTTAATTTGCGGATATTTTTCTGATAGCAACGCATCATCTCGCCGAAGTCGAATCCTTTTTTCAGGAATGCTGACGGGGATGCGAAAACTTCCGCATACGAAATTCCGTTCCTGACGATGTACTTCTTCAAATCCTCAAAGATGAAGTCGAAATCATCGACAGAATCGAACAAGTCCTGGACTTTCAGATACGCCTGAATGAACCCGTCGAGGTTGCAGTAGTCGAATATGCGCTCAATCTCGCTGACGGCTTCGGCTTCCGTGACGGAAGGATATTTCTTCATGTAAAGTTTTTTGATGGAGTCGAATCCGATAACGGCCTCGATATGCAAATGCAATTCAGCCTTTGGCACTTTCCTGAAAAAATCATAAAAATCAGACTTAACCATCATCGTTCGACTCCGTTCAAAACTTAACTTTATTTAAAGTCCAAGACTATCACTGTAAATTATCGGCAGATGTCACAATTAATTAAGGACACTGCAGAAAAACTAAATTGCATTTGCAGAAATAAGCTCACAGCGAGAACCCGACCACGAAAACGGCAGTACCGCTTCGCGGTGGCTGAGTGTTTTCGTGGTCGGAACCTCGCTTCCGCTTATTTCTGTAATTGCATTGTGAAGTTCAAATTCAATTTAGCACAGAAAGGAAATCTACAAAGATTTCTCCAACTGGTTCACCAAATCAGCGAATACGTCCAACGCGCTCTGAATCGGAGCTGGGCTTGACATGTCTACGCCGGCGACTTTGAGGGATTCGATTGGGTAGCGTGAGCCGCCGGATTTCAGGAATTTGAAATAGTCATCCCTTTCTTTCTCTCCGCCTTCCGTGACACGCTTTGCAAGCGCAATCGCGGCGGAAATTCCCGTCGAATATTTGTAGACGTAGAACGCGCCGTAGAAATGCGGGATCCGAAGACCTTCCATGTCGCTCGTCTCCTCGAAAACCATCTCAGGCCCGAAGTACTGCTCCAGAAGCTCCCTGTAGATTTTCCGCAAAGACTCGGCTGTAAGCGGCTTCCCGTTTTCGACCGACTCGTGCGCCTTGAGCTCGAATTCCGCGAACATCGTCTGTCGGTGGAGCGTCGCTATGATGTCGCTTGCCCTCATCGCAAGAAGGTAATTTTTCATCTCAGGAGTTTTCGCGTTCTTCAGAAGATATTCGAAGACAAGCTCCTCGTTGAAAGTCGATGCGACCTCTGCCTCGAAAATCGTGTAGTCGTACTGCAAGAACGGATTGCTGTTCTTCGAGAACCAAGTGTGCATCGAATGTCCGCCCTCGTGCGCCATCGTGAAAACGTCGCGGATATCATCCTCCTTGTAGTTCAGGAGAATATACGGATAGCCGGTGTATGCACCAGACGAGAACGCGCCGCTTCTTTTCCCTTTGTTCTCGTAGCGGTCAGTCCAGCCGCCGAGAAGTCCTCCGCAAAGTGTGTCCGTATAATCCTTTCCGAGCGGCGAAAGAGCATTGCGGCATATCTCAACGGCCTCCTCGTATGAAGTCTTCGTGACAACGTCTTTCACGAGCGGAACGTACACGTCGTAATGCCAAAGCTCCTCAAGACCGAGAACTTTTTTCCTGAGAGAGTAGAATTTATGAAGCGTCGGAAGATTCTTGTGAACCGTGTCAATCAGATTCCTGTAAACCGATTCAGGAACTTTGTCGCCGTAAAGCTTTGAAGCGAGCGAAGACTCGTAGCCCCTTGCGCGCGCCATGAACACGTCGTGGTTCACGCTTCCTGCATACAGTGCGGCAATCGTGTTCTGGTTCTTCGCAAAGCCGTCATAAAATTTTTTGTACGCCTCTTTTCTGACGTTTCTGTCCGGGTTCTGCATGAAAATCGACCATGTTGACTGCGTGAGCGGCTTTTCCTCGCCGTTGACATTGACAGTGCCGAACTGCAAATCGACATTCGTGAGCGCGCTGTACGCACTTTTCGCCGTCTCGCCGGATTCAGTTTGCAGGGAAAGGATTCGCTCTTCTTTTTCGCTCAGGATGTACGGTTTGTAATGGCGCAGTTTCCTCACGAATATCCTGTAGTCGTCGAATTCGATTTTTGAAATCCATTCGTCGATTTTTTTGTCGTCGATTGCAATGACTTCCGGGTCGAAGAATGCGAGTTCCGCAGTCGCTTTTGAATACGCCATCGTAACACGTCCGTCCATATCAAGCGATTCAGCATTACCTTCGTCTTCGGTGAGCAGAAGCCCAGCATAATTTGCGACAGACTCAACGACTTTCATCAGCTGCTCATACGCCTTTAGCGCACCGAGAAGAGAGTCCGCGCTCTCCCCCATTTTGCCCTTGAACGCCACGACTTTCTCTGTCAGCGACGGAACCGAAGCAAGTGCTTTTTCCCAATCGTCCTTTGATTTGTACAGAGTCGAAAGGTCCCACTTGTCGCTTTCTTTCACGTCTTTTCTTTCTGGAATCTGATTTGCCATTTTGAAATCTCCCTCTTTCTATTTTTTATAATTTTAATTTTGATTTTTATAGTTTTGATTTTTTATTTTTTCTCGAACCAGTTCCTGAAAAGCTCAGGCCAGACGCTGCATTCTTTTTCCTGGCAGCTTCCGTCAGCCTTCGCGGTTTTCGCGTTCGCAAGCGCAAGGCCGTGGCATCCGCGCTCGAAAATGTGGCACTCGAAACTGATTCCCTCGCGACGGAGCGCAGAAACCAGGCGCAAAGTGTTCTCGAGAGGAACGGACTCGTCCATTGCGGTATGCCAGACGAACGTCTCGGGAAAATTGCTGTCGATGTGCTCCTCGATGCTCACGAACTCGCGCACGTCGAGGTTGTTTTTTCCGAGAACGTTTCGGATTGAGCTTTCGTGGCAGTAATTTTCGTCGGAAGTGATTACGGGATAGCAAAGAAGAAGGAAATTCGGTTTCGCCTCGTCAGGCGTGTACGGAAGCAAATCCTGCAAAATGCCAGACCGCCAGTAACAGCCGAGAGAAGCCGCAAGATGCCCTCCCGCGCTGAATCCCGCGATTATGACTTTGTCAGCGTCGATGTTCCAGGCATCCGCATTCTTCCTTACGAGCACGACAGCTTCCGCAAGGTCGCAAAGCGCGGCAGGAAATTCCATAGGCGCAAGCGAATAGTTCAGGACGACGGCATGAAAGCCGAGCGCGTTCATCTTTTTTGCGACCGGCTCGCCTTCCCGCTCGGAAAGATGCTCGTAGCCGCCGCCCGGACAAATGATTACAGCCGGAAGTTTTTTGTCGGATTCGATAAGAAATGTTTTTACAAATGGTTTTTGATTCGAGTTGTCGATTTTGCCGGAATAATTTACCGGAAGTTGAATTATCTCAGATTTTTTTTCGCTCATTGTTCAATTTTAGTGCAAAGAGCAAAAAAAAACCCGCACTTAAAGGAGGAGAAACTATGCGGGTTTTATAAATAAGGTTACATCTGACAGACATAACCACAAGAAACGATAAAAACTGACGAAGATTTTTACGTTCCTGTTTTTCTTGCTGCTGATTAGTATATTAGACATGAATATCTTTTTAATCAATACCTTTTCTTGTTTTTTTTTACTTTTTTTTGATTTTTTTCGCTTTTTTCTTACATTTTTTTGAAAACCTTTGCAGATTTCGCAATCATTACGCTTTTTCAGCCGATATTGACGCTAAATTGAAAATTTTACGCTGAATTTTGCAAACGCCCGTTTCGTTTAATTCAAATTTGAAATCTGATAAGATAAACCCGATAAAAATCAACTTGAGTCGTAAGGAGAAAACAATGGCAAAAATCGGAATCATCGGCGCGATGGCGGAAGAGGTTGAGTATCTCAAATCAATAACGGAGAACAAAAAGGAAAAGGACGGATTCGTCACGGGAATAATAGAAGGAAAGGAAGTCGTAATAGTGATGAGCGGAATCGGAAAAGTGAACGCCGCATTGTGCGCAGGAAGGCTGATTCGCGAGGAAGGCGCGACGCATGTCATCAACACGGGAATTGCGGGCGCGACCGGCAAGGGGCTTACGGTGCTCGACATGGTCGCTTCGACGGACGCTGTGTACCATGACTTTGACGTAACCGGATTCGGCTACGCTCCGACAGTCATTCCGCGCATGGAAACATCAACATTCGTTGCGGACGAGAAAATGCGAAAGGCAGCGACGGAAGCGTTCGCGGAGCTTAGCGGCAGGGAAGAATTCAAAGGGCACAAAATGGTCGAGGGAAGAATCGCCTCCGGCGACCAGTTCATCTCGAACAAGGAAACTAAAGAAAAAATCATCTCGCTCTGCTCTCCTGCTTGCGTGGAAATGGAAGGAGCGGCAATCGCGCACACTTGCTTCGTGTACAAGACTCCGTTCCTCATCTTAAGGTGCATGAGCGACTGCGCGGACGACGGCGAGGAATCGACATACAAATTCAACGACGTGACGGCGGCGAACATGAGCGCGATGATAGTAAAAAAATTGATAGAAAAAATTTAAATCGAATCACTGCTAATTGAAAGGCTGGAAACAAGCTCCCGGCGAGAACCCTACATGAAAAACGGCAGTACCGCTTCGCGGTGGCTGAGTGTTTTTCATGCAGGAACCTCGCCTCCGCTTGTTTCCAACATTCATTCGTAAGATTCGATATTAAAAAATTCAACATCACTTTGGAGGCACAAAAATGAAAAAATACAATGTAGATTCGTTTAATCTTGACCATACGAAGGTCACTGCACCGTTCGTGAGGACTGCGGCGAAGAAGGTCGGCGAGAAGGGAGATGCGGTGACGAAATTCGACATACGAATCTGCCAGCCGAACAAGGAATTCATGCCGACGGGCGCGATTCACACTATCGAGCATATCGTTGCCGAATATCTGCGCGACGAAATCGACACCGTAATCGACTTTTCGCCGATGGGATGCAGGACGGGCTTTTATCTGACAGTTTGGGGCGACGTTGACGAGGAATTCATCGCGAAGCATCTTCTTCCTGTGTTCAAGAAAGTCGTCGAATGGGAAGGCGACATTCCAGCCGCAAACGAAATCCAGTGCGGAAACTACAGGGACATGGACCTGGAAGGCGCGAAGCATTTCGCAAAGCAGTGGGTTGACGGAATCGAAAGCAAAGGCTGGAACTGTTACAAATGAACTGGTACCTCAAGCTAAAGGAAACGGTATCGTCGGTCGCACCGATAATGCTCATCGTTCTGCTTTTCGGGCTGACGGTCGCACCGATCGGAAGTGAGACGATGATGCGCTTCCTTGTCGGCGGCGTGCTCGTCATTTTCGGGCTGACGATTTTCCTTTTCGGAGTGGACATCGGAATACTGCCGATTGGAGAACGCGCGGGTGCGGCACTCACTTCAAAGCGAAACCTCAAGCTCTTGCTCGCGGCTTCGTTTTTCATCGGCTTCATGATTACGATTGCGGAGCCTGACGTTCAGGTTCTTGCGGACCAGGTGAAAGGAATCGCAGCGAACGTGTCGAAATGGGCTCTGATTCTTTTCATCGCGGCCGGGGTCGGATTTTTCGTGATGCTCGGAATACTCCGCACAGTCCTTTCCGTTCCGCTTCGAATCGTCCTAATCGTATCGTACATTGCCGTTTTCGCGATGGCATTCCTCACGCCAAAAACTTTTCAGGGAGTCGCGTTCGACTCGGGCGGAGCTACGACAGGGCCAATGACAGTTCCGTTCATAATGGCTCTCGGTGTCGGTGTCGCCGCGGTACGCTCAAAAAAAACGAGCGGGAACGCGAACGGCGAAAGCTCCGGCGACGACTCGTTCGGACTCACCGGAATCGCGTCTATCGGGCCGGTCGCTGCGGTTTGCCTTTACGGAATAATCTCGGCGAAGTTTCCGCAGGCAGCTGACACAGCCGTGACTGCAAGCGCGGAAGAGACAGTCACAGGTCTTGCAATATTTCCGCACATTCTTCCGCACATTTTAAAAGAAGTCACAAGCGCGCTTTTTCCGCTCGTCGTGATGGCGGCGTTGTTCCAGATTTTTCTCATCAAGATGCCTCCTTTTCAGGTCATCAGAATGGTTCGCGGACTCGTATTGAGTTTCGTGGGGCTTGTCCTGTTCCTCATGGGTGCGCAGGGCGGATTCATGCCGGCGGGGGAAAAGCTCGGGGCGGTTCTCGGAAAACTTGCGATATCGGGCGACAAATTCGTGAAGGTGTTCAACACGGCAGGCGACGTTACGTTCAGCATGGGCATTCCGGGAGCCGCAGAAATCGTGCTACTGATTCTTGTCGGCTGCATTTTCGGGGCGGTCGTAGTCTCTGCGGAGCCGGCCGTCTGGGTTCTCACAGACCAAGTCGAGAGCGTCTCTGGCGGAACGATAAAGCGCAAAGTGATGCTCATCGCACTCAGCGCGGGAGTTGCAATCTCAATCGGATTTTCTATGGCGAGAGTCCTCTTCGGGTTCTCCCTCTGGTACGTCCTGATTCCCGGCTACGCGCTCTCGCTCATCCTCACGTTCTTCTGCCCCAAGCTCTTCACGGGAATCGCGTTCGACTCGGGCGGCGTTGCGTCAGGGCCGATGACAAGCACGTTCGTGCTATCGTTCGCGCTCGGAGCAAGCTCTTCGTCAGGCGGAAACCCGGCAGTTGACGCGTTCGGAGTAATCGCGCTCGTCGCAATGACTCCGCTCATCGCAATACAAATCCTCGGAATCTTCTTCAAGCTCAAGACGAAAAAGAGGGAAAAAGGAGGAGACAAATGAAGCTTTTGATAAGCGTTGTCCCGCACGACAAGGGCGAAAGGCTCACGAAGGCGGCAATGGAAAGCGGCTGCCGAGGGGGAACGGTACTAATCGGAAGGGGACTTTCGAGGACGAACCTGATGGCGGTGCTCGGACTTGGAGAATCGACGAAGGACGTAATTCTGATGATTGTCGAGGAGCAGGTCAAAGAGAGCGTATTCAGCACAATCGTAAGGGCAACTTCAAAGGAAAGCCGCAATTTCGGGGAGCTTTTCGTTACGGATGTCGATTCGTTTTTCAGAAGCGGAAGCGACGGAATCAAGCAGGAAGACGAAACTGGGAATTCGGCAAAGGGAAAAGCTATGAAAGAAATGATTTCGGTGATAGTGAACAAAGGATATGCGGACGACGTAATGGCGGCGGCAAGAAGCGCGGGTGCGGGCGGCGGAACGGTGCTGAACGCGCGAGGAACTGCAAGGGAAACCGACGAGCAGTTTTTCGGAACGCACATCGTCCCCGAAAAAGAAATGCTTATCATGGTCGTGCCGACAGAAAAAAAAGAGGCGGTCATGGAAGCAATCAGAAACCTCAAATGCCTGAAAACACCGGGAATGGGAATCGCATATTCATCGGCGGTCGAAGATTTCACGATGCTCGGACGAAAGTAGGATAAGCGGAAGCAAAATGACGACGAAAGAAAAGATACTGTCCGCGCTCAGCAAAACGGAATTCGTGTCGGGCGAGTCACTTGCGGGAGAATGCGACGTGAGCCGTGCCGCAGTGAACAAGGCGATAAAGTCCCTCCGAGAAGACGGATATTCGATAGAAGCTGTGACGAACAAGGGCTACAAGATTCTCTCCGAACCCGACAGAATCGACGAGACGGAAATCAGACGCGAAATCGAAGGCGAAAATGCGAATCCGGGAAACGTGAGCGCATTCGCTTCGATAGACTCCACGAACACGGAAGCGAAAAGGCAGTGCGCCGAGAACGGGGCGTTCAGACGCGAAAACGGAGAGCTGACGGAGAACGGGAAGAAGCTGCACCGCTCGCTCATCGTTTCGGGGCACCAGACAAACGGGCACGGACGAATGGGGCGCGTGTTCGTCTCGCCAGCAAACTCTGGAATCTACTTCTCGCTGATTTATTCGCCAAAAGAAGGAATAACGAATCCAGCCCTTATGACGGCGGCAGCGGCAGTCGCGGTTGCAAAGGCGATTGACGAGCTTTACGGAATCAAAAAAAACGACGAAAAAAACGACGAAAAAATCAGCACGCAGATAAAATGGGTGAACGACGTTTTCATAAAAAATTCAAAAGGCGAATTCAAAAAAATCTCAGGAATACTCACCGAAGGAATAATGAATTTCGAGACGGGCAAAATCGAATCCGCAATCGTCGGAATCGGAATAAACGTGCGTAACGGAAATTTCGAAGGCGAAGTGTCGAAAGTCGCGGGAAGCATCGAGGACATTCTGAAAAGCGACGGAATGCAGAAGACTGTCAGCAGGAACAAAATCGTCGCGCGTGTCATAAGCCACCTATTGAAATTCTACGACGAAATGGAAAACGGCGGGCAAGTGAACGAGATGATTTCGGCCTACAAGGAAAAATCGCTCCTGATTGGAAAAACAGTTACGGTGAATCCTGTCGCGGGCATCGGCGGAAACGGATACAAGGCGACAGTTCTCGACATAACGGACGGTGCGGAACTTGTCGTGGAGGACGAAAGCGGAAACAAAAAAACGCTGCATTCTGGAGAAGTCAGCCTGCACTCCTACGATTTTGTATGATTCCATGCTATAATTTATTCTTGATTTTTTTGTAGGAGAAGGTTATGGACTTTTTGAACGACGATATCGACCCGACAATAGCAGCAATGCTTGCAGATGTGAACGACTCGAAGCCAGGTTACTCATCATACGACGACAGCTCCGACAGCTCAGATTTTGACTTCTCTACGGACAACATCGGAACGACAGCCGTTGACCTAGACGGCAACCCGAACGCTGCCCCGTACAAAGTTGACATGAGACGCGAGAAATTTCTCCCGATCGAAGCAACACATCTGGAAGAATCGACAGGATTCTTTGACGACAAAACATACGACAACGGAAGCTACTACAAGACTGCTCTGGAAGGCGAAGGACCTGCCGGTCAGCGCGTCAACCAGATTCTCAAGAAGTACCTCACATGCCAGGACCCGAAAGAGAAGAGCCAGTACAGGATGCAGATCATAAACGCATGGTGGGAACTTGTCCGTATGCTCAGCTCGAAAGTAATCGACAAGAACATGCCGATGGCAAAGAGGATGCTCGTCAGGTACGGCGTCGCACTTCCTTCGCTCTTCACGCCGGAACAGAAAAAGCTCTTCTCGACGGCAATCTTCGAGAACAACACGGGCGAGCCGGTCTATTACCTTGACGAATGGCTTGCAGAAATCGCAAAGAACCACATCGCCCCGTCAGCGACAGACGAAAAGCGCGTCAGGATTTCATCCGACAGCGAAACCGGCGAAAAGCAGAAGCTTTTGCAGCTGAAAGCAAAGAACGACGGAAGAATCCAGGCTGCGGAAGGTTTCGCAAGCTCAAAAATCGCAGAGAGACAGAGCCTTGAGTGCGAGCTGAAGAACAGAATCGACTCAATCTGCGAACACGACAAAGTTGTCGGACTCGACGCGCACATCACGAAAGCGTACACGGACGTTCAGAAAAGCCTTTTCCCTGACATTTTCGAACGCCTCCGCGGACTTCAGAAAATCGACAAGGACCTTTCGAAATTCATCGCGGACCTTGAGGAAGCGAAGGAAATCGGAATCTCGCTCGAACAGAAACTGGGAGACGCTGGCGAAGGCGACATGGACATCGACTCTTCGCTCATCGAGGACGAGTTCTCGACGATAAGGCAGATGGCGAAGATGACATGCGGACGACGCGGAAACCCGTTCCCGATGTACAGCCGCGAATTCTACCACTGCACGCCGGCAGGAACAGGATTCAGGGAAGAAGTCATCAAAATACTCCGCGAAATCGAAATGGAAGACAGAAGCGCGTTCAGGAAAAGATCGAGGGGAATCACAAACCGAATCGTCCCGTTCGTACTTCTCCTTCCGACATACGGCGACTTCGGATTCTGCTGGCAGCCGTTCGACAGGCTCAACCGCTCGTCAAGCCGCGGCCGACTCGTCATTCCGATGTACCCGAAGAACCTGAGAATCTCGCTTCTCATGGCGGTAGCAGATTACAGATGGCAGTACGCAAAGGAAAGGGCCGTTGACTGGACTGACCCGGAAGACGGAATCACAGGCCAGTACTACCAGTACATCGAGTCGAAGAAGCTCAAGGGAGAACTCAAATCGTACTTCATCGCCGATTACGTCACATGGATGACGAAAGAGGTGAACGGAACTCAGATTATGGAAAAGGAACTGCGCGGAATTTTCTGGAGAAGTCTTCCGTTCAGCAAGGAGACGAGGGAAAAGCTCAGCAAACGCAGCATGGTTTACCTTGACTTGTACAGGAAGGACGATGTGCGCATGAGCACGTTCACGAAAGACGAGCTGAAAGAGTACCAGAAAGTCAACTCCCCGTACGAGGAGCTGAACTTCCCTGGAGAGCGCAGGCCGAAGAAGTAAGAAAATCAGATTCCGAATCAAAGCGACTTCAAGCAGCCGAGTTCGGAACGACAAATTCAAAAAGCCGAATTCCACTTTCATTCAGAAACAGAAAGTGAAATTCGGCTTTCTTTTTTGCGGCTCAGATTCTGTGCGTCTTAGATTCTGTGCATTGAGGAGAAAACTTTCTCCGACATGACGTTTATCTCCACGCCCATCTTTTCGCTTGTCTCCGTGAGGATTTTTCGCATTCCGTCAATCGAGACATCCGCGTTGTCCAAGCTGACCATCATCATCATCACGAAGTTTCCTGAAAGGATTGACTGCGTGATATCCGAAATGTTGATTTTATGTGCGGCGAGCAGCGCGCTCACTTCCGCTATTATACCGACCTTGTCGCTTCCGACCACTGTTATTATTGCATTCATGCCCATAATTCTAGTGGATTAAAGACTCGCGTTCAATAAAACAGCGAAAAGCCGTCACAAATCAATCCGCAATGCGCCTGACTTCTGGTCGCGCTCCAGTTTTTTCTCCGGGAACGGGATTTCCAGAAGCTCCCCGTTTTTCGGCTGCACGTTCGCCATGTCAACCGCAAGGACAAGACCGAGCCGGCTGCAAGCGTAGTAGCCCGATTTGTGAATGTCAGGGAGCTTTATGAAATTCGACGCGATTCGGAGCGCAAGCTTATCGTCTTTCCTGACTGCATTTTCATTCTCAGTTTTCTTTTCAGATTCTGCATTCTTCTGCAAAAGGACGAAGCTCAAACTCGCCCTCTCTTTCGAAAGATTCGCTTTCTCGGAAAGTTTCAGGAGGCGAGAAGGAGCGTCCTCCGTGCTGAAAGAGAAGTTGCACCATTTCGCGCTCTTTCCGTTCTTCGTCGTAGTTTTTCCGCCAGTGCGGCCAGCCATCGGACATTCGTCGGCGTGCGGGCATGGCGAAAGCGGAAGGAAACCTCTGCGAATGAAAGCCGAGCGCATAAGGGAGATGAACCTTGCAGAATGCGGGTCGCCGGGCTCCACAAGGAGAACCGACTTTACGGAAGCAGATTCCGCCATGTATTTTTCGATTTCGTCCGAATATTTTTTTGCGAGGAAATCGGTCGGCATGTCGCTCATCTGAATCATCTCGTTGAAAGCGTTCGCGCAGGTGACAAGCTCAGCCTTCTCCTTTATGGAAGTTCCAAGCTCGCCTTTCACGCGGATTATCTTCCACGGCTCAACCGCGCTCCCCTCCCCCTCATTCATCATCGAAATCGTCTTTGCGGCGACGGAAAGATAAATCTCCTCGCCCTGCGCCAATGCGTTCTGCGACAAATCGAGGCAGTACCATGTGATTTTCTTCGTTCGGAGTTCCGGTCTAGCAAGCCACAATGCAGTCACGACTGTCAAAGGCCCGCTTCCGATGTCGATTGCGACGGATTTTTCCGAAAGCGGAAATGCATTTTTCGGCATATTCGAAAAAAGGCGGGTCAATCTGACGAGATTCCACCACTGGAAATACGAAATGTATGCGGTGACGTTCTCCGCGCTGTTCATGTATCCGACGCGCCTTGAGCCCCTGTCGTCCGTGAGCGAGTGCGAGAGCTTTTTTATGGACGACGAGAGGAACACGCGCTGCTTTGCGCTCAGCCCGCGAGTTTCCGCCACGATGTCATCGAATTTTTCGAGAACGGACTTTGCATCTTTCGGAATGTTTCTGGAATTGAACATTTCATGCCGCTTTATCTTTTCCGGCTTTCTTTTCGTGTCCAGCTTCTTCGTGTTTTGCTGTTTCTTCTGCAATGAAGCATCTTTGTTTTCAAATCTCATTTGTCAATTTTCAATTTTCAACTTTCAATTGTCAATCGGTAAAAAGAAAAGTGCGAGGAATCATAAGGCAAGCAGATATTTCATCGAGAAATTTCATCGACAGCCTTGTTCGGAAACAAAGGCTTCCGAACAAGGCTAAATTTTATGCGGCAGAACGATAATCTGCAACGGCAACTTCTGTTATTGACGAACGCAAAGAATCAATGATTCCTTCCAGTTTTTTCGCAACCTCATCGGAATAGGAAGCCTCTCCACATTGAGAGCAAATTTTCGCGGGAACATTCTTTATGATAATTACACAGCCATCAATTTCGGTCATAAAAGTTGTAGTCCCGTCCACGAGATTTCCTTTACAAAAAAAGCAGTTCATAGGCACCTCCTATTTCAATCGTTTATCAAAAGTTTCATTCCACTGGTTTTCATCAGGATAATAGGCTGTTATCATCCAAACTTCATCATTATTTGTTCCGCACACAACATGCATCTTTTTGTTGTCACAAGAAATACCCAAAACAAGACAACTTGGAAGCGGATAATCATCTGGATACTGTTCTATAATATTCCCTGTTAAAATTGCATTCTCAACATCGCTTTGATGAATATGACGTTTTACAAGCCTTTCAAGTATGTGCCCTGTCCATCTGATTTTATGATTTCTGCATAAATCTTGTAGAATTTTTATGTCAAGCATGGTTGATTTTAACATAACGATAATGAATGTCAAATTTTGTATCATTAGCTTTATGTTAGAAACATCGCGATTAGCACACTGCCGACTTTAATAGTGATTTTTTTTGAATAGGTATTGATTGATGAAAAACATTAACAACGTCGTTCAACTATTAGACCTCCTCATCTTTTTCACAGAATTTTATATACTCCCTCAAATATTTTATAGGGAACGGAACAATCGTGTATTGTCCGTTCCTTACAAATTCCACGGTGAGCATATGCGCAAATTCATCAAACAAAATTTTTCCGTTCGGGCATTCGCCGTACTCGTTCCAGGGAATGACATCCCTTATCTTGCAAGAATGATGGAGAGATAATTGCACAGCCTCTTTTTTCTTTCCTACAAAATATTTGAATTTTCCATCCAACTCCATGCTTTTTACACCAAGGAATGAATTTAAATTCTTATACATATTCTCACCACGCTTGATTTGTGCATGAAGCAAAATATTTTTATTTTCATGAAGCCAATCAACAAATTCAGATATAACCTTCTTCTTTATTAAATCTTCTCTTTTTCCAGCATTGTTAGAATGGAGAATATCATAATAAGAAACGAGAGAGCTATCTGCATCCTCAATATTTTTCTTCATTTTCTCAAATGGCAATTTTTCTGAATCAGAAAAATTGTTTTGGCTTAAATATTCATCGATAAAGCGAATTATTTCAGTTTTGCAGATTTTGTTCTTAACATCAGAATCTTTTATAGTTTGTGAAAGAACTTCGACATTAGGAAGCGTAAACTGTTTTGTTTTATAAATGACATTGATGTTTGATACGTCGCTGTAAATTATGCAGTCAATTTTAGAACTTTTACATCTTTCGTCTTTATAGAATCTGAAAATTGAATCTATCGTATTCCAAAACTCATCTGCCGAATAATTTTTGGAGTCAAAAGTTTCAAATGTTATTCTTCCATTTTTAGAAATGCACATCTTGTAATATATAAACTCATAAATATTCTTTGCTTCATTTTTCAGTCCAGTTCCACGCATGACAAACGTCCAATCTTTTTGTTCGTTCCAATTCACAAGCGAAATTTGCCTGTCATGCAAATCGCCTTTTATCAACACTTCCTGAACAATATTGTGCATGACATCTTTTATGCTTTCACAATTAATTCTCTCTGCGGAATTCTCTACGGTGATATGCTGGATGATATCATCTTTGCCAAAGAGATTATGCTGATCCGTTGGTCTCTCAAATTCCTCAAATGGAAGCATTTCATCGTCTTCTCTTTTAGCATAAAAATCAGAATCTTTATCATGAATAATTTCGATTATGTATTTGCCAGGCATGCGTTCATAATGAATTTCATTGATATGGTATTCCGTTCTTAGAAAATCCGACATTTTATTTTTCATATCTTCCGATTCAGGTGTCCCTACTTCATCAACAACACAAACGCCGCGCTTTTGCAGAAGCTCTGCATAATCAGTGTTTTCATAATTTGATTTCTGAGCATCATAACTGTTATATTTTGTGAACGGGATCTGCTCCATCGTGATGAATTCTGAAAGATTTTCTTTTACATCTTCGAAAAAAGTTGCAATTATGCCGACTTTTGATTTTGAAAAATTCTCATAACTGCTGTTCAGCCCATCAAGGAATTTTTTCCGACTACCTTTTCTGCTTATTGCCTTATTATCAAAGAACCTGCATTTCTTTTCGAAATCCGATTTTATGCTTTTTCTTAACTCTCCTGAATCTTCATCAAACACATAATTTTTCTCTGCCTTTTTTCCGTATTTTTTCAGCATCTCATACTCAGAAAAAGTTTCTGTATCCGCCTCAAGTGCTATTGAAGTTGATTTTCGTTCGGGTGAGTAAAATCGCAGTTTTAATAATTCAAGACTGGTAGCTTTCTGATTTTTGCAAAAAGAATAATAAAGGCTACCGGTCAGATTGTTGTACGCAAACAAATCATTGTTTCTGTTTTTAAGCGAATTCACAAGAAGCTGAGCAAGCTCAACATCCATTATGCTTGCAAGACTTCTTTCATCTGTATCATGCAAATTTACAGAATTGACGATCGCAGAGGAATCCATTTTCTGTACTTCAGATTTGAAATCTTCAAAAATAACAGAATCCTTTTTGAACATTGCGAACCATCGATTCTTCGGATAATAAGCAACGGACTGAGCCTTGAATCTATCTGTAGCTACATCAAAAACATTATTATTAAAATTTGAATTTTTCGTGCTGACCCTAAAAACATCGAACACATTTTCAACTGCTTGCCTGTTGATTGTTAATTTTAGGTTGTTTGTAAAAATCGGGATTTCATTTTCAAAAAAATCATTTGACATTATAAACATCTCCTATAAGCATTTTTATCGCATCTTTGTTTGGCGCACCATTCTCGTCTATCAAATAAGGAATCTCGACATATTCATTGGTTATTGTTGGAACAAAATCAGACTCTTTAATGATATTTATTATATAAGCCTTTTTACCGCCCATAGAATTGAGTTTGCTCCGTATTTTTTCCCGAATAGAATTCTCATTTGGAACAACGGCACGTTTCCAATGCTTGAAATCTATATAGATACCGTCAGAAAGCTCATAATCAAAAAATTCAAAATAATCGGGATTCGTAATTTTTTTTAGTTGTGTATTCAATTCCTTTTCCAAAATAAATTTTCCGCACACCTCTCCAAGTGCGCCTTTGTAAATGTTATTGAAAAGAACAGGACACAAAATCAAATCACCATCGCCGAACCCAACGGCAAAACCCTGCCCTAAAAAATAGTCTTTCAATCCTGCATAAGCAAACATATTCTGAAGCCTAGAAGAATTTTCGCTAACAGCAATAGGGTTTCCATAATCAGATTCCAAATTTTTCTTGAAAACCGTGAAATCATTGAAAAGATTGATTTTGATATCGCTGAAATCACCTCTTTGGGCATAGTGATAGATTGATTTGCCTTCATAATTCTGAATGTAAAATTTTCGTATTACAGAATTTTTTTCTTCGAGAACTTTCGGTGCAGTCGGATATCTTAAAACACACTCTCTGAGTTCTTTCCAAAGCCGAATACTAATTTCTGTCCAATCCCGTTGGAGCATACTTTTTATGTATGAATTTGCATATTCTGACTTTCTACATGCCTCATTTTCGATTGCGATTTTTTCATCAGGAAGTTCTGCCTCATAGCATTCTGCGAATTCAAATAACTTTTTCAACTCATAATTTACAAGTTTTTTGTCCACGCAGTTCGTATCCAAACTTGATAGAAGGGAGTTGTTTGTATAAATATAAATATTCCGTTTTTTATTACTCGTCCTGCAAAGTCTTCCTACAGCCTGCACAACATCCCTAGTGATTTTTCTTCGGCTACTTGTGCTATTTCTTATCTTGTCAGAACAAACATAATAGTCTGGGATTCCTGAATAAGCCTTAAATCCAGTCTGAACAAATGACTGCAAATCATCAGGACTTATCTCGTTGTTTTTGTATAAATATTTTATCTCAAACAAAAATTCAAGCAGCTCTTTTTTGCCGATATTTTTTACGTCACAAATATTCGTGACCACATTTGTAACATCACCAAGATAAATTGCATCGAAATCCTTTTTGTTATCGTCTTTACTGTTTCTTGAAAAGAGCGAAATCGTATCTTCAGATTTAGGAATCTCATACTGCAAATTTTGCCCCGCACCTACTGTTTTGTATGTGGAGAACACAAAAATCTTCTTTCCGTTTGAAAGCCCCTCCAAAATTGCATTTTTCTTATCGTCAAAATCTTCGCTTCTAAGGATTTTTATTTCTGGAGAATTCTTATCATGGACTTTGCAATATTGATCGGAAAACATCTTAAATATTCCGATGTCCAATTTAGGCTCATTTTCTTTTGGAAGAGCCATGTTCAAGCACAAAAAAGACTTTATGTCATCATTTTCAATGAAGAGCTTTAGAACGTCAAAAATATTACAGTACCGCTTCTTATAATATTCTTTGCTTGAATCTGGGAGTGAAAGGTTATCAAGCTTGTTCAAAAAATTCTTTGTGACATCCTTGTCGCAAATCGATAATTCAAGCCTTTCCTTTATGCTTTTGTTTTCTTTGCCACTGTCAACAGATTCTACATTCACATTTATAGAATATTTTTCATACGAAGCCTGCTTTTCTTCATTTTCTTTTACTAATTTTGAATAATCTTCTTCTGAAAGTTCCGAGAAAGAATCGCCTAGCTCATCCTTCAGATATTTCAAGGAATAGTTCGAAAGGACTGAGTCGATTTTTGCAGTGGCAGAAAGACCTATGACTTTGCAGTTTTTCGCAATAAATAGCAGCATTTTCTCAGGAGTATCATCCAACTGAACGAAATTGATTTTTGTCTCTTCGTTATGGTCTTCACCGTCAATAAATTCAAAGAATCTGAAACCTCTGCCATAAAAGGAAATATCGTCTATAACGGAATCTGACTTCCGCACATTACGCAATTTTTCACTTTTCACGAATTTTGAGAATATCGAATTCAATTTTTCATTTTTTAGATAATTGTCAAAAATAGTATTAATGGCATTCTCGAACGTGAACAATACCGGATTTTCACTTCTGCCCTGTCGCTTGGAATTTTCGGATTCCGCATAAATTTCAGCCCATTTCATAATGAACCGAACAAAGTCATCCAAAAACTTCTTAACATCCCGGAGAAGTGAATAAATATTTATGTCAGTTTCTATATGCTTTTTCTGCTCGTATTCATCCTTTGTTTCAAAGAAAATCTTTCCTTTCCGCTCTTCGTCATCTATCACAGTTCTTATATAGTGGCGATTGTTTTCCAAATAACTTCTGAATGAACCATCGAAAAATAAAAATCCACGTTTTTTATCATAATCCTCCGAAAACAGTTTGTAGTTATAGGCAAGAGAATATTTTTCATAAAGTGAATCCGCCTCAGCCTCTAACGATTCAAGAGTTTGTTGACCTTGCTTGTTTTCAGCATATTTTTTATATGGCTCGTAAAATTCTCTCGAAGGCTTATAATAATGTAGTTTTGAATGCAATTCCTTGAAAATATCAAGATAATCATTCGACGAATCAACAGCCTCTTTTATTAAGCTTTCTTTTATAGTTTCTTTTGTGGCATCAAATTCATCAATAAAAATCACAGCATCTTTTAAATTTTCCGCAGATATGAACGGATATGATTTTTTTATAAGAGTGTCATTTCTTACTAAAAGTTTATTCACTGAAAGCAAGTAAATTTTGTAATCATCCATAAAAACCGTGGGATAAATCTCGCCAATCCATTTATATCGCTTGTCGTTACGAATCGCGATTTTCTTCTGCTCGGCAGTTCCCTTAATTTCTTTCTCAATGATTTTGTGCAGAAATTTTCTGAATTGTACTTCCGCATCTCTCAGTTGTTTTTTTATCTCATCTTTTACAAATTGTGAAGATTTCAAGGAACTTTCAGAACCTACGGTTTCAATCCACTTTTTTATTTTTAAATATTCGTCGGTTTGGTACTTTTCAGGAACATTTACATTGGGTAAGTTGTCTTTCACAAAATCTTCATTCGATTTTATAAAAAGAACTTCGTTCTTGAAATTAGGATTTTTATTATTTTCATACGCGGCTTTTAATTCATTCTCTGGCAAATTTTTAAGAAGAGTCGTCGTAAAATAAATCTTTTTCGGCTGTTTTTGATTATGAACATAATCAAAGATTACTTGGCATGCACAGTATGTCTTTCCACTTCCAGTATTCGGATCTACAAGGAGCAAACCTCCTCGTTTCTCTGACTGTAAAAAATCCGACATTGATTTATACATTCATTTCTCCTGAAAAATATTATTCGAAAAATATACGTTGAAAAATCATAATCGACAATTTTTTCAATTTTCAACTTTCAATTGTCAATCGGTAAAAAGAAAAGTGCGAGGAATCATGAGGCAAGCGCGAAGAACTGCTCGAAAAATTCGCGGTTCTTTTTGAGGCAGGAGTAATTCCGAAAAAAAATCAAAAAAAATTAAATGTTCTATTGACATTACAACAAAACCGCTTTATATTCATAGATGTAAGTTGATTAGAACAACAACTTACAAACCAATTCTGCCGTTGTGCAGAAGAACATTTCAATTTGGCGAAAAATACGCCACAAGGAGTTTTTTATGGAAAAGACAAACTGCAAGACAATCACTCTCGCAAAAGGTCAGATGGATGTGTACGATTTCGGCACGGTTAAACTGCATGCTTACAAGACAAACGATTTGATTACGGACGAGTGCTTCCTAATCGAAAAGAGCGGTAAGGCATTGATGATTGAGTCTCCGTGCTTTTTCGACAACATCGCAGAGCTTGAAAAGTACATCGCAGATTTGGGCGTTGAATATGTCGGAACCGTCATCGCATATCATGGAGCGGGCGCAAGTTTTATGAAGGGAAAGCCTGTCTACTCAACAAAAAATGCTGACGACTACAACCACAACGGCGGTGGTGCTGGACTGGTGAACAATTTTGCTGGAGCGTTCGGCAAGGCTTTCGACAAGTCAATTTACACTACGACAAACTTCATCGACGACAACACACTCACACTGGCAGGCGTTGAGCTTAAAATCACCCGCTCACAGGAAGCATTTGACATCGAGATTCCAGAAATCAATGCGGTCTACATTCACATGCTCGGCCATGATGTCCACTCGATTGTTGCAGGAAGCGGCCACGCCGACGCGCTCATCGCCCAGCTCGACGATTTTATCGCACGCAACATCAGTCTGATTCTGACATCGCACTACACCGTAGAAAATCTTGAGGATGCAAAGACAAAAATCTCATATCTTTCCGACCTCAAGAACATCGCGGTAAAGAATGCGGATGCAGTGGCGTTCAAGGGCGCAGTTCAGAAAAAATACGCAAATTATGCAGGTCTGAACTATCTCGATATGACAGCCGGGCTGTTCTACCAGAAATAACTTTTCACAAAAGGAGCATAAACATGACACAAAGAGAACGAAGGGAATACTTAATCAACTATCTTTTGGATGAAAATTCGGAATATCAGGGCATTGAACTTCCAAAGGCTGATGAAGAGCAGAAATATCTTTTTCGTTCTCTTGTGAATGTGCGCCCGCCCCTTTCTGTAAGTGAAGAATTCTTGCGTATTCAAGATGAATACCTTATAGAAGAAAATCGTTCACACGGAATCACGGACATTGCGGATTTGAAGAGCGTTGCTTCGACTTCGCTCAGCAACCGTGATTTGTATCTCTGGCGGGGAGACATCACGACGCTAAAAGTTGATGCAATCGTTAATGCGGCGAACAGCGGAATGACAGGGTGCTGGCATCCGAATCATTCTTGTATTGATAACTGCATTCATACATTTGCGGGAATCCAGCTTCGTAAAGTGTGTGCGGATATCATGCAAAAGCAGGGACACGAGGAACCGACAGGACAGTCGAAAATCACTCCGGCTTTCAATCTTCCGAGTAAGTTTGTTTTGCATACGGTTGGCCCGATTGTGGGGGAAAAACTCACCGAACAAAACTGTCAGATTCTTGCTTCGTGCTACAAATCGTGCCTCGACCTTGCGAAAGAAAATGCTTGTGAGTCAATTGCGTTCTGCTGTATTTCCACAGGCGTGTTCCGTTTTCCTGCCGACAAAGCCGCAGAAATCGCAGTTAGCAAGGTGCGTGAATGGAAAAAACAGACCGGTGACAAAATGAAGGTCGTGTTTAATGTTTTCAGCGATAAAGATGAAGCAATTTACAGGAGAATTCTTTATGACAAAGATTGATAAACTCAAAAAAGCCATTTCTGAGGCGAAGACAATCATCATCGGGGCGGGGAGCGGGCTTTCTACTTCGGCGGGGTTCACTTACACGGGCGAGCGGTTTGACAAATATTTTTCTGACTTTGCGGCCAAGTACGGCTTTCGGGATATGTATTCGGGCGGATTTACGGATTTTGAGTCGCTTGAGGAGAATTGGGCGTACTGGTCACGCTACATTATGATTAACCGCTACATGGACGCGCCGAAGCCTGTGTACAAAGATTTGCTTTCGCTTGTGAGGGGCAAGGATTATTTTGTTTTGACCACGAATGTTGACCATTGCTTTCAGAAAGCGGGCTTCGACAAAACTCGCCTCTTTTACACGCAGGGAGATTACGGGCTTTTTCAGTGCTCAGAGCCGTGCCACCAGAAAACGTACGACAACGAGGCGCAGGTTCGTGCGATGTGGGAAAGTCAGCTTGATGAAAACGGTCGGCTTGTGAAAATGCAGATTCCGTCTGAGCTTGTTCCGCATTGTCCTGTTTGTGGAAAGCCTGAGAGCATGAATCTTCGTGCGGATGACACTTTCGTGCAGGACGAGGGCTGGTACAAGGCGGCAGAACGATACGAGGATTTTTTGCAGACACGAAACATATTTGGCGACGAAAAAGTTCTGTTCCTTGAACTTGGCGTTGGTGCAAACACACCAGGAATCATCAAATATCCGTTCTGGCAGATGACGTTTCAGAATCCGAATGCGACTTATGCCTGCGTGAACTATGGTGAGGCGGCCGCACCGCAGGAAATTGCAGGACGTTCAATCTGCATAAACAGCGACATTGGAGAAGTGCTGGGGGAAATGGTATAATCTCGGACATGAAAATCAGTGTTCGTTTTACGGCGGCGGTGCATACGCTTTTGTGCATCGAGTATTTTGAAAAAAGCCAGCGCGTGACTTCGGATTTTATTTCAGGAAGCACGGGCGTGAATGCCGTTATCATAAGGAAGATTCTTTTGCAGCTCCAGAAAGCGGGACTTGTTGAGACTGCGGCAGGTATCGGAGGCTCTCATCTTGCACGTTCTGCGGACAAAATCACGCTGCTCGACATTTACAAAGCAATCAACGATGGCGAGGAAGAACGCGAAGTTTTCAATTTCCACCCGAATCCGAATTCCGAATGTCCTGTGGGAAGTAAAATTCATGCACTTCTTGATACGCCTCTGGAAAACGCACAGAAAGCAATGGAAGCGGAAATGCAGAAGACTTCGCTTGCGGATTTGCTGGGGAGAATTTAAGACTATAATCCCGAGGCAAGCGCGAAGAACTGCTCGAAAAATTCGCGGTTCTTTTTGAGGCAGCAGCAGTACACGGTCAGGTTCAGATAGTCGTCGAGGAGAGGGATTGCGACGCGGTTCTGAAAACTGCCGTATTGGGAAAGCATCGCGTCCGTCACGAATGTCGGGAGCGTCGAGGCGGAAAGGAGAACCTCAAAATCGGTGCGCTCTTTCTGGAAAATGAAATGCGAATGAGGAATGAGTTTTTTTGCGACTCCGTTCCAATATCCAGTTTCGGGCAATGCAAGAACTGTTTCGCCGTCAAGCTCAGAAAGCATAATTCCGTTTTTTCTGGTCGCAAAACGGTGACTTTCAGGAAGAAGAAGGTACAGGGATTCCTCATCGAAAACCGCGTTGTAAACATCGTCCCCGGAAACCGGAACTGAGACCTGAATCAGCTGGCATTTTTCTTCGCGCAATTCGCGCACCATCTCATCATATCTTGAAAGTTCCGTAATGACATTCTGGTTCGGATTTGAGATTGCAAGCCTGCGTTTGAGCTCTGCAAAAAGAGTCGGCGACGGGGAAAGGACGCGGATTGTCTTCTGCGATTTTGCAAAATCCGAAAGTTCTTTTTGAATATCGATGGCGGTTTTGTAAAAGTCAGCGAAAAGCTCGGCAGCTTTCTTTCCGTTCTCGTTCAGCGTAATCGAGTTCGCGCTTCGAACAAAGAGCGGAACGGAAAGTTCGTCTTCGAGGCGGCGCATGGAACGGCTCAAGCCGGGTTGGGTCATGTTCAGTTCGTCGGCGGCTTTCAGCATTGTCCCGCACTCGACGATTTTCAGAAACTGCCGGATCTGATTCAAATCATACATCAGTATAATTCTAAGTTATACTGCTCTAAAAATAAAGTATTATACCCGCTTCAAAAATCCGGTTATCGTGTACTTGTAATAAACAAGAGCCTTGAAAACAAGGCAAGGAGCAACACAATGAACGTAACAAACACGATTTTCGCGGCGACGGCTGCATTGATGTCATTCACGACAGCATCTTGCGCTTCCTCAAACAAAGCGTCAGGTTCGGCTTCTGCAAACGAAACAAAAGACAGGAGCATCACTTTTGAGCGCGGAGCAATAAACGAGTACGGAACGAAAATGACTCTCGCAAAAGAAATCAAGGTGAAGGCGGACACTTCGACAAGCATCGTCGTTGACTGGAGGAACGAGCCGGTCGTAACAGTTCCGAATGTGACCGCGAAAGAAGAAAAGTCGGTCGTCTACAAAAAGGGATTTTACACGGATGGAAACAAAAAAGGCGAAGAGCTCGACTTGCACATGGACATCATGTACCACGACGACGCAGCTTCTCCTCAGCCGGTCATCCTTTTCATTCCTGGTGGCGGATTCATCGGCTGCGACTCGGAGAACAGCCTGCGCCTTGAGAGGCAGTACATTGCCGAGCACGGATATGCAGTCGCGAGCATCGAATACCACGTTGTCGGAAACGGATTGTACACGGACGCATTGCAGGATTTTAGGGACGCGATTCAGTTTCTGCGCGACAATTCCGCAAAATACAACATCGACATGAACAAGCTTTTCGTCATGGGAAACAGCGCGGGCGGATATTACACTGCACTTTTCACAGCGATGGACTCGACCGGAATAAAAGCCGCGGTCGATTTGTACGGGCTTTCTGATTTGCTGAAAATCGGCGCGGACTTTGACGAGGACTGCATTGCCGCTCACCTCTCCCCTACAAGCTCCGAAAGCCAGATTGTGAACGGCGTTTTGAGCGGAAAGGCAATCAACGACGATTTGGAAAGCGCGGCAAAAGCGAATCCGCTTTCCTACATCGACGGAAACGAATGCCCGATGCTGATTATGCACGGCGACGCCGACAACCTTGTCTCGTCAAGCCAGAGCCTTCTCGTCCACAACTCAATCAACGAAAAAGGCGGCTCGTCTGTCCGCTACTCGCTCATCGGCGCAGGACACGGCCGCGGCGGATTCAACACGGAACCAGCATTGAAAACGATTCTGGAGTTTTTGAATAAGTATTGATTGAATCGCCCCAATATCGAGTTTTTTGCAACCGGCATAAAAACAAACGGATTTGTTCATCGCCTACGCAATTCACGTTTTTCCACCAGTGAAGGTACGCGCTCCGCGCGTGCCGCGACCGCTTGCATACACCGCACAAGGCCTAGAACGTCATGCCCATCCAGCAAGCGACTGCCACACGGATTCGAAATTACTAACGTAATTTCACCTCGGACGACATTCACATTTTCATGCCGACTCCCCACCAGTGTAGGTACGCGTCTTGCGCGTGCCGTCCCGCTTGCATCCACAATACAAAGTTTAAGACACATTCGCACCTTGGCAAGCGACTGCCGTTTTTTTGATTCTGTTTTGGATTTCAGTGAATTTCATTTTGCATTAGGAGTTGGGTGAGATTTTTAGGCGGTTTTTCTTTTTTCCTCATAAAACAAATCGACTATATACTCAGGGCTTTCTGTCCATAATCCATTTTCACATTCATGCAAAAGCGAACAAGTCTTTGATTTTGAAAAAATAAGGGAAGCTTCGTCAAAAGGGATTTTATTTTTCTGAGCGATAATACGAGTAACTGCAAGAACGGAAAGACACACGTTCATTGTAATATCTGAGCCATTGTAAGTAAAAATCTCATTCATAAGCAGACCTCCGAATCAATTTTATGCACTTTAACGCATTTTCCGTGTGAAAAGAAAACTGATTGTTCACTTTATTATAACGCAGTCTGTTCATTGCTTCCTCTGCGTTTATTATTCCCAAAAGATAAAGCTGCACGGTCTGAACAGTCTTGTCGTCCGCAACAGGTCCAATAACAACATCAAAGTCATGCTGAATGCCACCGTTCGCACGATTCTTTTTGATAAAATCCAGCCATTCGAGATTCATTGAATCAAAATGCTTTATTTTAAGATTATCTGACGGCTGATAGGAAATACGATATACATAATGCTTGTTCTTAGCATTTCGAAGGCTCAAACGATAAGCCCACTCTTTTGCCTGACTTTCAAGAACCGTAGTATAAAAGCCTTTTCCAAAATCACGATAATCGTGAGATTTTGATAAATCTATTTCATCAAAAAGTGTGTCAGAACCATGAAAAAGCACAAGTCTGCTTGTATTTTGGAAAACCAAAGATTCGACATACGAAAAAACTTCCTGCAATGCGATTTGATGAAGATATTCATGCTGTGTAAGCATTTTTTCGAGCACATGATTTTTATGAAAAAGCTCAATTGTGTCCGAATAAGAAATATTATGAACAGAAGAATAGTTTTCAGTAGCGAGGACAAACAAAAATTCAATGTCAGATTGCTTTGTCATTTGTTTTATTTTCTATTAATTGAGCAATTAAATCAACGAAAAGTTTTATCGCACAAACAAATGCTTTAAGGACGCGAAGAGCGTAACGATTCCCAGCAGCATTACGGAAATCGGCGAAGACGTGTTCGAAGGATGTAGTTCGCTTTTGAATGTGACTCTAGGAGACGATTTTGAAAAAGTTCCGCCTGAATGGTTTGACTGTTCGGATAAATTCAATGGAATAAATCCGCTTTATGAAATCATCTGCACGAAAGACAGTCCCACATACAATGCGATAAAACAAAATGAAAAACTCAGAGTTCATCTGAAAAGCCAGTAGAAACTTTGCGCTTTTCGAAACAATTGCTTGGAACGTCATTTGCACCTAGCAAGCGACCGCTTGCATCCACTGTGCAAATGCTTAGAACGTCATTCACATCCAGCAAGCGACTGCCACACGGATTCGAAATTACTAACGTAATTTCACCTCGGACGCATTCGCATCTAAATGCCGCCCCGCCCACCAGTGAAGGTACGCGCTCTCTTTCGTTCGGACAAGCACAGTTCCGGCAGCGAGATTTGCAATTTCGTCCGCAGTTGTAACGTCACGCCAAGTTTCGCCGCCGTTTGTCGAATATTCCATTGCGGTCGTGATTGCTTCGTTCGCGATTTTTCCGTCAGACTCGGATTCTGCGGATACTTTCGTCACGGTCGAGTTTTTCTGAGAAGGAGAATACTAGTTACTATCCCCATTTTGTATAGGTGTTTCCTAAAATGCCCCCTAAAGATTTGGATTATTTTAAAATTATGAGATAGGATTTTAGAAAAGGCAAAGAGATTTTGAAAACAATGGAGAAAAATATGCCAACCGACCTTTCCGCACAACTCGTTGACGCGAGGGATTTTCTCAAAGAGGAGTTCGACTGCAGGGCGATTGAGATTTTCCGCGACCCGCTTTTTGATTTTCTTTCAGGATTGCTCGGCTCGGCACTGGAAAAGTTCGGGCTTTCAGGCGGAACAACGCAGCAGGAAGCCGAGAAGCGAAGAGCGCAGCACATCGATTTTCCCGACGACGGATATTCCGCGAACAGAAACATGGAAGAGGTTATCGGCTTGTATTTCAAAAAGCTTGCATCGTTTTTGGACGACGGTCAGCTTGCATCCGAAATTCTTTTTGCGTCATCGGAAAAACTCCACCACGCATCGTCAAAATTCAGCTGCTGCGGGCACGACTGCTCGGTCTCCGTCCTCGTCCTTGCCGCGAATCCGCCGCTTTGCAAGCGCAAATACAAGGGCTTTCCGTATCTGTCCGTCCATTTTTCGATTCCCACGAGCATCCCCGACTTCCGCTCGAAAGAGACTTTTCTTCCGATGTACTGCTACCGCGTCTTCTTTCCGCTTCCGCCTCCCGAAAAGGTCGCCTCCGCGCTCGATTGCCTCGTCCGCGAAATGGACTCGATTTTCCGGCCGTTTTTTTCGGAACGAGAGCGTCTTCTTTTGCCGATGAAGGAGATTTCGCTTGAATACGCGAAGAAACTGAAGATAATCGAAATCGAGGATGCCGGAATCCGTGCCGTCGCGAAAAAAATCGCTTCGGATTTCGGAAAAAAATGCAGGGTCGAATGCGGAATCGACGAATTCAGAATCTGCATTCCGAATGAAAACGGAAAAATCGCCGTCGCGCTCGTTCCGCGCGGCTTTTCCGATTTCGCCGAGTTCTCCGAAAAATTCAAAGAATTCATCCTGACCGGAAAATCCGAACTGGACGGAGCTGAATTCGGCATTGTCGAAGAGGAAGACGAATTATGAGCGAAACAGAGAAATGGAGTTTTTACACCGCCACAATCCGCTGATTTTTTGCTTTTCGGCTTGTCGGGGATTGTGTACTTCAATTTTTCCTCATTAATGAGCGGAACAATGTAATTGTTTATAAAATACGCTGGATGTTTTTCATCAAAACCGAATTCCTTTGCAAGAACGTCTTTTGAGCGTGGCTTCCTGCAAAATTCAATTATTTTCTCCGTTATGTCATTTTGCAGTTTTCTTTGGTTATAAAGAGTGACTTTGAAAGTTCCCCTCTGATTCTCGAATTTAGGTTCGAGCAAGCCGAGTTTTTTCATTTCCGCATAAATCGTCGGGATTCCTGAATATCTGTTTTCGGTCTTATCCAAGATTTCCAAAGCCGCCGCTAAAAACGGATTCCTCACATCAGCCTTTGTCTTTCCGAGCCCATCAAGCGTGAGCCGACCATAAAGTCCGCCCGGATTCGAAACTTCAAGACGGTTCGGGTACCAGCCCGCAATTTTCATAATGAAAATCATGCGGTGAATAAATCTCTATTCACCGCAAAAAATGCGGTGAATAATTTGCTAATCTCCGCATAATCCCATAAAATGGGGCTATGTACATCTACGAGTACGAAAACTGGACGCATTTTACTTATGACTCCAAAGAAATCTCCGCGCTTTTGGAAAATTGCCATATCGCACAGGGGCGGCTGCTCTCGAAAATGGAAGCACTCGGGCTTTCTCAAAAAGAAGACAAGATTTTGGAAAGCATTTCAGCCGATGTCATAAAATCAAGCGAAATTGAAGGTTTCCTTCTCAATAAAGAACAAGTTCGCTCTTCAATCGCACGCAGGCTGGGGCTTCAAAAACAAATCGCGGTCAACACGGACAGAAATGTCGATGCGGTGGTCGAAATGATGCTCGATGCCACGCAGAATTACGAGAAGCCGCTTACAAAAGAACGCCTTTTTGCATGGCACGCATGTCTTTTTCCGACTGGCTACAGCGGAATGAACAAAATCGAAGTTGCGCAATATAGGTCGGGTGCGATGCAGGTTGTTTCGGGCGCAATCGGAATGGAAAAAGTTCATTACGAAGCCCCGGCTGCCGAAAAAATCCCAAAGGAAATGGAAGTCTTTTTGGTCTGGCTCAATAACGAATCAAAATCGGGTGACTCGCTTGTGAATGCGGCGATTGCGCATCTGTGGTTTGTTACGCTGCACCCGTTCGAGGACGGGAACGGACGAATCGCGCGAACGATTTCCGACATGATGCTTTGCAGAAGCGACCGCACGAACCTTCGCTTTTACAGCATGTCGAACCAGATTTCGCTCGACAAAAAAAATTACTACAATGTCCTTGAACGCACCCAGCACGGCTCACCGGATATTACAGAATGGATTGTCTGGTTCTTGGGCTGTCTGCAAAAAGCTCTGGACGCAAGCTACGTCGAAACAGAAAATGTCCTCAGAAAATATTCGTTCCGCCAAAGTCTTAGCGGCATTCAGCTCAATCCACGACAAAGCCTTATGCTTGAAAAACTCACCGACGGCAACTGGTTCGGAGTTCTCAATTCATCAAAATGGGCGAAAATCGCAAAATGCTCAAGCGACACGGCTCTTCGAGACATCACGGATTTGATAGAAAAGGGCTTGCTCGAAAAAGTGCCGACTGCCGGAGGAAGAAGCACGAATTATCAATTGCGGAAAGAGGAGTGAAAATGAAACATATTCTGCTTTTTGCCATCATCTTTGCATTGGCGTTTCCGATTCATTCTCATTCGCAAGAATATTCGGAAACGGGAGCTGTCCAAACGGAAAATGAATCCAGCATAAAAGGCGACATCTTTTTTGATTGCGCAATGGGTGTCGATTTTTGCATTCTGAATACGGTATTCATGCTCAAATATATAGAAGAAAATCGCTCGGATATTTTGGAATGTGTCTGCGCCGTCCCGTATTTTTCGCTGTTCAACGCGGCTTGCATTGTCTGCTGCCCGGGCGAGCTTGTCTACTACAGAAAGCAGGACGATGACGGTTCGTTCTCGAACTATTTCGGGCTTGGATATCCGCTAAACATGACGGCGGCGCTCTACTTCGGCGACAGATTTTCTGCCGGAATCAAATTCGGGATTGACTTAGACCTCTGCATCGGAAACTGCACGTTCAAAATCGGGGCGAACGCATCTTCTTCTTTGGTTCTCGCATATCGGCTCGTGTCTCTGAACGCGGGGATTCGCGCGGGATATTTCGACGGCGAATGGTATCTCTCCCCTACTTGCAGCATCAGCGTCGAATTCAACAAGGAGGCGTTTTTGTCTGCCTCGTACACGGACGCGAATTTCTTCGGCAAGAATATCAGGCGCATTTCGCTTGGGTGCACGCTCCTGTTATGCAAAAACAAATGAGAGCATTCAAAATTCGAAATTCTGAAAACTGATTATAGTTTTATGGACAAACGGGGGTTATAATATGTAATGCTATACGCAATAACCCCGGCAGCACTGCTTATATTAAATCTAATATTGAACTTTGAATTATTCACAAGTTACGGATTCAGTGACAGGAATCAGAGCAAGCAGAATATTATGTATGTTCGCTACAATCAGTTTCTTCTCACTGCAATCTGCTACACCGTTGTGGATATGACATGGGGAATTTTGTATGAGCACAAAGAAGTTCAGATTTTCTTTCCTTTTATATACTATCTGACAGTCTTCTATTTTATCTTCATGCTGCTCACAATGCTCTCCTGGACGCACTATATGGTTGCATACCTAGACAACAACGGCCGCCCGAGTCAGATTTTTGTTCACGTCGCAAGGGTTCTGGTCATAATCGGTCTTGTCTGCCTGATACTCAACCGCTTCTACCATTTCATATTCTTCTACAACGAAAAGAATGAATACGTGGGCGAAGTCGGAAAGAACATCTCGTTTTTTTTGCAGATTGTTTTCTATGTCGGAATTACAGCCAACATGATTGCTGTAGCCCACAAAAGCAAAGGACGGCAGAAAGTCAGATGCAAGGCAGTTGCTGTTACGAGCATCCTTCTTTGCGTGTTCCTCACGTTTCAGATTATCAACGCTTTTTTTCCGTTTTATGCAGTCGGGCTTATGTTCGGAATCTGCCTTATTCATACATTCGTGCAGGCTGGCGAGAAAAAAGAAAAAGAGATACACGACAACATTGCACTGACGATGGCAGAAGATTATGAAGCCATTTTCTATATAGAAATCGCGTCGGGAGAATATATGAGTTTCTCCAAAAGCCAAAAATACATGAGTATGCCTTCGGTGGAAAATGAAAAAGATTTCTTCAAGGATACACTAGAAAGCATCGAACGCTGCGTTTATCCTGATGACAAGGAATTCGCAAAGAGCTTCTACAACAAAACCACGATGCTGAAAAAACTTGAAGGCAGGCTTTCGTTCTCATTCAAATACAGGGTCATCATCAAAGGCGAGCCCCGGTTCTTTTTGTTCACCGTGATGAGGGAGCATAACGGTCAGTATCTCATTCTTTATGAAAAAGACATAGAGGATGAGCTAAATGCGGAAAAAGCCTTAAAAGAAAACGCGGAGAAAACCGTAACATTCGGTCAGATTGCAGAAAGCCTTGCCTCAAACTATGACGAAATCTACTATGTGAATATCGAGAAGTCGTCTTATGTCTGCTATCAGGTCAACAATATCTACGGGCAGCTTGAAATCAACAAATCGGGGAAAGATTTCTACAGCGAATGTCTTTCAAATATTCCGCGCATTGTTTACAAGAAGGACTGCGAGCGCGTGGCAGAATTCATTTACAGAAACAACATGATAGCCGCTCTCGAAAAACGAAGGGATTACAGCATAACATACAGGATTATCGCCTCGGACACACCGAAATACACAAGAATGAGAGTCCGAAAAAGCAGCGACGGAACGCATTTCATCATCGGTGTCGAAAATGTTGACGATGAAATCCAGAAGGAAAAAGAGCACATCAATTCCCTCAAGAACGAGAAAGAACTTGCACGCCGCGATGAGCTTACGGGCGTGAAAAACAAAACTGCTTACAAGGAATTTGAAACTTCCGTGCAAGGAAGCATCGACAACTGCATGGATTATCTGTCCTTTGCGCTCGTCCTTTGCGACGCGAACAACCTGAAGCAGATAAATGACACTTTAGGCCACAAAGCCGGCGACGAGTACATAAAAGAAGCCGCAAAGCTTCTGTGCGAAATTTTCATTCACAGCCCCGTGTTCAGAGTGGGAGGGGACGAATTCGTGGTATTTTTGCAGGGGAGCAATTACGAGTCAAGGCACGCCCTCATGGACAAATTGCGAACTCGGGCTCTTGAGAACAAAAATACAGGCTCTGGCGTAATCCTTGCTTCAGGAATGTCCGAATACATGCCGGAAAGCGACAACTTTGTCTCGGACATCTTCGAGCGCGCCGACAAAGAGATGTACGAAAACAAAAAGAACCTGAAAAATTCGTGAAAGAAATACTCTGCGCACTGTTGAACCCCTTGTATTTTAGGCTTAAACTTGCATTTTTGACATCAGGAAAAACAAATCCGTTTGTTTTGAGGAAACTAAAAATCTATGTCATCTTCTAGATATCTACCTCATATTAATATAAAATGACATAGATAATTTTGATTTGGGGTAGGTTATGCATATTTTTGAATATGATGAGAATGCAAAAAAATTGCTGACTCCAGAAATTGTTGCTCTTTTGGGTTCCGCCTATGAGCATAAGGGAAGGCAACAGCTTTTTGTTGAGGCAAAACAAGATGAGCTTGCAAGCCTGCTTGAAATTGCAAAAATCCAGAGTACCAAGGCTTCAAACAGAATTGAAGGAATTTTTACGACCGACAAGCGCCTTGAAGAACTGATGCAGCAAAAAACACAGCCTAAAAATCGCAACGAGGAAGAGATTTCGGGTTACAGAGATGTTCTGAACACGATTCATGAAAGCTATGATTTTATCTCGCCTTCATCAAATATTATCAAGCAGCTGCACCGTGATTTGTATTCATACAACAAAAGTTCTGGCTATGGTGGAAAATATAAAACAAGCGACAACATCATTGCAGAGACTGACAGTCTTGGTAATCAGAAACTGAGATTCAAGCCAGTTCCAGCCTTTGAGACCGAAGAAGCCATGCGTCAGATGTGTGAGGCGTTTATTGCGGCTTGGAACGAAAATAAAACTGAAAAACTGCTTTTGATTCCAATGTTCATTCTCGATTTTTTGTGTGTTCATCCGTTTGAGGACGGAAACGGGCGAATGAGCAGACTTTTATCCCTGCTTTTATTTTATCGTGCAGGTTTTATTGTGGGAAAATATATCAGCATCGAACTTCTGATTGAGCAGACAAAAGAAACATATTACGAAGTTCTGCAGGATTGTTCTGCTAACTGGCATGAAAGCAAAAATCTTTATATGCCGTTCGTAAAATATTACCTCGGACTTTTGATTAAAGCATCTAATGAGTTTGAGAGTCGCGTCGAATACCTTTCATCAGAAAAAATCTCAAAACCTGAGCGGGTAAAACGCCTGATTCAGAACACGGTCGGCAAAATCAACAAAAAACAGATTCTGGAAAAATGCCCTGACATCAGCACAAAAACCGTCGAGCGAGCATTGGCAGATTTGGTAAAATCCGGTCTTATTGAAAAAGTCGGCTCCGGTCCTGCGACAAGTTATGTGTGGGTGGAGCAATGAAAAACCACATTCTGATTTTATCGTTCTTGTCTTGCGTGATTTTCTCAGCCTGCCAAAAACAAATTGAGTTCAATGCGCAAAAATGGCAGAAAGGCAAACACCGCTACGAAATGCCAGACTTTAAATAATATATAAATAATATATAATTGTTAAAAAGACAGGTTTTATTGCGGCTATGGAAATGACGGTTGATTTGTTTGACAGCATTATCAATACATCTCAAGATTGTGTGTTCTGGAAGGATAAAGACAGGCGGTTTCTTGGTGTAAATCAGGCTTTTCTAGATTATTACGGGTTCGAATCGGCAGAGGTTCTCATCGGGAAAAACGATGAAGAAATGGGCTGGCATTCTGACCCTGAACCATACAAGCAGGATGAGCTTCGCGTCCTTGCAGGAAAAAGCACTTACAAAGTGCAGGGCAAATGCATCATCCGTGGCAAAGAAAGAGATATCATCGCCTCAAAACGACCTTTGTATGACGGGGACGAAATCGTCGGGCTTGTCGGGAGCTTCGTTGACATAACGGATGTCGTGCAGAGAAAAAACAAAAACGACGGCTCTCAAGTTCTTTACAGCATAAACGACTTAAGAAAATACAGCTATTTTGACAGGATTGTCGATGAAGTAAGCCTTGATGAAATCCTCGACCCTCTGACAGGAATCCTTAACCGCTCTTATTCCATGAAATTCGTCCGCTCGCTCATTGCGGAAGAAATCCCTTTTTCATTTACGATAATCGACCTCGATAATTTCAAATTCGTCAACGACAATTACGGGCACACCGCAGGCGACAAGGTTTTGTCCGAAGTCTCAAAAGACCTTGTGGGATTTACAAAAGGATTTGCGCTTGCAGGAAGGTTCGGAGGCGACGAGCTTCTGCTGATTGATTTGAAGAACATCTCCCAAAGTGACAAACTCAATTTTTTTGAGAAACTTTATGGAAAATCAAACGTGCTAAGAAAAGAAGTTTTCTTTGAAAACGGCGCGACATTTGTCACAGGAACATCTGGCTGTGCGTCGTTCCCTAAAGACTCCGACAATTTTTCAGACCTTTTCAGCCTGATTGACAAAATGCTTTATGTAGGAAAAAGCATGGGGCGCAACTGCTACAAAATTTATGACGAAGAGAAGCACAGGTATGTTGAAATCCGAAAGATTGCCAAAAACGGCATATTCAAGACCATGCACAAACTGCGCTCTGAAATCGAGAAAGAAAAAACTCTTGACGGCAAACTCAAAAAAGCCATGCCACAGCTCGGAGAGATTTTGCAGATAAAAGACCTTTATTACGTTTCCCCTGAGGGAAAAATGCGCGCGGCTCTCGACAAAAACTTTTGCTACGATGCATCGGATTTGCGGGATATTATGGACGACGACTTGATTTCACAAGGCTCTCTGGATTTGATAAAAAAACACGCTCCAAAATTCTACAAGGCCCTTATTAACAACGGTTTTGAATCTGTTCTGATTTCGAAAATCCGAAAAGAAAGCAAAATCAAAGGTTATCTTGTCTGTGCCGTAGACAGAAGCCTCAGAATCTGGCAGGAAAATGAATGCGCACTCGTTTATTACGTTGCAGGCCTTCTTGCGGACGCTTCGGAAAAATAATTTAACAGCAGGAAAGAATACCGAAAAATCAGGTGTACGTCCGCTACAACGAGTCTCTTCTTGCTGCGAACTGCTACGGCATTGTGAATAACAATTTCAGGAGACAGAAATGTACGTAAAACTCATTCAGCCGAAAATGCTGCGGCGGCCGATGGACACTGATTTGAAAGCCAGAATGGCTCCTCCTTTGGGGCTTCTCACCGTTGTCAGCATTCTAAAAGACGAGCACAAAGTTGTCCTTGAAAATGAGAACATCGAAAAAATCAATTTTGACGACAAGTCCGATTTGGTCGGCATTTCGGTTACGGTCGATGTTCTGAACCATGCGATTGAAATCAGCAGGAAGTTCAGGGAAAAGGGGATTCCAGTCGTTGCGGGCGGAATACAGATAACGACGGCTCCGGATTTTGTTCCCGATGACGCATTTGACGCACTCTGCATTGGAGCTGCGGAAGGAACTTGGCCAGAAATCATAAAAGACGCGCAAACGCAGAGCTTAAAGAAAATCTACCGTTGCAAAGAAAATTTCAGCGCGGACGACATAGTTTCCCCAGCTTATGATTTTGTAAAAAAATCAAAATATCTATACACGAACATCGTTCATACAAGCAGGGGATGTCCTTTTCGTTGTGATTTTTGCTATAACAGCTCAAAAAATCACAAATACATAAACCGAAACATTGATGATGTTCTTGCAGACATAAAGAAAATAAATTTGCGGCACATAATGTTCATCGATGACAATTTTATCGGGAATCCTGCATGGACAAGAAAATTCCTTGAAGAGCTGAAGCCCTTAAAAATCAAGTGGAATGCGGCAGTTTCAATAAATGTCGCGAACGACGGCGAGCTTTTGGATTTGATGAAAGAAGCTGGCTGCAAAAGTCTTTTCATCGGATTTGAGAGCATAAATCCTTCGTCCATTTCAAACGTGCATAAAGTTCAGAACAACATCAAAAACTATGAGAACGCGATTTCTGAAATCCACAGGCGCGGAATTATGATTCACGGAAGTTTTGTCTTCGGGCTTGACGGCGACAGCACGGAAACGTTCAAAACGACGCTGGACTGGATTGTAAAAAACAAAATCGAAACCGTGACCTCGCATATTCTCACGCCATATCCCGGAACGAAAGTTTACGAGGAACTGAAAAAAGCGGACAGAATCACATCGACGGATTTTTCAAAATACAACACGGCGCACGTTGTTTACAAGCCGAAAAACATGAGCGCAGAAGAATTGTACGAGGGCTATCTTTGGATTTACCGCAACGTCTACAGCCTCAAAAACATCTGGAAACGGCTTCCCGACTGCAAGGAACAAAGGTCGGCGTATCTTACGTTCAATCTGTTTTACCGGAAATTCGGAAAATTCACTGACATTTTGTGCAAAATAATCTCATACAAGCTCGTCGGAAAAATTGCGCAGCTGGCGGGAAAGTATTTATAGCGGTTACAGATAAAAACGGAGGGAAAATGAGCTTAAACCACGAATTTGTAATTGTTGGTGATTTGAATAAATCGAACTGGACTAATCTGACATCGGATTTTTTTGAAAACAAGGATACATTTGAGTATGTTTCCGTTCACGACGATTATATTTCATATTTTGCGGATTTTATAAGCTTTTTCACGATGCACAATCCATGCACAAACGACGATGTAGAAGGCTTGTGCTATTATGGCGTTACAAAAATTCCTAATGAAAAATTGAGCGATATTATTAAATTTCTTGAACATCTTTTGGGAATTTTCACATTTGCGCCTGATGAAATTCATCTAAAAGGGGAGTACATTACTGAATATTCAGAAACGCCAAATGCCGCAGGGTATTATGAAGACGGACATTACGAGATGCTAAAAATCAGCAAAGAAAAAATGCTGAAAAAATTGCAATCTCTCATTAACTTGTTCACAAAAGCAAAGGTTGAAGACAAGTGCATAATGCACTGCGGAATTTAACTAAGAATCCGCGTTAGCGATGAACAAATCCGTTTGTTTTATTCAGCTTTTAAATGTTCTGTGGATTTTTTAAGCGATATCCGATATATTAAAAAAGAAGCACAGCCACGGAAATGCAGCAAACATTTCCCAGAACTGCGGCTGGTCTTCGTTGTTGTTACGAAAAAGCCGCCAAGTTTTTGTAAGACTTCGGCGGCTTTTCTCTTTAAATCTCTTACATAAAAGCAAGAGAGGTGCAATTTACCACGCTATATAGCCTGCCAAAAAGAAGCAGACGATAGCCAAAATCATAATGATTCTTGCTGTCATTGCACGCCCTCCAGAAGTAAATTCCGACATCTTTCGACATCGGTGAGCTTTGAAGAGCAACCGCCAGTTCTTTCAGATTTCTCTTATGACTGTGCTAGTTTATATTTTCGGAATGTTTTTAGTTGTTGTTAAGTGGCTTGCCGAAATGAAATTGCGTCAGCGATGAACCAATCCGTTTGTTTTGAGGGTGAATGATGAAGCATAGAATCTTTCTGACAGTTTACTGGATTTTTGATATTTGCGTTTCGCTTGCTCCGATTGCCCTTTGTTATTGCTTCCGGCATAGCGTTCAGATTTTTGTTATTTTGCTTAATTACATTTTTTGTACTTCGATTTACCTTGCAATCAATTCTATTGTTGGAATGATATCTGATAAAAAGCATAAAAGTGAGCTGAAAGAACTTTCGGTTTCGAAGAACTGGCTGATTCCTATGTATCTTGAAAATATATTTCTGATTTTTGCCCTAGTTGCAACGATTATGTTCACAGTGGATTCGTTTGTCCGTTTTTCGAATGATATTATTTCATGCCTGCTTTTCCTTCTGTCTTCTATCATTATTCTGATTTTGATTTTAGGTCAGATTGCATGGGAGCGTGCTGTTATCAGAAGCTCGGTGGCAAAGCCAATAAAATACTATGCCTGCCTTGCAAATCCGCTAAGAATCGCACTTTTTGAATTTATATTTATTGCGTCCATGACACCGTAAAGGAAACTCGTGATAAATCGGAATTATCCCCTCACACACTTTATAGCAAAGTGAGGACATTCTGACCGTCACCGGTCAAATTTTCTGATTCTTCGGATGTTCCAGAAAGCAACGCTTGCGTTGCTAAACTTTCGACATCCTCCACAGACCTGAATTCCGACATTCCTTGCCGTACTTGTTTTATTGCATTCATTTTAAGATTGATGGCTGCGTTTACATCCCTGTTGTGTTCTGCTCCACATTCAGGGCATGTCCAAGAACGAACTTTTAAATTCTTCGTAATCGGATTCTTGAATCCACAACAATGACAAATCTGCGAACTTGCAAAGAACCTATCGGCTTTGATTACTTGACAGTTGTTTTCATTCAATGAACTTTTCCAAAGCAACTTATTGACGAAATTTCCCCACGAGGTATCTCCGTAATTCTTTGCGTTCCTGCTAAACTTCATCATTCCTTTCAAGTTCAAGTCTTCAATTCCGATGACTTGGTATGTTCTGACAAGTCGCAGACTTTCTTTTTCAATCCAATCGTTTCTGCATTCTGCGATGTAATGTTCCATACGAGCAACTTTTACCCTTGCTTTTTCACGATTGTTTGAGCCAACTTGTTTCCTTGCAAGTCGTCTTTGAAGTTTAGTTAATTTCTTTAAGTTTTTTTGTTTTTGAGCAACATAGCCAAAATCTTTTCCGGATGAACCATCCGAATTTATGTAAAACTCTTCAGGAGAAAAGTCCAATCCGATGGCTTGGCTTTCGTCACCTTCGTAGACTTTTTGTTTATGACAGTATTCTCTTTCAAAAAGCAAGACTGCATAATACTCTCCTGCAGGATTTTTTCGTATTGTAATAGATTTTAAATTTGCGCCATCTCGGAGAAAGAAATCGAGTTTTCCTTTCTTGTTTCCACTGTGCCGGAATTTCACCAACCCCAATTTAGGAACTTTGATTTTTCTTTCGTTCCAGATAAGAGCAATGTTCATACATTCTCTGTAGGAAAAATCATGAGATTTTTTGGATTTGAACTTAGGTTTTCCGACTTGTGAGCCAGCTCTCGTGCCTTTAACGGATGCAAAGAAGCTCTTATAAGCTTGTTCGGCAAACATCGTGGCTGAGCATAAAGCTTGACTCGAAACCTCTGCCAAATACGGAAATTTCACTTTCATTTCCTTTTCACTTGAAAAGTGAGCGGTTTTCCATAAAGCCTTGTGTTCTTCTGGATTTGCAGGCTTGATTACATTTTCGTAAAATTGATTTCGTTCAAAAAGACGGTTGTTGTAGATTTGACGGACACAACCAAAAGTTTTTTCGATTAAAACTTTCTGTTCTGTAGATGGATAAATTCGTAATTTTAATGCTCTGTGTTGGGTTTCTCCACAGATGACTAACTTATTAGACATAATCAAAATGTTCCTTTGGTTGTGTTTAGAAGGCTGTGAATGTTGGTAGCATTTGCAGCTTTCGTTTTTCTTATCTAATTAGTTAGTAGAGATGAATTCGAAAACCTCGTTTATCCTTTGCTAATTATGTGTTAATATTTAAAATCAGAGAGGAAAATTTATGAACGACAAAGATTTTGAAAAAATCTATAACGAATCTGATAAACTTGAACAAGCTAATAAAACAAAAAATGAAACGACACCTTTTGAGGATACGCCTCAAGCTTGGTATGAGTTGGATACAACTGGCCCAGAAAACGAAGATGTTGTATGTGGAAATTTTGTATGGCATAGAGAAAAAAGTAATAAAAACATAAAAGATACTGGCGACGGAAAAGGATTTAGTTTTTACTTGGCAAGATACGTTTTTGAAGACCCCTATTCGGTAGAGATTGAAAACGAGACTAATCCCGAAAATGATAAAACGCTTGGTATAGTAGCTGAAAATAATGTTATGGTTGTAATCAATGCAAAGGTGGAAAATGATAAGATTAGAATTATTTCTGCTTGGGAGGCGCTACCTCAAAGTAAATACACGAGTATCTATAATAAGCACAAGGCAAAAAAGCAATTATTAGAAAATAAGTTTTCGAAAAAAACAGAATCAAAAAAACAACTGTACGCAGTTATTAGACAAGCAGATGGTAATGGTTTTAAGTCTTCTTCTTATGCAAAAGTTGTAAATACGTCTATTCTAAAACCTACAGATTTGAATACTATAGCGATGTTCGGTGACAAGCGTGTTTATGTTCAAAACGTAGGAGATAAAGCTTATTGTGAACAAATTGAAAAAAGAATAAAGTCCATTTTGGATTATCGTAACATGGGGGAAAATTGGTAATAAGTAGTCGAGGCATCTTTTGAGATAACATAAATAGTATGTATCAACACCTCAAAGCATCTGAAAATTAAACTACCAAAACGCTTTGCCATAACAATTTATCAAAAGAATCGACAAATCTGTTATTCTGTCTGAAACAACATTCGTTCACGTAGCTTTGTAAATACTTAGTTGAAACGTGATGATAACTGCCGATTATCGACCTTTTAAGGATAGCCCAAAAGCCTTCGATTCCGTTTGTATGTAGTCCTTTTCCAGCAGAAAATTCGCCCAAACTATGACAGATAGAAATGTGCGTAAATTTTTCTGGATTTGTTGCTTTGTGGTTCATAATGTTGTAGCCTTTGAAATCGTCCGTCATTACAACGGTGTTCGGTTTCGTTACTGCAAAGATTACGGCTAAAAGCTGCTTGCCAGAGAGTTTTTTACCTTCTTCATTAGGAAAAGCGACACGAGCATAAACCCTACCAGTTCCACGTTCTTTGACTCCAATTACAGGAGTCTTTTTTGTTCCACGTCCAGTTGTAGATGTGTCCTTTGGAAATGGTGTTGTAAATTTCAAATTGTTATTCTGCTTGCGTGGTCTTCCACCTACATAAGTTTCGTCGACTTCGACAATCAATTCAAAGGATTTTTCTAAGTTTTCATTGCTCATTGCAAGACGGATTTGCTTTAACATTCTCCAAGCTGTTTTGTAGGTTGTTCCGATTTCACGTTGCAACTGCAAAGCCGAAATTCCTTTCTTTGCATTCAATACAAGATGAACTGCGAAAAACCATTTTTTGAGGTCTGTAGAACTTTTCTCAAAGATTGTTCCAGTAAAGATAGAAAAAGTGTTATGACAGTGATTACAGTTGCAAAGTTTAGGCTGGTCTGTTCTTAGACCTACTTGCTGGGTAGATTTACAATGGGGACATACAAGTCCATTCTTGTAGCGAATTGCTCTGAAATGCTGTAAGATGTTTTTATCGGTTGGAAATTTTTCGCTGAATTTGAAATAAGTCACACCTATAACATAGGGCTTTTTTCTGAAACGTCAAAACTATTTTAAGTGCGTGAGGGGATAATTTCGTGATAAATTAATCGCAGATTGAACATGAACCAAAATAAAATCATCTTTCGACCGAAATTCAGAAGTTTCACGAATATTTTCTCTGTTTGTTTGGGGGTGTTTTACCTTGCATTTTCTTTCTGGCTTTTAGCTTCATTATGTTTGCGCTATGTGAAATCAGACGGAGTTTTTGATTGGTCGGTGTTTATTCTTCTTTTTGTCAGTTTGATTATGGTCTGCACATTCTTATTCGGGCCTTTAGGGAAAAAGATTACAATCTGCGGAAATTGCATTGATTACCAGAATTTCTTTTTCTTTCATCATAAAATCGCAGTTACGAGCGAAACAAAAATCAGAATGGGCGAATGTTATCCCAATTGGGGCGGACGACCGGAATTAATATGGAAGATTTCAAACCGTCGCGGAAAGGAAAAAATCAAAATCCACGCCGATTATTTTGACTACAAAAAAGTGAACGCGGAATTCGAAAAACTCGTCGGCTACGAAATCAAATACACACATTCGAACATAAAGTTTTAGAGAGTAAGAGTGAACATGAAAAGCTGATATTGCCGATGTAACAATTTTTCATTATTTCGATAAAATTAACTTCATGTCTATCTCAAACAACATTCTCAGGCTCGGAATCGATGTCGGGTCAACAACTGTTAAGGTCGTAGTCACGAAGGCTGACACGAAAGAAATTCTTTTTACGAAATATGAACGCCATCACGCGGAGCAATGGAAAACCGCGCAGAATCTTCTGAAAATAGTCGCTGAAAAATATCCGAACGAGAAATTCAGGGCTGCGATTTGCGGCTCGGGCGGAAAGCCGATTGCGGACAAACTCGGAATCCACTATGTGCAGGAAGTCGTGGCGAATTCCGCTGCGGTGCGCTCGCTCTATCCGTCGGCGAGAACTGCGATTGAGCTTGGCGGACAGGACGCGAAAATCATCTTTTTTTACGACGACAACGGAAAACTCGTCACCTCGGACATGCGCATGAACGGAAGCTGCGCCGGAGGAACTGGAGCATTCATCGACGAAATCGCCTCCCTTCTCAAAGTTCCGACAGAGGAATTCGAAGGACTGGCAGCAAAGGGAAAAAAAGTGCTGTCGATTTCGGGTCGGTGCGGAGTTTTTGCGAAGACCGACATTCAGTCCGTATTGAATGCAGGCGGAAGCAGGGAGGACATCGCGCTCTCGGCATTCCATGCAATCGTCAAGCAGACGGTCGGCGGACTTGCGCAGGGACTTGAACTCAAGCCGCCGATTATTTTCGAGGGCGGGCCTCTCACTTACGACCACACACTCGTAAAGGCATTTAAAGAAAAACTGAACCTGAAGGACGACGAAGTAATCCGCCCGAAGCACCCGGAGACGATTGTGGCGTTGGGCGCGGCAATTGCACTTGACGAGCTTTTCCCGGACGACGACGAATCCACACTTCTCGATCCGAAAGATGCGGCCGAAAAGCTCGAAGGCGGCGCAGTCAGAATCGACCACAAAGGCTCTTCGGTCAAAAAAGCGTATTTCGAATCGGAAGAGGAATGCAGAGCGTGGCGTGAAAATCACAAATCGAAGGAAATCAAAGAAATAAAGACGAATCCCGGCGACATCCTCAACATCTACATCGGTGTCGATGCGGGAAGCACCACCTCAAAGCTCGTTTTCGTAACGCCGGAGGGAAAAGTCATCGACAGGTTCTACGCGAACAACCAGGGCGACCCGATTACTGTCGTCAAGCGCGGCCTGCTCGAACTTTACGGAAAATACGAGTCTCGCGGAGTTTCGCTGAACGTCCTCGGATTCGGAACGACGGGCTACGGAGAGCTTCTGATTGCAAAGGCGTTCGGCGCGGACTACCACACTGTCGAGACGGTCGCGCACGCGGCTGCCGCACAAAGATTCGTCCCGGACGTTTCTTTCATACTCGACATCGGCGGTCAGGACATGAAAGGAATCTGGGTCTCCGACGGAATCGTTACGAACATCACATTGAACGAAGCGTGCTCTTCAGGTTGCGGCTCGTTCCTTGAGAATTTCGCAAAGTCGCTGAAAATTCCGACGGAGAAAATCGCGGACGCTGCATTCCGCTCGAAAAAGCCTGCCGACCTCGGAAGCCGCTGCACCGTCTTCATGAACAGCACGATTATCACGGAGCAGAAAAACGGATGCGGTCCGGACGACATCATGGCGGGTCTTTGCCGCTCGATAATCGAAAACGTGTTCACAAAAGTCGTCAGAATCTCGAACACGGGAATACTCGGAAAGAAAATCGTAGTTCAGGGCGGCACTTTCAAGAACGATGCGGTTTTGCGCGCGCTTGAGCAATATCTTGAAGTCGACGTGACGCGTGCGCCGTACCCGGGCGAAATGGGCTGCATCGGAGCGGCTCTTCTCACGATGGAAAAATCAGCGAACAAGGAATCTGCTTTCATCGGATTCGACGCGATTGAGAATCTTTCGTACACGCAGCGCGAGAACGTCATCTGCTCGAAATGCGCGAACCATTGCGCACGCTCCCTCGTCCAGTTCTCGAACGGGACGACATTCATCACAGGAAACAGGTGCGCGAGGGGAGAAATCCTTTTGCCGGAGGAACTTGACGGCGAGAAAATCCAGTTGTCGGACGAAGAGGAAGTTTCAGGACTCCGCGACACGGCAGCCGACGTGAAAAAGCTGAACAATCCTGCGATACCGGAAAGCAAGACGCGTTATGTTCCTGATTTGTTCCTTATTCGTGAGCAGATGCTCTTCAAAAAATATGACTTCTCTCTCGTCTCAAAAAAGAAAAACGTGACAATAGGACTTCCACGAAGCCTTGAATTCTGGGATTCGATGCCGTTCTGGTCAACATTCTTCAGAAGCCTCGGCTACGATGTGGTCTTCTCGCACAAAAGCAACAGGGCGATGTTCGAAAACGGCATTCCGTTCGTTCCGAGCGACACAGTCTGCTTCCCGGCAAAGTTGACGCACGGACACATTCAGGATTTAGTCGAGCAGTTCAAGACTCTCAAAAAAAACGATTCCCAGAAATTCCGAATCTTCATGCCGATGGTCATGGAAATGCCTGCGACCGACAAGGCACGCGCCTCGAATTACGTCTGCGCTGTCGTCAAAGGTTATCCGCTCATCATAAGCCACTCAGAAAATCCGCTCAAAAGATGGAATGTTCCGTTCGACAGGCCGATGTTCCACTGGTATTCGGAAAACGACAGGAAAAATCAGATTCTCGATTATTTTTCCGACGTTCAGGGCGGATACAGGCTTTCAAAAAAAGAAATCGAAAACGCGTTCGAGCAGGGACAAAATGCGGTTCGCTCTTTCAGGCAGAAACTGACGGAAGAAGGAAAGAAAGTGCTTGAGCAGGTCGAGAAAGAAAATTCTTTCGCGGTCGTACTTGCAGGTCGTCCGTACCACAACGACGCTCTCGTAAGCCACGACTTGTCGCGCGTGTTCACGAAGCAGTACATTCCTGTCCTCACCGTAGATTCTCTTCCGGAACTCAACGACGTGAACCTTAGGTACACCCGCGCGGAAGTGACGAACAATTTCCACACGCGAATGCTTTCAGGCGCAATGCTCGCTTCAAAATCTCCGCACCTTGAATATGTTCAGATCGTGAGTTTCGGCTGCGGACATGACGCGATTCTCTCCGACGAAATCACGCGAATAATGAACGAGACGAGCGGAAAAGCGCCGTTAATTCTGAAAATGGACGAAGGCGGAGCCGCAAATTCGCTGAACATCAGGGTCAAATCTTTCATCGAGACGATAACGGAGCGGCGCGAAAAGAAAGGCGTTCTTCCATTCAAGGAACTTCCTGACGCGTACAAAGTGAAATTCATGAAAAAGGATTTGGTCGAGCGCACGGTCCTAATTCCGAATGTGTCCGAGGCTTTCTGCCGCCTTCTGAGCGGCGTTCTTCGAAAACAGGGGCTCAAGGCAGTTCCGCTTTCACTCGGCGAGAACGAGCAGATTCAGTGCGGAAAGAAATACGTCCACAACGACACTTGCTTCCCGGCGCAGATGGTAATCGGAGAGGCGATTTCGACATTGCAAAGCGGAAAATATCCGCTCGACAAAGTTGCGGTCGGAATGGCGAAATACCAGGGCGACTGCCGGCTCTCGCACTACTCCGCCCTACTCCGACGCGCACTCGATGCGGCAGGATTCTCGCAGGTTCCGATTGTCTCCACCGACCCGATTGACTCGAAGGAAATGCACCCGAGCTTCCGTTTGGGCGCAATGTTCAACATTCAGGCTCTTTGGGGAGTGACGATGCTCGACTTGCTTGAGGAACTCCGAAGGCAGATTCGCCCTTACGAACTGAACAAGGGCGAGACGAACGAGCGGTTCGACAAAGCTGTTGACGACATCTCGGAGCAAATCGGAAAAGGAGTCGGACACGCGATAAAGGCTTTCAAACGCGGAATCGACAGCTTCTGCGAAATCAAATACGACAAATCGAACCCGCGGCCGAGGGTTTTCGTGACAGGCGAATATCTCGTGACTTTCCATCCCGGCTCGAATTTCCACGTCGAAAAATACCTTGAGGACAACGGAATGGAAGTGATTCTTCCGAGAATGGCGAACGTTTTCAGAAAGGACTTCTACGCGAGAACAGTTGAATCGAAGGACTTCGGGGTGAAATTCAGGTTCGACAACGAGATTTTCGACAACGTTGCGGAATTCCTCTTCCAGTATTCGTGCGACAAGCTCGAAAAATACGCGTCGAAACATCCGCTTTTCAAAAAAGCACCGACTCTTTCGACCCTTGCCGACGACACCAACGAAGTCATGCATAGGACGTTCCTCTCAGGCGAAGGCTGGCTGATTCCGGGCGAGATAATGGAATACGCGCGCGAGGGAGTGCGCTCGTTCGTCATTCTGCAGCCGTTCGGATGCCTTCCGAACCACATCTGCGGCCGCGGAATAATGAAGAAAGTCAAGGAAGAATTCCCTTCAGTTCAGATTCTTCCGCTCGACCTTGACCCGGACACGAGCTTCGCCAACGTCGAAAACAGACTGCAAATGCTGATAATGAACGAAAAAAGCCGATAGATGAAATCACTTTTTTTATCTAAAATAAACTGAAGTAGGGGTTTGTTTATTATGAAAGATAAAAAAAGAATGTCGCTCTCAAGCAAATTCGCAATAATCGTTTTTGTTGCGATTGTGCTTCTCGTCAGCATCTCGCAGACTGTTGTCGGAAGGTCTTTCGAGAATAAAGCGGCTATTGATTTTTACACATCGGCAGGAAACGTGCTTGCCGAATTTTCGAATTCGATAACGTTTTTCTTCTCGGCAAAGGAAGCCGAGCTTGGCATGTTTGCGGAAAGCGATGCCGTGAGGAATGCGGACGACACGATTCATTCGTTCGTTGACGAAAGCGGCACCGTTCAGATTCAGGATTACAGGAAAAGCGAGACCGAGGACAGCGTCCGAAGAATCGCGAAAAGCATTGCCACAAACGACAAGGACATCGCGGAAATCTACCTCGGAACAAAATGGGGCGGATACGCGACGAACCTGAGCGGAAGCATGAAAGGCGGCTACGACCCACGCGTGCGCCCGTGGTACAAGGCTGCGACGAGCAAAAACGGAAAGCCGGCGATAACGGAGGCATTCGAAAGCACAACCGGCTCAATCGTCGTGGGAATCGCAAAAAGCGCGTATGACGACGGCGGGGATTTCATCGGAAATGTCAGCATCGAAATCACGCTCGACAACCTCACGAACATCCTTGAGACGCTTGATTTTGGCGAGAATTCGCTTGTGATGATGGTTCAGGAAGACGGAACTATCCTTGCAGACACAGGAAAAAGAGACAACAGCTTCAACAACATCAGCGAAATAAACCTTCCTGACCTTGCAGCATTCGTAAAGTCAAACGAGACAGAAGGATTAATCAATATTGACGGAAACAAATACTTCACAAGGTCAATCAAAAACGAGAAGACTGGCTACAAGATTCTCGTTCTCTGCCCGAACTCGACTGTCACGGAGTCATTCCACAACACGATGATGCGCTCGTTCATAATCTGCGTTGCGCTCGGTCTTCTCTTCGCGCTGTCGATGGCATTCATCATGAGAAAGAAGCTGCGCCCTCTCAAAATCATCGGACGCGACATCAGCGCGAACGCAAAGGAAATTGCGGAAGGACGCGCGAATCTCTCGAACAGGCTTTCAGTCACGGAGAAGAACGAAATCGGTGACGTTGCGGAAAGCTTCAACCTTTATTCGGAAAAACTCCAGAACATCATCGGAAGCATGAAGCACTCGAAAGTCTCGCTGAGCGATGCCGGCGACAGGCTCTCGGGCACGACAAGCGACGCGATGGCTGCAATCGAGCAGATAACGTCCGGCATCAGGAACCTTGAGGGAAACCTTTACCGCCAGACTTCATGCGTCGAGCAGACAAGCGGAAGCGTGGAGGACATCTTGAGCAACATCCACTCGCTCGAAACATTGATTGCGACGCAAACGGAAAGCGTTGAAGGAGCAAGCAGCGCGGTCGAGCAGATGGTCGGAAACATCAACGAGGTCAACCGCTCGGTTGATAAGATGGCTTCCTCGTTCTCATTGATTGCGGAAAATGCGGAAGCAGGCGCGCGCACACAGGAAGAACTGCAGAGGAAGATAAGCGAAATCGAGAACCAGAGCAACCTTCTGAGCGAAGCGAACACTGTCATCGCGTCAATCGCGGAGCAGACTAACCTCCTTGCGATGAACGCTGCAATCGAGGCGGCGCACGCAGGTGAGACAGGAAAAGGATTCGCAGTCGTCGCCGACGAAATCAGAAAGCTCTCGGAAACTTCAAGTTCCCAGTCGGCAACAATCGGAGAGCAGCTTTCGGCAATTCAGCGTGCGATAAACGACGTTGCGGTTGCGACAGAAAAAGGCGTCGAGGGATATTCGCACCTTGCAGGCGAAGTCCGCGTAACTGACAGCCTCGTGAACCAGATAAAGAACGCGATGCAGGAGCAGACACAAGGCTCGTCTCTCATCACGGACGCGCTCGCGCAGATGAAGGACAGCACGCATCAGGTTCAGAGCGCGTCAAAAGAGATGACGGCGAACAGCAAGACAATCATGAGCGACGTGGACACGCTCCAGACCGAAACTGCCACAATCAAGCAGAGCATGACCGAGATGGGCGAAAGCGCACGGAAGATAAACGACGCGGGCAACGCGCTTTCCGACATCGCAGGAATCATGCAACAGTCAATCAGCGAAATCGGCTCGCACGTTGACAGGTTCAAGGCGTGAAACGAAAAGCTGAACCATAAAAAAACTTGAAATTTTGAGCGTAGTTTGTACACTTTGAAATGGGCGGGATTTGTTCATGATTAACAATGTTAGTCGTGGACAAATCCGTTTGTTTTTTCCATAAAAAGGTGTACCACATATTTTTGATATGTACCCCTTTTGAATTTGTGTCAAAAACAAGTGCCAATATATTAGCTAAAACTGACAAAATTCGCGAAAACCGCTAAAATATTGGCAATGATACATTTGGAACAACGGACAGCACCGGAGATTGCCGAAGAAATTGCTTCGAGAGTGCGACAGCGGAGAAAGGAACGGCATTTCACACAAAAGGAGATGGCGGAACGGGCTGGAATGAGCTTTGCGTCATACAAGCGTTTTGAGCAGCAGCACGAAATCGCATTCAGCTCGCTAATAAAAATCGCCATTGCGCTTGATTTCGAGAACGACTTCGACAAGCTTTTTGCAACGCCGCATTTTTCGACAATAGAGGAACTTATCGCAAGTGAAAAAAATTGACCGACTTTCCGTATTCTTCGACGACGGAACAGAAAAACGGCTTGTAGGCACCCTTGCGCTTTACAAAAACCGATTCGCAGCATTCTCTTATTCCGACGAATGGATTTCGACGGGATTTTCAATATCGCCGTTTTCGCTTCCGCTTGAAAAACGAGTGTTTCTGCCGGAATGGGAACCGTTCGGCGGTCTGCACGGCATTTTCAACGACAGCCTGCCGGACGGATGGGGAAGGCTTCTGGTTGACCGACTTCTCTTGCGCGAAGGCATTTCTCCTTCCGAACTTTCAGTTCTCGACCGACTTGCGATTGTCGGCTCGGGCGGAATGGGCGCGCTGACTTACGAGCCGGAAACATTTTTGCAGGACGCTCCGTCATTGCCGGCGGATTACGACTCGATTTCCGCCGAATGCGAAAGAATCCTGAACTCGGAACTTTCCGAAAACGACAAAGAGAACCTTGACGCGATTTTTGCAGCAGGCGGCTCGTCGGGCGGAGCAAGACCGAAAGTGTTTGCGAAAATCGACGGCGAAGACTGGATTGTGAAATTTCCGTCCAGCGTGGATTCAAAGGAAATCGGACTGCAGGAATACGAATACAACCTCTGCGCAAAAAAATGCGGAATAGAGTTGAACGATTTCCGGTTGTTTCCGTCAAAAAAATGCGCCGGATATTTCGGAACAAAGCGATTCGACAGAAATTATCTCGGCAAAGGCAGAGTTCTGATGGCAAGTGCTTCGGCTCTGCTTGAAACCAGCCACAGAATTCCGAATCTCGATTACAACACGCTGTGCCTTCTGACATTGAAGCTCACGAAAAACAATGCTGAAATAGAAAAACTTTTCCGGCTGATGTGCTTCAACGTGTTTTCGCATAACCGTGATGACCATTCGAAGAATTTCTCATGGCTTTACGATGAGAACAAATCTCAGTGGATTCTTTCTCCTGCTTACGATTTGACTTACAGCAATTCAATCGGCGGAGAGCACGCGACGACAATTGACGGCGAAGGCAAAAATCCGACGATGGAGAATATTCTTGAAGTTGCCAAAAAGAACGGAATCAAGCCTGCAAAAGCAGCGGAAATCGCAGAAAGTGTGAAAAATATAGTAAAAAATTTGTCACACGGATTTGGAAAAATCTAACGATTTTTCCGATTGTTTCTTTTCCGCGAAATTGCGTAGCAATTTCAAAATCCGCGTGACATTCATTGAAGACGGCCGGAGCGATGATTTTTCCGTCCGATGGGGCTTATTCCTCGTCGAACCTGTTTTCCCACTTTTTGCGGCTTGCTTTCAGTTCGAGCGTCACAGGGATCTGGTCGAAGCCCAAGTCTTTTCGGATTTGGTTTTTCAGGTATGAAACGTAGCTTTCAGGAACATTGTCCGGGCTCGTGCAGAAAATGCGGAACGAGACAGGGTTCACGCTTGTCTGCGTCATGTAGCGGACTTTGAAGTGAATCGCTTTTGTCGCAGGCGGCGGATATTTGAAGAGCCAGTCCTGCAGTGCCGCGTTCAACGAAGATGTTCCTACTTTGCGCGTGAGTTGTGAGTAAATCTCAATCGCCTTGTTCATCAAGTCCTTGATTCCTTCGCCTTTCAATGCGGAAAGCGGAAGAATCGGTGCCCAGTTCATCTGACCGAACATGATTTTGATGTACTCGGTCGTTTCCCTGAGAGTTTTTCTGCTCTGGTCTTTCGTGTCCCACTTGTTCAGAATGAAGATGATTCCGCGGCCGCGCTCGAACGCAAGGTTGCAGATTTTCTTGTCCTGCTCGGCAAGTCCTTCCTGAGCGTCAATCATCAAAAACACGAGGTCGCACTGGTCAAGCGTTTTAATCGCCCTGTTCACCGAGTAATATTCGACATTCTCGTGCACCTTCGACTTTCGCCTGATACCCGCAGTGTCCAGCACTTCGAAATCCCTGTCGTTGAACCTGAAAGTGCCCTCAACAACGTCGCGCGTAGTTCCTGCATAATCGCTGACGATTGAATTTTCCGTGTGAGTGAGTCTGTTCGAGAGTGTCGATTTTCCGACGTTCGGCTTTCCCATTATCGCGATTCGGATTGGCCTGTCCTCGTCAGTTCCTTCCTTGACCGCGGAAAAATCAAGCCCCTCCACGATTTTCTCGGCGAATTCGGAAATGTGGTCGCCGTGGTCGGCAGAGATGAACATCAGCTCCTTGAAGCCGTATTTCATGTAGTTCCAAGAAACGTCCTCTCCTGTTCCGCCCTCGCATTTGTTCACCGCAGTCACAACTTTGTCCCAATACGGTCGCAGAAGGCTGATGAATTCCTCGTCCTCGCCAGTGATTTTTCCAGCTTCCAAAAGCAGAACGATTCTGTCAGCTTTTTTGAGCATAGAGAGCGTTTTTTCAACTACAAGCTCGTCCATCACGGCTTCCATAGTGCCGATTTCGCGGTCGATTTTGTATCCGCCAGTGTCAACAAGATGCACCGGTTTTCCGGCGATGAACGCGGTCGCCTCGACAGGGTCGCGCGTAACGCCAGGTGTCGGGTCAACAATCGCAAGGCGCTTCCTCATGAATCTGTTGAACAGAGTCGATTTTCCCACATTCGGTCGCCCAGCAATGACGACGAGCGGAAGGTTCAGGTAGATTTTCTCTTTCGTAAAAAGAAGCTCGTCCGTAGCGTTCTTGTCAATCTGACCGAATTCGTCCGAATCCGCACGCTTGATTTCCGGCTCTTTCTCCGCCGTTTTCTCTTCGATTCTTTCTTCTTCGATATTGATTTTCACCGGCTTCGGCTTTGAGAAGTCCGGCTTTGATTTTTTCTGCTTAGCCATAACCCTAGATTCTACTTGAGATTTTGCAGGTTCGGAAGTACTTGAAGTCCCCAGCCCGGTGCCAATTTTGACTGAAGCAGTTTCCGTGAGTTTTCAAGTTTTTCATCAAAAACAGCTTTGTCGCCGTCCGACTTGAAGCCGATGTATCGGAATTCAGTTTCGTCGTCGATGAACAAACCGTCGAACAGAGCCTGTATCTCGCTGAATGCGGTTTCAAGCTCTTCGTCTTCCATTAAATATTCTGGGAAATCGTTGTCGACAAGATTTCCTTCGCTGTCGTACACCCAAACAGGAAACGCCCCGTATTCAAGATTGATTTTCACAGTGTTCATGTATTTATCCTCCGTTTGTCAAAATGCTTCATAGTTGTAAGAAAGTGTCGCAAGATTTTAATTAAAACGATGTTTTCCTTGCTACTTTTCGCTTGAACAAGGGTTTGCGCCTACTAGAAATCCATTTTCTGAAATTGTAATGGCAACTTTCAAAATTTTCCCCTCAAAGTTCACTTCGAAAATTGGTCTTGCATTTTTATGTCGACCTTGTTTTTTTCCAGTGTCAACACCTCTTTTTAAAAGTTCAAGCAGCAAATCGGGAATTTTATCGTTAGAGATTCCTTTTTTATTAAAGTCGTCTCCATGTGCATTTTCAATGTGCATTAATCCCGCTTTTTCATTTCCCCTTTCGAGCCAAACGATTTTTCCTGATTTTGTTTTCGTTATGAAGACTATTTCTTCTTTAGAAAATTTAACTTCGCGCTGTTCGAGTTCTTTTATGAGTTGTTTTTCTGCCCACCACTGTGCAATTTTCTCAAACTGTTTTTTAGGATATTTTCACCTTTTAGGAATCTAAATGTGAATTCTCCATTTTCCTTCCTTGGTTGTGTCTCCCAATTATTCTTACTTTTCGTGGTATCATTGTTCCATGTACGAAAACGGAGAAATCAGGTATAAACTTGAATATTATTTATCTTTGAAAGAAGTTTCTTTTGTACAAAATCATGACGACGGGCGTGAAGATAAAAATCTCAGCTGATATTTTCGTGCGGTATTTGACGAAAGCTCTCTGATTCAAGGAATTGCAAATTGGAATGAATATAAAACTCGCTTCGTATGCTATACTTGCACTATGAGCGAAAACCGAAACTTGCCGATTGGAATCCAGTCTTTTGAAAAATTGCGACAAAATGACTTTGTTTATGTAGATAAAACTTCATTTGTTACGGAACTTGCAAAATACAAATCCCCTTATTTTCTCTCCCGTCCGCGAAGGTTCGGAAAGTCGCTTTTTCTTTCTACTTTGAAGGCATATTTCGAAGGAAAAAAAGAGTTGTTCAGCGGACTTGAAATTGCAAAAACCGAAACTGAATGGAAAAAATATCCGGTCATTTATTTTGATTTCACGGGCAAAAATTACGAGTCAAAAGATGATTTAGTAAAGCAGATTGACAACATACTAATCGACTATGAAAACAAGTACGGAAAGCTGACAAATTCCGACGACATCGATATTCGGTTCAAGAACCTCATAAAATCCGCTTACGAGAAAACCGGCGAGCAGGTAGTCGTTCTGGTAGATGAGTACGACAAGCCGCTTTTGCAGAACGTGAATTTTCCCGAAACCGAAGACAAAATCCGCTCGGCTCTGAAAGGCTTTTACGGCAACCTGAAAAGCGAGGACGCGTATTTGCGTTTCGTTTTCATCACAGGCGTTACCAGATTCGACAAAGTGAGCATCTTTTCCGATTTGAACAATCTGAACGACATTTCAATGAATCCTCAGTTCTCGGCAATCTGCGGAATCTCGGAAAAAGAGCTTGAGGAAAATTTCGCCCCGGAAATTCAAAACATGGCGGAAAAAAACGAAATTTCAAAAGAAGAATGCCTTTTGAGCCTCAAAAAACGTTACGACGGCTACCATTTTTCAAAGGACACCAAAACGGACGTTTACAATCCGTTCAGCCTAATGAATGCGTTCTTCAACAACTCATTCGGAAGCTACTGGTTCTCCACAGGAACGCCGACTTTCCTTACGAAGATGATGCGCGAAACTGTATTCGACTATTCATCACTTGAAAGCGGAATCGATGTGGACTCCTCTTCGCTTGAAGAATACCGGCTGAATTCATGCGAGCCAGTCCCCATGCTTTATCAGACGGGGTATCTTACAATCAAGAATTACGAAAAGGAATTCGACAGCTACACAATCGCTCTTCCGAACTCGGAAGTGAAATTCGGTCTTTACAAAAGGCTTCTTCCTCTTTACGCAGGTTTTTCCGACGACGACAAGAAAATCGAAATCGTGAATTTCCTGAAAGAACTCCGTGCAGGCAAAGTGAACGAGTTTATGGAGCGAATCAACGCGATTTTCGCCGCAGCTCCCAAAAAGACAAGCCAGAAAAAATACGAGCTTGACTGCCAGGCATTCGTGTGGCTGATTTTTAAATTGATGGGCGAATTCGTCCTTTGCGAAGTCCAGAACGGCAAGGGCAGAAGCGATGCAGTCGTCTGGGAGAAAAACGCAATCTACATTTTTGAGTTCAAAATGGACGGAAGCGCAAAAGAAGCATTGGTGCAAATCAACAGCAAAGACTACCCGATTTCGTACAAAACGCACGCATTAAACGGACGGAAAATCGTAAAGGTGGGCGTGAATTATTCAAGTGCGGAAGAGAAGCTTTCAGAGTGGATGATTGAAGGATAAAGCACTATTTTTAGACAAGAACTTTAGATTTTGCAGGTTCGGAAGTACTTGAAGTCCCCAGCCCCGCCATTTTCATCGCATCGTCTTAAGAGACGTATTCGGAAACAGGAGTCTTTTCGCGCTGTTTGACGGTCCGCCTACTCTCTCTAATTTTTTCTCATTTCAGACAAATACAGCCTCAAAATGATAAAATCGCTCGTTGAAAAACATAAACATGAAAAACGAAGGAGCAAAAATTGGACAACATTGTGGAAGTTCTGAACAACATCGACAGCGTGATGTATTATCCGATTCTCATCATCGTAATGGCGGTGGCGGGGTTGTATTTCACGCTGAGGACGAAGGGCGTGCAGATTCGCCTTTTGGGGGACGCGCTGAACGTGATACGCGAGAAACCGGACGACAAGAACCACGTCTCGTCGCTGCAGGCAATGCTCGTCTCGACTGCATCGAGGGTCGGAACTGGAAATATCGTGGGAGTCTCAACTGCGATTTGTCTTGGCGGAGCCGGAGCGGTGTTCTGGATGTGGATTATGTGCATCATCGCGACTTCATCCGCATTCGTTGAAAGCACGCTCGCGCAAATCTACAAAAGGAAGAGCAAGGACGGCTCGTGCTTCGGCGGTCCCGCATACTACATCGAAAAGGCACTCCACGCGCCGTGGCTTTCTGTCATCTTCTGCGTGTTCCTGATTGTGACGTATGCGGTCGGATTCAACATGCTCGCCTCATACAACCTGCAGTCAACGTTCGAGGCTTATTCGTTCTACGACAAAAGCTCAACTCCGATAATTGTCGGAATTCTCCTCGCGATTCTCGTGGGCTACTGCGTTCTTGGCGGCGGAAAGAGAATCGTCAAATTCACCGGCGTAATCGTTCCTGTGATGGGAATTTCATACGTCCTCGTCTCGCTCGTGATAATCGCGTTCCACATAAAAACGATTCCTGCGATGTTCGCTATGATTTTCAGCGACGCGTTCAATTTCCGCTCGATTGCGTCAGGCGTTGCGGGGTCGTGCCTCGTCTACGGAATCAAGCGCGGACTTTACTCGAACGAAGCCGGTGTCGGTTCTGCCCCGAACGCATCTGCAAGCGCGAAAGTCTCGCATCCGGTGAGCCAGGGACTCGTCCAGATGCTTTCTGTCTACATCGACACGCTCATCCTCTGCACCGCGACCGCGCTCATGTGCCTTGCAAGCGGAGTCGAACGCAGCGAGTCAGTTTCCGGCGCACCGTATGTCCAGAACGCGATTTCCACAGTATTCGGCTCGGCGGGAGCTGTCTACATAACGGTCGCAATGGTTCTCTTCGCGTTCACCACTCTGATTGGAAACCTCTATTACGTTGACAACGCGCTGATTTACCTGAACAAAAAACGTGAGCCTTCAAAAGTTTTCATGCGGATTTTCCACGCACTCTGCGCCGCAATCGTCTTCGTGGGAGCCGTAATCCCGATGGACGCGGCGTGGGCAGTCGCCGACATCCTCATGGGCGGAATGACATTCATCAACCTTCCAGTCTGCGTCATCCTCGGCAAAGTCGCCATCGACGCGCTCAACGATTACACAAAGCAGAGGAAGGAACTCAAACAGAAAGGCAGCCGCGAGACACCCGTCTTCCTCGCAAAAAACATCTCCCTTGACGAATCAGACCTCGACTTCTGGAAAAGCGAAAGCTGATTAGAAAATTACCAGAGAAAAAGACGCACCCGTGTAGGTACGCGCTTGCGCGTGCCGTACCGCTTGCTTCCACTGCACAAGTTTTAGGACACATTCGCACATCGGCAAGCGAAGGTTGCCTCCACTGCACAATGCTTAGAACGACATTGCACCTAGCAACCGCCGCATCCACTGAACAACGCTTAGGACACCGCCGCATCCAGCGCACCGAGCACGTCCACCCAGTGCAGGTACGCGCCCTAGCGCGTGCCGTGAACGCTTGCTTCCACTGCACAATTGCTTAGGACGTCATCACACCTTGGCAAGCGTTCCATTCAATGCAGTCGCTTGTTTTTTCGCCACGGACGGAAAGGTCTACTTTGTCCTTTCGGATAAGCTGGTCTAGCATGTCTATTGCGTTCAGCAGTTTCTGATAGTCGTGGTCAAAAGTTGCACTCTGTACGGTCAAAGTCAGAACCTTCCGTCCGGTGTATTTTATGTTAATCTTCACCTTGCCATTCGAACCTTCTGAAACTGCCCACGGAAGCCCAATTGTTTTCAGGTGATTTTCGATTATGGCACGAAGCCCTACACCTACAATCTTCTGAATTTTGTCGGATTTTGCGATTTCTTTCTGACATTGCTCAATATCCTTATTTTTGGATACATACAATGCCGCCATGATTTTTCCGAAATCTTTGGGATTGTCGCATTTGAGATTTCTGCTGGAAACGGAATAATAATACCTGCCATAAGAAATGCGGCACCGTGTCACCGTGCCATCGTAAAGTTCCATATCAAAACATGGAGGATTCCAGTCGACAGACGATGGAAATTGGTCTGTCGACTTTATATTAACAGCAACATAAAAAATCGCCTTTTTTTCATAGTCTTTTGATTCACGTAACGAAGCTGAAATCAGTTCCTTTGGAATGTCATTGCCGATTCCCCGAAGGACTGCGTCCATAACAGACTGAGCAAAAAATCTTTGTGAATTTACATCTGAAAGTCCGTCTATTTTCTGTGATTTTTGAGATGACTTTATTCCGTATTTTTTGATTTCGCCGCTAAGCCGATGATACCAAAAAGAACTGATGATTTTGCTGTTCTCTTTTCTCATATGATATTTCCTATTTTACGAACTTCTCACTCTTACATTCGTGCTTTTTACTTTCGGCTCGTAGTTCACACCCACGATAGGACACAATTGCAACTGACAAGCAGTAGTTATTAATTTTGGCAGATAATATTCTCTAATAAGGCATAGTAAATTTACAGTTTGGATAATTTGAACATCCATAAAATTTACCACTTCTTCCATTTCTTAATTTTAGTTTTCCATTACATATTGGGCAAATTAAATTTTTCAACTTGATTTGTCTTTCAACAACAGTTCTATGAATACTTTTTACATGATTTTTTCGGATTTCTTTATCTTCTATATTTGCTTCTTTCAAAATTGAAACAATTTTCTGCATTCTGTTCTTTTTAACAAGATGACTTTATACTAATGTTGAAAACAAATAACATTTACAATATATAAAAGGAGATTATCGATGAGAACAAAAATATTGCGGTTTACTGGAATATTCCTAATTACTTTTTTCCTTGCAATAAGTTGTAGCAGTGATGATACGGAATCTGTAACAACTTCTGATTCAACACCAGAAGAGAGTTCAGATGAACTAAATAACACACAGACATCAGTTGATACTGCTGAAAAGGAAACTTCACAAAGTTCGAAGACTTCGGATGACGACAGTAAAAACAATTCAAATGAAGAACAAAATTCCCAAAAGTTACCTGAAAATGAAATTAATGCAGATAGTGAGGTTCAATTTTCGAAACAGAACTATACAATCACTTTTTTAACGACGAATGAAGAATCTTCAGCAAAAAGTCTGACGCAAACAGGAACTGCAATGCAGACAACACTGTTGCAATCTGCTGAATCTTTGGGAATAGTCGCCCCGGTTGGAAAAGCTTTCATTGGCTGGACAACCGAAAAAAACTCAAATGCAGTGCAATACAAAGACGGTGCTCCTATTTTCTTGGATGCTGACACAACTTTATATGCCATATATCACACATACAGCACTGGTGACATAATACTTGCAAACGGTGAAATCATTTCTGTCGAAAGTATTTCCGAATACAAAATTACCGAAAACAATCCTCCGATTGCCGTAATTGCATTTATTGGAGACAAAACAGTTCCTGCTGAGGAAAAAAGTGGCACAGCACTCGGGATCGGTTTAAAACATGGAAAAAAACGACGTTGGTTCAATGGCTCTTTACGGATAATGTATCCAAATTTTCCGAAAATTTTTTGTTGGGCTAAAAATGGATATCAGACAGATTACAGTTTGGGTGTGTATTCAGAATTTGCATCTGATTGTGACGGCTCTGATAATTGGGAAACCTTAAGAACGACTTACAACCAAGACGAAAGGGAGTTCCCTGTATTCCAATATGCAAACCACTACTCCGAAATAGGTGACATAAATGTGCAAAAAACTCAATTTGAAAACGGCTGGTATGTACCAAGTATTGCGGAACTAGCATATATCTACAGGAACAAAGCTACAATCGATTTATCCATCGAAAAAGTAAATGGAGAACTTCTCGGAGAAGGTTATTATTTTTCTTCATCACAAGACTCGTGGAGCAATGTATATTACGCGAACGTAAACGATTTTGCATATCTAGCATCATTTCGCGATGGTAGGTACAAAACACCTGATAGCAGCGGATTTACTGATTCTAATGATGTTATTGTATTGAGAGTTTTTCATTGAAAAAACTGTATTGATAGAACACAGACTGAAATCGTTTTTTTGAGTTTCGGTCTGCGTTTCTTTTGATTGGTACTTTGCCATCAACATCACAGCATCCAGCGCACCAAGTCCGTCCACCAATGTAGGTACGCGCTTGCGCGTGCCGTTACCGGTTGCATACACGGCACAATTGCTTAGGACGTCATATCACCTGGCAACCGCCGCATCCACTGAACAAAGCTTCGGACATCCCCGCATCCAGCGCACCGAGCACGTCCACCAGTGTAGGTACGCGCCCTAGCGCGTGCCGTGACCGGTTGCATCCACTACGCAAAGATTAGGACGACATTGCACCTGGCAACCGCCGCATCCACTGAACAACGCTTCGGACACCCCCGCATCCAGCACCCCGAGCACGTCCACCCGTGCAGGTACGCGCACTGCGCGTGCCGTAACCGGTTGCATACACTGCACAATGCTTCGGACGACATATCACCTGGCAACCGCCACTTTCTGTGCTTCTTTCAGCAGTTCCATGATTTCTTCAGGTTTGGTGCTTTCGAGAAATTTCTGTCTTGTCTCTTCTTTCATCAGCGCGCCGGAAATCGCAGACATGACGCGCATCTGAGGACCAGCCTTCGAAGCTGGGGACGCAATGATTATGAAGATGTTGCTCGGCTGTTTGTCGAGGGAGCCGAATTCGATTCCTTCTTTTTTGATTCCGATTGCGACGCAAAGCTCGTTCACACCGTCAGTCCTTGCGTGTGGGATTGCAATACCCTTCTCAAGTCCGGTGCTCATCGCATCGTCGCGCGATTTTATGTCGGCAAAGAGCTGTTTCTTGTCAGTGACGTAGCCGGAATTCGAAAGAAGGTCGCAGAGTTCCATGAGAACATCGTCTTTCGTATTCGACTTGAGGTTGCACGAGATGCACTTCGCGTCGAGGAATTTGTACGCGACTTTGCTCACGCGGTTTTCTGGAGACGCGAAACCGAACTGCAATGTGTCCGTATTGTGGAGCGAGCCGAGCGTAGAAAGTGATTTGTTCAGCCTGAGCATGATTTCGTAGATTTCGCCCTTGACGAATCCCATGTCCGCCTGAGCAGTCTCAATAGTCAGGACGCTGCCCGAATGAAGAATCGAAATCGCTATGTTTCCCTTTCTTGCCTGAGAAATTCCCTCGAAGATGTTCATCATCTGCACGTAGAAACCTTCCGCACGCAAATCGCGCATGAAGATGTCGACTACGAGACTGTTGATTTCCGCATCCTTGAAATCCCACACGAACTGCTGGCTTTCTGACGTGCACGCTTCTTTTTTCGTTCCGCGCCCCTTTATTCCGAGAGCGACATTCAGAATCGGAGGAGCAACGAGCGTCGTCAAAAGAGTCATCATGATTACGATTCCGAAAAGGCTCTGGCTCACGATTCCCGCGCTCAAGCCGATTCCGGCAACGATGAGCGCGACTTCTCCGCGAGGAATCATTCCCGCGCCGATTCTGAATCCGCCTTTCATGTTGAAACCGAGGAAGAGGGCCGGTCCACCGCAGCCGATTATTTTTGCGACAATGCAGATGACTGTGAAAACGAGCCCGCAGATGATTACTGTCGAATCGAAAAGCTGGGTCACGTCAACGCTCATTCCCGTAACCGCAAAGAAAATCGGGACGAAGAATTTGTACATTCCGTGGATTCGCTCCTGAATCACAGGCGCGATGTCGGTTCTTGAAAGCGCAAGTCCCGTCGTGTAAGCTCCGATAATCATCGCAAGCCCCTGTTTCTCGAAGAATCCCGCAAAAATGAGAGCGACCGCGAACGCCGCAATCGAAAAGTCGAATGTGCCGCCGAAAAAACGCACGAAACGCGCAATCTTTTTCGAAAAGAGGACGAGAACGACGGTCGCAAGAAGCCAGATTCCGATTGCCTTTATTGCAATAAGACCGAGCGCGCTGCCCGAGATTCCGGCGGAAGAAGCGTCGGAAGCAGCGGAAGCGATTCCTTTCACGATTGCAAGGAGGATGATTCCGAGAACGTCGTCAAAAACGGCCGCAGCAAGAATCGTAACGCCCTCCGGGGAATCCATCTTTTTCTTGTCGGAGAGGATTCGAGCAGTGATTCCGACTGACGTTGCGGTTGACATTACTCCGAGGAAAAGGCACGCAGGGTCGGCGAAGTTTCCCATTTCGCCAGTCAGCGCACGAATTATGAACATTGCGGAAACATCGCCGAGAACGAACGATACGACGACTCCGCCAAGACCGATTATTCCGCCTGAGACCGAATATTTTATGAAAAGCCCCAGGTCGGTTTCCAAACCTGAAGCGAACAGAAGTATTATGGAAGCAATCTGAGAGAATGCCTCAAGTTCCGGACTGACACCGCCAGCAAAAAATCCGTTCGGGAATCCGACAAAAGGGATTTTTCCCAAAACGAAAGGACCAATGATGATTCCTGAAAGAAGTTCTCCCAAAACAGAAGGGATTCCGACTTTCGTAGCCAATCTACCAAAAATTCTGACCGCAAAAATGATAGCAGCCAGCTGAAAAACAAGATTGATAATGTTCTCCATACTCTAAAAAACCTCTTAATTTGTGAATGAAAAGAATATCGTTTTTGGTCAAAAAAGTGAACAAATCGCAAAAAGATGAAAATAATTGAAAATAATTGAAAATTTCGCAATAAAAAAAATCAATTTGAAGTTTACAGAAGTGAATTCAAAAAAGAAGTTGACTTCATAAGCCGAGAATCTAAATATGAAAAACGAATTATTGAACAGATTTACAAGATACGTCCAGATTTGGTCAACTTCCGACTCGGACAAAGCAGACTCGGGAAGGCAGCCTTCAACAAACTGCCAGTTCGATTTCGCGAACGTACTTTCCGACGAAATGAACAAAATCGGCATCCAGAACGTGCAGGTCACGGAGCACTGCTACATATACGGAAACATTCCCGCGACAAAAGGCTTTGAATCGGTCGAACCTCTCTGCCTCCTCGCCCACATCGACACGGTGGAGGAAGTCTCGGGTCAGAACGTGAAGCCGATTGTCCGCGAAAACTGCAAGAACGAGAAAATCGTCCTTGACTCAGGCGACATTCTCGACCCGGCATTCGACAAAGACCTTGCCGAAGCAATCAAAAACGGCGAGACGATTATCACTTCGGACGGAAACACTTTGCTCGGAGCTGACGACAAGGCTGGAGTCGCCGAAATCATGACGGCTGTCGAAGAAATCCTCAAAAAGAATATTCCGCACGGAAAAATCGAAATCGTGTTCTCGCCGGACGAAGAGACAGGCCACGGAATGGACAATGTGCCTCTGAATCTCATAGAATCGAAAAAAGCATACACGGTTGACGGCGGTCACATCGGAGAACTGGAAACTGAATGTTTCAACGCATACAAAAGCGAAATCGTCTTCACAGGAAAATCGAAGCACACGGGAAGCGCAAGGCCTGACATGGTGAACGCAATCTCGATGGCGGCGAGCTTCCTGAACAACCTTCCGAAAAACGAAGCACCGGAAACGACAGACGGAATGCAGGGCTTCTTCGCGCCGATGACAGTCGAGGGAACGATTGAGACCGCGAAAGTCTGCCTCTTCCTCCGCGATTTCGGGAAAACCGGAATGACGAGAAGAAAGATGATGGTCGAAAACCTCGCGAAGATGACGGCAAGCCTTTTCGGCGGCAAAGTCGAAGTCACGCACACTTTCCAGTACGAGAACATGAAGGAAAAACTCGATGCGAATCCAAGCGTCGTGGCAAACCTTGTCGAAGCGTACAGGAAAGCGGGCGTTGAGCCGAAATTCGTCCCGATACGAGGCGGAACGGACGGCTCAAGGCTCACCGAAATCGGAATTCCGACACCGAACATTTTCACCGGCGGTCACAACTACCACTCAAGGACGGAATGGGCTTCTCTTGAGCAGATGGAGAAAGCGGCGGAGATTCTCGTCAACCTTGTGAGCAAAAACTGAGTTTTTAGCAAAAACGACAACGGAGCAGACAATGCACAAATACAAAATCGAAGGCGGAATACCGATAAGGGGAACCGTCGAGGCAAGCGGAAACAAGAATGCGGCTCTTCCGTGCATCGCGGCAACGCTTCTGAGCGAAGAACCGATTATTCTTCGGAACATTCCCGAAATCGAAGACACGAACGTGATGCTTCTCATATTGCAGGCACTCGGAACGTCCGTGACGAAACTCGCAAGGCACGAATGGAAAATCGAAGCGAAGACAATCAATTCGTCAAACATTCCGTCTGAGCTGAGCAAAAAAATAAGGGCATCGATTCTCTTTGCAGGCCCTCTCACGGCACGCACGGGAAAGGCGATTCTTCCGCCACCTGGAGGCGACGTAATCGGAAGAAGGAGAGTCGACACGCACTTCCTCGCGCTTCAGGAACTTGGAGCGAGAATCGAAATCGAAGGCGCATTCAACTTCACAACGAACAAGCTCGTCGGAGCTGACATCTTCCTCGACGAAACTTCAGTCACGGCGACCGAAAATGCGGTCATGGCGGCTGTCCTTGCGGAAGGAAAGACGACAATCACAAACGCGGCCTCAGAACCGCACGTTCAGGACCTCTGCAACATGCTCGTTTCGATGGGCGCGAAAATCAGCGGAATCGGAAGCAACATCCTGAACATCGACGGCGTGAAAAAGCTCCACGGAACGGACTTTGCAATCGGGCCTGACTTCATGGAAATCGGCTCGTACATCGGTCTTGCGGCTGCAACGCGCGGCTCAATCACGATAACGGGAGTGAACGCAAGGGATATGCGCCCACTCCGCGTCGCATTCGGAAAACTCGGAATCAAGTGGACGATAGAACAGGGAGAGGGAACTAACAACGACAAACTTTCTGTCGCGGTCAATCAGGAAATGAAAGTCAACTCGGATTTGGGCGGAATGATTCCGAAGATTGACGACTCTCCGTGGCCGGGATTCCCGCCGGATTTGACATCGATAATGACGGTCGTGGCGACTCAGGTGGAAGGCACTGTGCTGATTTTCGAGAAGATGTTCGAAAGCAGAATGTTCTTCGTGGACAAGCTCATCTCGATGGGCGCGAAAATCACACTCTGCGACCCGCACCGCGCAGTTGTCTCAGGCCCGAGCACATTGCACGGCGACAACCTCGTCTCCCCGGACGTTCGCGCAGGCATGGCGATGGTGATTGCAGCCCTTTGCGCGCACGGCGAAAGCGTAATCTCCAACGTGTACCAAATCGAGCGCGGATATGAGAACTTAGTCGAAAAGCTGAAGAACCTCGGCGCGCACATCGAGCAAATCGAAATCGACGACTGAAATTCAGCAAAAACAAAAATGCCAGCCGACTTTGAAGAATGACACAAAGCTGACTGGCATTTCTTTTGCGATTCGGATTTTTGCTTTTGCGGCACTACTCCCCTCGCCTAATGAATCTCCACGAGATGACAAGAAGAATGAGGAATTCCGTGGCGACCGCAAGGAACACCGACCAGCCGCCGGCAAACCAGATATAGATGAAATTCAACAATCGCATGAAGTAATGCACGATTTCAAGCACGAAATGAATTATGACAGTGCTGACAGGAATCAGGAACACCCACTTGAATTTGAACATCTGCCCGTCCGAAAGCTTGTTATTCCATGCAATGTATCCGAGGAAAACGAACGCGCACAGAAGAAGAAGCGGATACGTCAGACGGTGAATCAGCGTCGAACCGTAGATTTCGCTCGAATATCCGAAATCGCTCGCGTACTTGAAGATTCGCCACAACGAGAAAAGATTCATCTTGTCGGCACCGTACGAGCTCTCGCAAAGCAGGTTGAAATTTTCAGCGGACAGACCGAGCAGAATATATTTCGTGTTCACAAATGTGCTTTTTTCTTTTTTGAGAACATTGTCCGCAAACGTGAATTCCGGCTCGGAAATCCTCGAAGGGTCGTCAGAATCAAGACCGTGGAGAAGGATGAAAGAAACGTTCTTCACTTTCTTTGGAACGCCGTAGAATTTTTTCTCGGAATCAGAGAACGAATCATACGGGCGCGAAAAAAGCTTTGCATACTGCGCAAAAATCGACTTGACGAAGTTTCCGTCCTTGTCATACGAATGAAGCGAAAAGCCGCGCAGATACTTCACGATTCCAGAATCTGATTTTATAGGCGTTATTCCGCGAATGAAAATCACGTCATAAGAACCATCTTCGCGGGTCACGGAAAAATAGACGTTCTTGTCAACCTCGAACTTCTTGAAATCCTCAAGCTCATCGATGAAAAAATATTCGTTTCTGACTTTTTCCGACGCAATCTCAAGATATTTCTGCACGTCCGGGTCTTTCGAAGCCTTCTCGGAACTCTTCGCAATCGCGCTGAATTCGTAATACGCCTCGATATTCCGCCCTGCAACGAGAAGAAGATACGCATGGCTCTTCTTTGCGAAAAGCTCCATTTCCTCCGAAGTCGCGCTAGACGGCGGAGTGTTCAGTTTTTCCCATGCAGACAAAGCCTTGTCCTTCGCCTCGTCAATGCTTTTTCCCTCGGTGCCGAATTTTTCCGCAAGGTCGGCATAATAATGCGCATCGAGCCATTTCTTTTCATCCAAAGCATCGTCTGATTTTTTCAAAAGCGACGATGCCGACTCCTGCCCGATTCCGTGGTACGAGAAATTCCCTTCGACACGCGCATCGTTTTTTTCGCTCACAACCGCATTTTTCGCAATGTAGATTCGCTTTTCCTCGTCCTTCCCAGCGACAGCATCCTCGTAAAGCTTTCTCGCATCCTCGCTCTTCGGGTTCAGCATGAGAGCGTCGCTCGCATATTTCGACGCGAGAGTCGCATGCTTCTCCATAAGATTTTTCTTTCCGAGCGACATAAGGTCGTTGTACGCGACAGGAGTGGCTTCCATCTTCGCCTGTTTCGATTCGATTAACGGAGAAATCACTTCCGCAAAGACGAATATGATGGCGACGAGGACAATCGAATTCGTAATCAGGAACCTGTAATGACCGAAAATGAACCTTGCGGAACTGTCCTTGAAAGTGATTGAGCAGGCAACGAGGGCACCGCTAAGAATGACGGCAGGCATAATCTTCGAAAAAAGCATCACGCCCTGCAAAAGCGAATATTTCATTATGTCATTGCTCATAAGAAGAGGACGCTTCAAGAATGCCGCAATAATGAAGCAGACGATAAGGCAGAAGAGAGAATATGCAAAGACAATACTCATCATTTTTTTCATTTTCTTCACTCCCCCTCTTCTGAATCCGCCATTTCGGCAGAATCAGTTTCCTCTGAAAATTCTTCATCGTCATTGACGATTTCATCCTGCTCTGCCGCGTGCCTGAGCGCAATCCGCCTTCTGTAAATGCACATTATTATTCCGAACGCCGTGCAGAGCGCGAAAATCAGGAAATTCATAATCACGACAGAAGCATGGTCGATGAATTTGAGAAGATAATCCAAATCCATGAAAAAATTCGGCATCATGTCGGCATAGTAAAGGTAATTCAGAAAGAACACGCACGCGGTCGCAATGAATATTCCGAGCGTGTTCAAAAGCCGCCATGAGCTTGTGAACTGCAACCCGAAAATCGAAACGAGCGCGAGTGCCATGGAAGAATAAAGAATCCATGAAAAGATTCCGTTGTTCCAGCTTATTTTTGATTCCCCCACAAGCGTCTGGTAAACTTTAAGACAGTATGTGACTATTTTTGGAGTCTTTATCGCATTTTTCACGAGAACATCGGAATACGGATACGAAGAAACGCTCGAAGAAGGAATATCGGTAAAAGCAATCACATCCGAATTCGTCGATTTTTTTGCGTTCGTGTCATAGAGAATGCCGTCTGCCTTTCCGTTCTCGTGCACCTTCGTGAAAAAGTAGACGATTCCGCTTTCGGACTTTCTGAAATATCCGGTTGAAGCCCTGTTCATCTCGACCGAACCTGCGCCAAAGAAACCGTCGCCGAAGCTGATTGAAAGCGGGAAGAAAACGAACCAGGTTACAGAAGTGAAAAGCAGATAGCAGAGAAAACCGACGACGAGATTCCTGTCAACGAACGCGACAGTGTGCTTCCTTGAAGTGTTGATTCTGAGGACTTTCAGAATCATGTGCATATTCGTAAAGGCAAAGACAATCGGAGAGGAGAACAACATGCCTTTTTTGAACAGCACGAACGAAAAGAACAACATCGGCTGACCGACAACGGAAGCCCCAAGTCCTTCGCAGACCATGTAGAGCAATCCGCAGAGAGCTATTCCGCAGATACAAATTGACAAATACGAAATTAAAAGAGTTAAAGCGGTTTTCATTCAGTCTCCAATATCAAATCCCCAATCTATCTACTATTCTACTATCGATTATCTAAATTTCGGTAGATTTTAATCCGAATTAAAGAGCCCGTTCGTAGAGAAAAAAAAAGTCGGCTTAAAAAAGCCGACCATGATTTAGCTAAGCATTAGCCGAGGAATACCTGACCGCCTTCATCGATTGCAAGAATCGACTTGCACTCAGAGCAGCGGAATCTTCCTTTTTTCGTTGCCTTAAGCCTCTTTGAGCAGACCGGGCAGCTGAACACTTTCGGGAAGATGCTGTCAGAAGCAGGAGCACCCTGATGGAAGAACAATGTAGCTTCCGCCAAGCTTTCTTTGATGTTGAAGAACTGAGAGAAACCGAGAAGCTGGAAAACCTCGTATACTTTCGGCTGAATCTCAAGAAGAACGATGTCTCCGTTCTTCGGCTTAATCATTTTGAGGAACGCAGTAAACGAACCGATACCCGTAGAAGAAACATAATTGAGCGAAGCGCAGTTGAACACCAGATTGATGAAACCTGCCTCCACTACCTTCTGGATTCTCTTCTGAAAGAAATTCGAATTATAAGTGTCGATATATCCGTTGAGATAAATGATGATTCCGTTATCAACATCATTCAATTTCTCAAGGTTTATCTTAAGGCTGTCATCTCTCTCATCGTTGAATCCCGGTACCAAATTGTTATTGTTGCCCATAACTTCATATCTCCCTAAAAAAGTATATGTATAAACTCTTTTTTTCGATTATTTCAAGGAACTGTAGAAGCAGAAATCCTACAATGTTCCATTTTATTTAAAAAATTTAAAGTTAAATAAGATTTTACAATAAAAAAATGCAATCGTCTAGAAAAAACATATGTATAAAATTTTCAAATGTCAAATATCTATATTTTCTCCAAAATTCGATGCAACAACTCATTCGGAAGATTAATTTTCCGAACCGCCTTTTTGTCAAAAATTAGGGCTCCATCCTTTATCGACACGAAGGAGAACACCGTTCAGCTCCGGGTTGTCAACAAGGAAACCGACGCATTCCGCAATCTTCCGCGACTCAACTTCCATCCCCGCAGGAACAAGAAAGCCCGAATTGTACTCGGTCTTGACGAATCCCGGCAAAATCGCATTGCACGTTATCCCGAACTTCGCATAGAACGCGGCCGTAGACTCGACGAGCGTCCCGACAGCAGTCTTTGCGCCCGCATACGCCGCATTCGTCCGAAACTCAGTGCGGCACGAAGTTCCGGTGCCCCCGAAAAGGATTATCCGGCCGAAAGAATTTTTCATCATGCTCGGCAGGACTTTCGAAACGAAAAAGCCCGGAAGCGCGTAATCGTACAAAGCAATCCGCTGCCAGTCAGAAACCGTCATCTCATCGATTCTCTTCTGAATGAACGGTCCATGACACATACATAAAATATCGACAGATTCCGCTATTTTCGAAAGTTCCGATTCAGCAAGTTCTGCAAAATCGTGCATATAAAAATCATACAGCACTTTTTCTACCTTGCAAGAGGGATTTTTTCCGCGGAGTTCTTCGAGCAAATTATCGAATTTGGAAGAATCATGCCCGCCGTGGACATACACGCGGCTGAATTTCGACGCAAAGAGCCTGGAAATTCCGCTTCCGATGCCTCCGCTTCCGCCAATCACAAGCGCAGATTTATTTTCCATTTGAAGTCCTCCACTTTCCGATTCAATTTATTCGGCAAAAATCTTATCATTTCGCATTATGAATTTGAAAAACATTGTAATCGTACTGACGAATCCGGACGAGAGCCGCAACGTGGGAGCCGTATGCAGGGCAATGGCGAACAACGGAATAACGACGCTCAGAATCGTCGGGAAAAAAGAAAAATTTGACGAGGAGCGGGTGAGAATTCTTGCGATACACGCGGCGTATATATGGGAAAACGCGGAATTCTTCGACTCGATAACGGAAGCGACGAAAGACTGCGCAATCGCCGCAGGAACGACAAGGCGAAGGGGAAAGAAGCGCGGAAAGCTTCTTCTGCCGGAAGAATTCGCAGAGAACGCAAACGCAATCTCCGAGAACGCAAAGGTCGCTGTCGTGTTCGGAAACGAGAGGACAGGACTCACGGAAGAGGAAATCGACGAATGCACGATGGGAGTGACAATTCCGTCAGACGAAGGATTCGCATCGCTGAACCTTTCGCACGCAGTTCAGATTGTGTCGTACCAGCTTTTCAGGACGCAGAGCAGGCAGTCTAACGGAATAAAGCCGGTCGCGCTCGGTCGCCTCGATAAAACTGTGGACACAATCGCAGAGGATTTGCAGAAAATCGGATTTTTCAAAGTCGCAGGGAAAGATGACATGAAGCGTTTCTGGCGCGACGTTCTTTCGCGGGCAGGAATAAGCGAGGGAGAAGCGGCTTACATCGAACAGACGTTCAACAAAGCCGCAGGGCTTGCCGGAAAGAACAGGATTCTGATTGATACGGCAGACACTCCGCAAAACGACGGCTCAATAAATCTCGATGTGCTCGGGAAGAATCAGACCGGAATCGTCTGAATTGAACACGGCGCGCTCGATTGTGCTGTGAAGCTGCCTCACGTTTCCGGGCCAATCGAAGCCGCAAAGTTCTTCCAGTGCCGACTCGGAAAAAGATTTCAGATAGTTTTTTCGCAAAAGATATTCCTGGCAGAGTTCCGGAATATCATCTTTGCGCTCACGGAGCGACGGAATCCTAATGACGAGATTTGCCATTCTGTAAAACAAATCCTCCCTGAATTCGCCGCTCTGAATTTTTCCGTACAAATCCGCGTTCGTCGCAAAAATAAGCCTGACATCGGTTTTCTGAATCTGCGACGAGCCGACTTTCCGAAATTCGCCGGTTTCAATGACTTTCAAAAGTTTTTTCTGAATTTGAAGGCTTGCCTCGCCAATCTCGTCAAGGAAAAGAGTGCCGCCGTCCGCAATCTCAAAACACCCGCATCGGTTTCTGGAATCAGTGAACGCGCCCTCGACAGAGCCGAAAAGCTCCGACTCGACAATGCTGTCTGCCAATGCGGAAATGTTTTCGTCGAAAAAGCAGCGCATATTTCGGACGGAAAGCTCGTGAATCAGACGCGCGACGTGCGATTTACCGGAACCGCTCTCGCCTAGAATCAAAACAGGAAGATGCGATTTCGCGATTTTTTCGATTTTCCGCTTCAGCTCCATGATTTTTTCGGAATTCCCGATTAAATCCAGCGGACGGTAACTGTCGAAAAACAGAATGTGCTCTGTCTGCGCCCCGAAATTTGGTTTTAACTTTTTTAACATTTTTTACATGTCAAAAAAAATCAAAAATCATTCCAACTCCAAATCGTCCGAATCATCGATTTCCGAACTAGCGAAAGCATTGAACGCTGTTTTCTTCTCGCCCATGCCGTCAGCTGTGCGCATGGAATTTTTGTCGCCGCTTTCATTTTTCCCAACATTCAAATCCGTTTTTTCAGATTCAGTTGAATTTTTGCCGTTTTTCTCATCATCTGATGCGGATTCGGCTTTTTTCTCCGTATCGGAGCCGGCTGGTTCAGCAGATTTTCCGTTTGGAAGTTCTTGATTTTCTTTGACGTTCTTTGACTTTTTATTGAAAAGTCTGCACCACAACAGCGACATAATATAATAAATGAATGGGAAAATATAGAACAATTTAAGCGGATTGTGGAAAATTTCATGCCAAATTTCATTTCCACGCTCGAAAGTCTTTTCGCTCACACGCTTGATTCGCTTGGAGAAAATTCCGAGGCAGTCATTGTAAAAAAGAAAAATGCTCGAAGAAAAACGCTCGCGCCTGTGATATGCCCAAAGATTCTTCTCTTTTATGCCCTCGCTGACAATCGCAAGCGACGGGGACGCCTTGTGGATTGCGGTCACAACATCGTCCTCGCTCTCTTTCGGGAAATATCCGACGTATCGACCGACAATCCGAACGTTCGGGAAAGTCTCGTGCACGTTGCGCTCTGCCTGCTGCAAAGTGCGTTTTCTTCCGCCGAGCAAAAAGAGCGTCCTGTAATGCTGGTCAATCAGAGAAAGAAACTGAATCGTAACGTCGAACGGATTGTAGCGGATTGGAATCTCCTCCATTTTGAGGAATTTCGCGCCGCCCAAAATGCTTTTCGAGACAGGAAGAATCAAATCTGCTTCGGCAACGCATTTGCAGAAATCGCGCTTCGTGTTGCGTGCCTTTATCAAATCCCACACAGAAAGAAAGACAATCTGCTTTGTGCCTGGTTTTTCAAGGATTTTCATGAACTCGCCTTCCAATTCCTCCGGCTGACAAATATCAATCGGAACACCAAGCAATTCAATTCGTTTCATCTTTCTTCTTCCCCTGCATTTTCAAATTTTTCCTCTATCAGATTTTGCAAAACGGACAAACCGTAAATTGCCGCCGTCTCGCACCGCAGAATGTTCGTCCTGAAATGCACAGGAACGAAACCGGCATTTTTCAGCTTTTCAATCTCGGAAGGGCTGATTCCGCCCTCAGAGCCGACAACAACAGCCGATTTTTCCAATTCCGCGACATTTGAATTTTCGGCAAAAGCCCTGCTCATCGAAACTGTAAAATCGCTTCTTTCGTACAGCACGCAGCCGAATTTCACGGAGCCGTCATTTTTCCACATTTCGCAAAGTTCATCTACAGAAATGACATCTCCAACACTCGTCTCGATCGCCGAACCGCTCTGCTGCCTCGCTTCTTTTATGATTCTCGCAAACCTGTCGCCTCGAAACTTCATTTTATCCGCACCTTTCTGAGAAAATTCCGAGGCGACGGGAATTATCCGCTCCACGCCGCACTCCGTCGCCTGACGAACAATCTGCTCGAATTTGGAAGGCTTCGGGACGAACATGAAGAGCCAGATTTTCTTAAGTTTTTCGGAAGGAAGATTCTCGCCGTTCAAGGAATCTGCGTTTTCGGAAACTGAACCGGAACACACTTGCAACGTGATTTTTCTTTCGCCGTCATCGATTTTCGCAACGGTCGTGTTCTGCAATATTCCGCCGGGCAGCCGCACAGTAAACATATCGCCCACAGAAAGCCTGAGAACCTGCCTTAAATAACGAAAATCCTTGCCAGAAATGACAAGGATTCCGTTTTCAGGATTTTTATCTGTGACAAACTGGCGCATTATTTCGCGTCGATTACGTTTTTGTCTTCTTTCTTCTCTTCAAGCTGTGCGGCATCTTGAAGTTCCTTGAGAGTCTTCGCTTTTTTCACGAGCGTGCTGAAATTCTCTTTGTCAAGAATTTTTATCGCCTCGTTGAGCTGAATGTCGTAATCCAAATCGTAAAGCATCGAACCGCTCGTCTTCGTCACTTCGTTCCTGATGAGCTTCCTGAGAGCCGCATCGTCAATTTCCGTGTACGTTTTCTTGAGGACTTTCGCGTAAGCTGCAATGTCCTTCTCGCTCATGTTCTTGTGCGCTGAAACGTATTTTTCGATTTCGTTCGTCTTGTAAAGTTCCGTGTACTGTTTCTCGGCTGCTTCCTCAATCTTCGGGAAGAGGATTTCCCTGTCAGGCGGAATTCCGATTTTGTCGATGCAAACGTCGCTCGGAGTGTAATAGCGAGCCATCGTGACCTTCACGCCGTCAACAGCGGAAAGCGGAATGACCTGCTGGACAGAGCCTTTTCCGTAAGAACGCTGACCGACGAGATACGCAAGGTGATAGTCCTTGAGCGCACCGGAAAGGATTTCAGAAGCTGATGCCGAACCTTTGTTGATGAGAACGACAATCGGCATTCCTTTTGTTTTCGCAAACACATTTCCCTTTTTCGCCGAGTAAACGGAATTTTCGAATTTCACGCGGCTTTTTGTGGAAACAATCGTTCCTTCGTCGATGAATTTGTTCGCGACGGAAACGACGCTCGAAATCAGTCCGCCCGGATTGTTCCGAAGGTCGATTATGATTCCCTTCGTCTTGGAATAGTCGAACGAGTCCAACGCGTCCTGCACGCGCTCTGCCGTAAGCGGAGTGAACTGGATGAGCTTCATGTAGCCGATGCTCTTCCCTTTCGAAATCGGAATCGTCCCGAATTTCACTGTCGGAACTTCGATTGACGCGCGTGTCAGAACTTTCGTGAAATCGACGTTTCCTCTTCTGAATCCGACCTCGACATCCTCGCCGATTTTTCCCCGGAGCTTGTCGAGAACTTCTTCCATCGTGATTGTGGAAGTGTCCACTCCGTCAACGCTCAGAATCAGGTCTCCTGCAAGGATTCCCGCCCTTGAGCCAGGTGTGTCTTCAATCGGAGAGACGACCTCGACATACGCAGGCTTGTCCGGCGTAGATTCATACGGCTTCGAAATCGAAAGTCCGACTCCGCCGAAAGAACCTTCAGTCGTGTCGGAAAGGCTTCTGAACGCCGTCGGGTCAAGATATGTCGTGTACGGGTCGTTCGTTGCCTCAAGCATACCTTTCAACGCGCCGTGATAGAGTGCCTCCATATCAGGCTCATCGACGTAATATTCCTGCAGAAGGTCAAGGATTCCGTAAATGCTCTGAACATATTTGCCAATCTGATTTTTCTGGGAATCAGCAGTCTTTGACTGGGATTGCGCGAAACACTGCGATGCAAAAATCGAGAGTACGACAAATCCGAGTACCGAAGAAAAATATTTTGCGAGTTTTTTCATAATAATTCATTCTATGTCGCACCGTTGAATTTTTCAATTTGTGGAAATGTGGTATAATCGAAAAATCATGCAAATTATACCTGTAGCAAGCGGAAAAGGCGGTGTCGGAAAAAGCCTTCTCTCTGCAAATTTAGCAATCGCGCTCGGAAAAGCCGGAAAAAAAGTTGTGCTGGCTGATTTGGATTTGGGCGCATCAAATTTACACTTGGTCATCGGACAGAATTCGCCAAAAGCCGGAATCGGAACATTTTTGACAGGCGAGAACAAGTTCGACGAGATAATCGACGATACGGATTACGAGAACGTGAGGTTCATCGCCGGAGATTCTGAAATTCCAGGACTTTCTTCTCTCAAATTCGCGCAGAAGAACGCCCTCATCAAGAAATTCCAGAACATCGACGCTGACTATCTGATTCTCGACCTCGGTGCAGGAACTCACCTCACGATTCTCGATATGTTCCTGCTCTCACCTCAGGGAATCATCGTGACGGCACCGACTGTTACAGCGACACTGAACGGATATCTTTTTTTGAAGAACGCGGTTTTCAGGCTCATGGCTGCGACTTTCAAAAAGGGAACGAAAGCGAATGATTACCTTACAAAGCTCAGGAACGATTCCGCATCGCTCCAGCGTCTCTACATTCCGAAGCTCATCGAGACGATTCAGGGAATCGACCCGGAGAACGCGGAGAAATTCAGGAACAGAATAAAGAAATTCCATCCGCGCCTAATCATGAACATGATTGACGAACCGAAAGATGCCGACAAAGCGCAGAAAATCAGGCGTTCGTGCCAGCAGTATCTTGGTCTTGAAGTCGAGTCACTCGGCGTGATGTACAGGGATTCGATGCAGGACAGGGCGTTGTCGTCAAGGCTGCCTGTTTCCGTATACAAGCCGAACGCGGTTCTGTCGCAGGCAATCCAGAGAATCGCCGACAAAATACTCCAGAGCGAGACTGTCGCATTCGATTTGGAAACTGCAAACGACTCGTTCGAAATCGCAACGGAAGAAGCGAACGACGACTTCTCTTCAAAGATGTCATACGTCGAGGATTTGATCGGAACAGGTGCGCTTTCCGTCACAGAGCTTGCGGAGATGATTAAGCAGCAGCAGTACGAGATAAATTCTCTCAAACGCGAGAACGTCCTTCTCAAATCGAAAATCGTAAAAGCTGCGGCTTTGGGGTTCAAGGTATGACATTTCCGCTTTACATAAATTATCCGTCATGGATTCACCCGGAGATTTTTCCGAACGTGCCGGTTCTCGGACTAATCCGCTGGTACGGTCTCATGTACATTCTGGCATTCGGAACCGCATTCTTCATCCTGAAAAAGCTTCTGAAAGAAGGTGCGCTCAATTCCGTCGATTCGGAAGGAAAACTCGTGGAAACAACGGAAGACGATATTTTTTCGTTCATTGCGACAGGAATCATTTTTCTTCTGATTGGCGCAAGGGTTTTCTCAACGCTCGTCTACGACACGTCAGGAGACTACTGGCACAAGCCGTGGCTGATTTTCTGGCCTTTCAAAAACGGAAAATTCACGGGACTTGCAGGAATGAGCTACCACGGAGGATTCATCGGCGGACTCTTGGGCATGATTTTCTGGTGCTGGAGGCACAAACGCCCGACCATGAAATGGATAGACGCGATGTGCACCGCAATTCCGCTCGGATACACATTCGGACGCATCGGAAATTTCATGAACGGAGAGCTTTACGGGCGAATAACAACTGTGCCGTGGGGCATGGTTTTTCCGACAGTCCCACGCTCGGAGCGTTTTTCGTCGAAAATCGAATGGGTTTCGTCTTTCATGGACAAAATCGGAATGGAAGCAGTTGACGGGCAGCTCGCGAACCTTCCGCGCCACCCGAGCCAGCTCTACGAAGCATTGTTCGAAGGACTCGTCTTGTTCTCAATAATCTGGATTCTGCACAAAAAGAAGCCGTTCGACGGATTCACTGGAAGCCTTTACACAATCGGTTACGGATTTTTCAGATTCTTCATCGAATACTTCCGAGAACCGGATGCCGACATCGGCTACAGATTCACCGTTGACTCGAACGCCGTGATTTACGAGAACACCTCGCTTCTGAACATCTCGACAGGACAAGTCCTCTGCACCCTGATGATTCTCGGCGGAATCGCGCTGATGATAGTGTGCGGGATTTTGAATAAACGGAAAAAAGCAGCAGCAACACTTTAAAAAACGAAAGCCGAGTTTTGCATTAACTCGGCTTTCGTTTTTTATATTCATCTATTCAAATCTCAAATCGCCTTTTATATTCTTCATCTTCATCCATTCTTTTATCGCGGATTCATAGACTGATTTCAGCGTTTTGTTTCCGGGTCCTGATGCCTGGACGATTTCGTAATAGTATTCTTTTTTGTTCTGGACGATTTCAAAACAGCCTTTGAATTTGTTGTTCACGATTAAGACCATTATCACGCAGTTCCCCGACAAAACTTTGTCCCTATAAAGATATCCCACGCAGTTTCGCATATTCGTGCTGATTTCATAAAGTTCGTCCGTCGAGCGCGGCAAAACGAAGCAGGCATCGGTTTTGCCTGCACGTTTCCGTATGTTTTTTCCGATTTGGAATTTCTCATCGATTTCCGGCATGACGAGTTTCTGCTCCAAATCCGCAACTTCGACATTCTCGGTATTTTCGTCCTGAGAAAATTCCGTGTTCAAATCACGGTTCTCAGAATCCGACTCGTTCAAAACGATATTTGCGCCGTTCATTGCGGCACTCCTGTTTTCCTCTGCCCTCTTCATCATCAATCTGTTTTTCGCAATAGCCGCTTCGTCGTATTTTCCTTCAATGTAATAATCAGTTTTGATGATTTCCTCAAAACGCTCTATGTCCTTGTCGTATTTGATTTCAACATTCGATTTATGAGTTCCACCCTCACCCCAAAATCCATCTAATCCGTCATCAAAATCGTCAACACCAAAATACTGCATAAGCTGGTCATGCATCTGCCGCGTGAATCCTTCCCTCAAAATCCGCTCATGGAAAGCGACAGGCAAATCCCTTGCGTTTTTGTCATAAACCTCGACGGCATCTTTTACGATATCCATCGCCGTATTTTTCAAAAAACCGATGAGACGCTTTACGACGACAATCTCGCTCTGATTCGTAAGCGCATTCTGAACCCAAAGCCGAAGCCCGTCTATCATGTTGAATTTGTAGTTTCCGAGCGCATTTACCTGATAAAACGTGTTGTTCACATACACCGCGCGCCGAAAAATCGAAAAGCGAAGGTGATATTTTTTCGTCTGCAGAAAACGCTCCCTAATCGTCTTGTCATTCACGAAAAGTTTTATCGCGTTCGCATCCGTAAAATTGATTAACTGCGCCATCGCATGAAGAAAAAGCGTATTCGGATTTTTTTGAAAATTCTTCCGAAGGGCTTTCGAGGAGCGAATCCTCATGAGGAGGCAAAAATCGTTGAAAAGATTTATGTCATTCCTGAACTGGAATTTTTCGATGTTATCAACGAACGGCCCTATCAAAGTGAAATTCGGGCATGACGGATAACGAAGAAAATTCTCGATGTTAAAATCCGCTGACTGCAAGCTTCTTCCATAAAGCCCATTGCAAAACGACGAAAGGATTTTTTTCACTTTCGGAAGCATCTCGGCCGGAATCGAATTCAGCCTGTAGTTCCGTAAGTAATAGGATTTTCCGAATTTCATGTCAAAAATTCGGCTATTGACTTTATTGATTTGGTAAATCTCGTTTTCATGGACATCAATGTACGAATGACGCTCCGCAATCGTCAGCACCAGATTTTCCTTATCGACAAACAGCGAAAAATTATTGTTGTTCCATTTTTTGTCGAGTGCCAAGCTTGACGGAACTTGAATGCCGCACGAAAAATAGCAATTCGAATCAGCACCGATTGTGACGATTTCCCATCTTCTGTGAAAAACGCACCAGCCCTTTTTTGTCGCATTATTGAACGGAACGAGCTTCTGTGCGCCAGAAATCCCGATAAAAGATTTCGCATATTTCCCGACACTGGAATCAAAATTGTAAGTGCAGACATTCATTCTGAATAGTCTATGCCGAAAACCCGAAAAAGACAAAAAAAATGCACTTCAAATTGTTTCCAACTTCTGAAGTGCATTTTTTATTAAGCCGAATATCGAGTTTTACAATTCGCATTAACTCGATATTCGCGAAAATATCTTTTTACGAATTAATCAATTCCGCAAGTTTGTCAGCCGTGAAACCGAACTGCTCCGCAACTTTCTTTGCAGGGCCAGATTCGCCGAAATGGTCGAGCGTGAACAAATCTTTCTTGCTTGAAACGTAGAATTCCCAGCCGTTCTTTACGCCAGCCTCAACGATGATTTTTCTTGAAGAAGCACCGAGAATTGACTTCTGGAAATCTTCGCTCTGGCTTTCGAAAAGGTTCTTGTCCAAGACAGAAACGACACGAACTGATTTTCCAGAAACTTTTGACGCAGCCTCAAGAGCCATTGCGACTTCAGAACCAGTTGCAACGAGAGTCACATCAGGATTTTCTGAACCAGTTTTGACGATGTACGCGCCATTCTGAATCGTTTTTCTCCAGTTTGCGTCTTCCTTTGCATAAACTGGGACATTTTGTCTCGTCAATGCAAAGAGAACAGGATGGTCTTTCGACTTCATCGCAATGTGCCATGCCTCGACAGTTTCCTCTGCGTCGCCCGGGCGAAGAACCTGCAAACCAGGAATCGCGCGCAAAGAAGAAAGATGCTCAATCGGCTGATGAGTCGGGCCATCTTCTCCGACGTAGATTGAATCGTGCGTCAAATCGTAAATGACCGGCATCTTCATGAGAGAAGCAATGCGGATTGAAGGTCGCATATAGTCAGAGAACACGAGATATGTCGCAACGAACGGACGGATTCCGCCGTGCGCTGCCATTCCGAGTGCCTCGCTTGCCATTCCGAATTCGCGGATACCGTACTCGATTGAGCGTCCGGCTCTGTTCGTAGGAGTGTAAGTTCCGCCGTCGCACTTCATGCCGGATTTGTTCGAGCCTTTCATGTCAGCAGAACCGCCGACGAGATATGAATAGCGGAGCCCCATTGCGTTTATCATGTCGCCGGAAGCAGTTCTTGTCGCGACAGATTTTCCGACTTCGTATTTCGGATCTTCAGCAGTGCCGTCCTCGATTCCTTCGAAACTTGCCTTCCACTGTTTTGCAAGCTCAGGATTTTCTTTCTCCCATGCAGCAAATTCAGCGTTCCAGTCAGATTCCTTCTTTGCAAATTCAGCTTTCTTAGCCTCGAAATATGCATACGCATCAGAATCGACCTGGAAGAATTCTTCAGGATTCAAACCGAGATTTTTCTTTGTAGCGGCAACATCGTCAACGCCGAGAGGCTCACCGTGAACGGCAGGCGTTCCCTGTTTCGGAGCGAATTTTCCGATTACGGACTTGAGCATGATAAGAGTCGGCTTTTCAGTCTCAGCCTTTGCCTGCTCGACGAGCTTCGCGATTCCCTCGACATCGTACATGTCGCCTTTCAGAACCTGCCAGCCGTATGCCTCATAACGCTTTCCGATATCTTCCGTGAAAGTGATGTCCGTAGAACCGTCGATTGAAATTTTGTTCTGGTCATAGAAAACGATGAGTTTTCCGAGTTTGTTGTGACCAGCGAATGAAGAAGCCTCAGAAGAAACGCCCTCTTCCAAACAGCCCTCACCCGTCAGAACGTAAGTGTAGTGGTCTACGATTTTGTGATTTTTCGTGTTGTACTTCGCAGCGAGAATCGTCTCCGCCATTGCCATACCGACAGCGATTGCAATTCCCTGTCCGAGCGGGCCGGAAGTATTTTCGACACCATCAGTCCATCCGAATTCAGGATGTCCGGGACATTTTGACCCAACCTGACGGAAATTTTTGACATCATCGAGAGTCACTTTGTAACCGCTCAGATGAAGAATCGAATACAGGAGCATAGAACCATGTCCTGCAGAAAGAACGAAACGATCGCGGTCTGCCCACTTCGAATCAGCCGGATTGTGTTTGAGGATTTCTCCGTACAAAACAGCAGCGAGTTCTGCACATCCAAGCGGAAGTCCAGGGTGGCCTGAATTTGCTTTTTGAATGGCATCGATAGACAAGCTACGAACAGATTTTGCGACAGCAGCAATTCCTTTCAAGTCCATAATAAAACCTCTATTTTATAAAAATGATTTTAAACAATGGAAAAACGCTCCCGCTGGATCTTCTCATACGCATCCAAAAGAATCGGCCTGATATCCTCCAAATTCAACTCGATGACTTCGACTGACTTCCTCATCTCATCAAATTCAGTCTCCGTAATACCATCTTCGCCATCGACATCAGAATAATCAGCCAGACTCTCAAGAATGTGCTCAATATGCTCGAACATCTGAAAAAGCACTGCAAATTCCTGCTGGGGCAACTTTTTAAATTCACTCTCAGAACACTCAAGCTCCAGCAGAAAATCCCTAAGTTCAGAAAAAACTTCAACAGAATGTTGGCGGAACGCACCAAATGCGAAATCTGCAAACCAATTGTATGACTTTTTCAGTGTAACACGTCTATTTTTGATTTGCAACGTAAAAAAATCACGCTCTTTCGGCGACAAATCAAGGGAATCGGGGATTATCTTCCGAACAGTTTCCGCTTCCAACGTTTTGTCATCAACGGATTTGTCTTTCGAATTCTTGTGGCTCAGATAGAATTCGTTCAGCAAAAAGCAGTCGATTAAGAAGAACGGCACATCGTAAATCGTATAAACGATGTCGTCGAACGACAAATTGCTGTCAATCGGAACAATCTCGCCTTTTTTCCAGAGCCTCAATTCCGAACCGAAAAATTCAACCGAGATTTTGTCGCTTTTCCGCAAGAATTCGTTCACGGAACCGCAGAGAGGCACGCAGAGAGTCTTCCTGTTGTCATAGAAAACGTTCACGAGTTGCCTTTCGATGCTGTCGCACGAGCCGTGATAGTCAAAACTTTGGAGAAGCGCGTTCTCAAGGCATTCGTACCATTCGTTCCTTGCAATCTCATAATCGATGAAATGCACATATTTGTTCTCGCTCTCTTTCAGAAATGCCTTGAGCGGAAAGATTTCCACGACGGAAGAGTCCCAATCCGCGACATACGCAAGGATTCTGTCACCGCATTTGAAATCGAACTGCCTGAACAATGAAGAAACATCCGCACCGGTAAGCGAATATCTCGGAGGAATTTCATAATCGTTTTCCGAAATGTGAAGATGCTCGTTCGCAGGGTCTATAGCGACATTCTGCACCGCAAAATCATCTGACAAGGCAAAATATTCGCAAAGATTGTTCAAATCAGTATCGAGAACTTTCGAAGGCAGAATTTGCCCGTTGACAGAAAATTTCACGCTCCACGAAGCCTTGCACGGGTCGATGAAAGGAGTGCACCTGTCGCCGGCAACGACAACCCCCTGCTCCACCTCATGCGCAGTCGGAACAAAACTGAAGAACTCCCCGCTGAACGCGCCAGCACGAGTTATGTACAAATCCCCCTGGAGCTTCAGCACATTCGGCTGCTCATCAAGAATATCCTCCATCTCCGCTTCCGAAACTTTCTTTCCCATTTTCCTTAAATCAGAGCAAATATCTGCAGCCGAGAACGGATTCAAAAACTTCCTGAAAAAAACATTCAGCGGATCAACCGCATACTTCCTGAAAAAAATATCTGATGAATCAACCGCACTCATATCAATTAGAAATATAACACAAATATACCTGTTCGATAACTTCGTTAACAAACAGATTGAAATGCCCAAAATCAGTTTGAATTTTCTAAATAAAAAATTTTTTTCGATTTTCACAAAAAAAAGTTGGCACGCTTTTTGCATATTGTTTAGTGACAAAAAAAATTGAATGCTTTAGGAGGCACAATATGAACGCACTTTCACTTTTCAACGACTGGCTCAACAACGACTACTACGGAGATACTTCAAGAGTATTCGTTCCGAATGTCGATGTGACGGAGACGAAAGATTCTTACGTTTTGGAAATGGATCTTCCTGGAAGAGCAGAGAAAGATGTCGCAATCGAACTCAACGACAGAGTTCTGACAATCGCTTCCGCAGAAGATAAAAAATCCGAAACGAAAGAAACCGCAGAAAATCAGGCCGAGAAAAATGAAGCCGAGCAGAATGAAGAAGCCGAGAAACCGCAGTTCCTTCTCAGAGAACGCTGCCGCTCTTCTTTCAGCAGAAGCTTCACGCTGCCGAAAGACATCGACGAGACTGGAGTCGGCGCAAGCTTCAAGAACGGAGTCCTGACAATCACGATTCCGCGAAAAGCAGAGGCACAGCCGAGAAGAATAACAATCAACGTGGCGTAAAGAACACGCTCTGATTGCAAGGCATCTTCCTCAACGGGAAGGTGCCTTATTTTTTTTTGGAAAATTCCGTTGTATAATTTTTTTTTGAGTAGACGATTTTTGCGAGGAATTTCCATGAAAAAAAATACAATTGCTTTTTTGACGCGCTCTCTGGAAAACGCCACAGGAATAGATTTGTGGCACGGGATTGTTGACAACAGCAAGCAGGAAAAAGTTCCGATTATCACAATCCACGGCCCGACGCTGAAAACTGGAAATGACTCGCTAATCTACAATATTTTCGACGATGACACATTCGCAGGAATAATTTCATGGGCTTCATCAGATGCCACAAAAGAAGCCATCAATTATTACCAGAAATTCAAGAAAACGCCTCTCGTCTGCATGACATTCAAAGTTCCGGGGCATCCTGTGATTTTTGCGGACTGCCGGAATGGAATGATAGAGCTGATGAACCATCTGATAGAAGTCCACGGATTCACGAAGATTGCGTTCATACGCGGCCCGGAATCGCACGTTTACGCAAAGGAACGCTACGAAGGATATCTGACGGCGATGAGCTCGCACAAAATCGAAATCGACCAGAAGCTGATTTCGCCATGTGGCGGCTGGGGACTGGCAGAAGGCGCGAAAGCCGTGAAGAGCTTCATCCAAAGCGGACTCATTCCAGGAAAGGACATCGAAGCTATAGTCTGCGTCGGCGACAATGTTGCAATCGGTGCGCAGGAATGCCTCATCAATCAGGGATATCAAGTTCCGTACGATGTGGCTGTCTGCGGCTTCAACGGAACGGATGACGCGGCGTGGTGCAATCCGCCGATAACGAGCGTAGAAATGCCGTTTCACGGAATCGGAATGCGCTCATTCAGCACGCTCATGGACAAAATCGAAGGAAAAGATGTTCCGGAAGAATACAGATATTCGACATCGCTGCTGCTTGGCGAATCGTGCGGGTGCAAGTCGATTTCAGTCCAGAAGGCAATAATTCAGCAAAACGAGAACAAAGCAGAAACCTTGCCATTCAAGAAAAGGTTGCTTTCAAACGTGCTTCGTAACAAGGAAGAAGAAAAGAAATTCACAGCCGAATCAGAGCTCAGGGAAGAAGCATGGAGAAAATCAGTCAGACGCGAAATAATTTCCGACGTCGAATCATTGCGGAATATCGAAGCGACAACCGTTGAATTTTTCAAGGAAAACATTCCGAATCTGATTTCCATTTTTGCAGAATCGACTCTCGCACTTGAAACTGCAAATTCCAAGTTCATAACGGAATTCAGAAAGGCACTCAACAAATTCCACATAATTTCGGAAAGATTGCAGCTATGGCAGGACTTCCTTTCAGCATTGTACAGAAAATTGCAATCCATAACGGCAACGACGATTTACGAAGGAATAGCCGCAAGCACAATCCAGCAGGCAAGAATTCTGCTCCACGAATTTGATAGCAGGCAGCAAAAACAGAAATTCTTATGGGACTTGCGGTACTATGCCGATTTGCGTGCAATCAGCGCGGAGCTTCTTTCGAGCCACAACGTTTCAGAACTGATGGACATCCTCTACAAATCCCTGAAAAAGCTGAACATTCCGGGAATTTATGTGGTTCTATATGAGAACTGCGAGTACACGCAAAAAAACAAGAAGATTCCACATAAGAGCAAACTGATATTGGCAGTGCGCGACAACGAACGGCTCAACATAAAAAAGACGGGATTCATATTCAACACTGAAAAAATCATTCCGGATCAGTTTCTTCCGCAGTCGAATTTCTATTCGCTTATATTGGAATCGCTGAATTTCCAGGACAATTTCATCGGATATATTGTTTTCCAGGAAGGACCAAGGTCTGGAGGACCGTACATGGCATTGCGCGACCAGCTATCAAGCTCGCTCTACGGAGCAATTTTGCTGGAAAAACTGAACAAAAACAAAGAAGCCGCAGAATCCACAATGCACTCCATGGCGGAAAAAGCCGACCTCGTCGTAGCTCACAGCAAGTCCATATCCGGCAACATAAACAATCTGTCCGACACAATGGAATCCGTGACGGAAAACATCAAAGCGATATCGGAAGACATAACAACCGTGTCCGAGACCGTAGATTCCACAAAGCAGATGATAGACGACGCAAACGTCTCGATAACAAATTTGGTCGACAGCACGGAAAAAATCTCAAATGCAATCGCAATGATAAACGACATTGCCGAAACGACGAACGTCCTTGCGCTGAATGCGTCAATCGAAGCATCTCACGCCGGTGACGCAGGAAAAGGCTTCAGCGTCGTCGCAAAGGAAGTAAAATTACTTGCCGCAAAAACAATGAGCACGACCGAAACAATTTTCGAATTGGTGACAAAAAACAACAAAAACACCCAAGACGCAAAGAAAGTGATGGCATACACAGACAAATCAATAAAAAAGATTTCCGAACTTTCCGAAAGCATAAAGAAATCCATCAACGAGCAAGTCAACTCAGCGTCAACCGTCGCATCGCAAATCGCAAACGCTTCCGACGGAACTGAAAAAATTTCCAAAGCAATAGATGAAATAGCAAATCTCGGTGCAAAACTCAAAGATTGAGGTAATACCGGAATAAAAAATAAAGCCACCCTTGTACAAGGGTGGCATACACAAAACGGCTTGTACCGAATTAAGCCTGTTCTGTTGCAGCGGCAGCTTTTACAGCTCTAGCCTCTTTTCTAGCAATGTTCTTCAATGCAGCATTGCAAACTTTGCAAATCTTTACATTGTTGCCATCAATTTCTTTCTCATAGAGAACTTTTACATTCTCATTTCCACAGCGTGGACACTTTCCACGTCCGTGATTAACTTCGCTACGAATACCTGTTCCGCGATGTGCCTTAGACATACATTAACTCCTTGATCCGCAAATTATTTTGTAGCATCAGCCGATGCTGAAGTTTCTGCCTCAGCCTTAGCTGCAGACTTCTTTGTAGATGCCTTTTTTGCAGGAGCTTTTTCAGACTTTGTAGCCTTTGCCTTTGTAGCTTTCTTTGCAGGCTTTTCAGCAACTTCTTCTGAATCAGAAGGCAACTTGTAGTCAACCAACTCAAGGATAACTACATCAGCAGCGTCACCCTGTCTAAAACCGAGCTTAAGAATACGAGTATAACCACCGTTGCGTTCCTTCATGCGAGGACCAACTTCAGTGAAAAGCTTATTCAAGATTTTCTCGTCCTGGATAAACTTAGCAACGATACGACGATTATGAACTGTATCTTCCTTTGCGCGTGTAATCAGTTTTTCAGCAGCCCTACGAACTTCTTTAGCCTTAGAACTTGTAGTTGTAATGCGCTCAAACCTGAGGAGCGAAGTAACCATATTACGTGACATAGCACGGCGATGTGCTGTCGTACGTGAAAGTGGGTTAAAACCATTCTTATGATTCATCGGATTCTTCCTTCTGTATTGGTTTCGTCAAATCGACAGAATTTTTCAAACAACTATAATCAGTCATTCCAAGAGACAAATTGAGCTCTGACAACTTCTCTTTAATCTCTGTCAAACTCTTCTTACCAAAATTACGAGTTTTGCTAATATCATCTTCTGTTTTACGAGTCAATTCACCAATAGTACGAATATTGGCATTCTTTAGACAGTTTGCAGAACGGACGGTAAGTTCCAATTCTTCAACAGGTCTATTCAGGAATTGTCTGATTTTTTCATCATCCTCATCCAACTCATCACTAACAGAAATCTCATTGTCGTTGAAGTTCACAAAAACTGAAAAATGGTCTTTTGCAATTTTCGCAGCTTCAGCGAGAGCATCTTCTGGAGAAATAGTTCCATCAGTCCAAACTTCCAATACAAGCTTATCATAGTCATTTCGCTGACCTACACGACAAGGCTCAATTGAATACTTAACTTTAGGTACCGGAGTAAAAATAGAGTCAATCGGGATTGAACCAACAATCTCAACATGCTCTTCATTCACTTCCGCAGGAACATAACCTCTACCCAAATCAACCTGAATTTCAAATTCAAGATGAGCACCTTCCATCATCGTAAAGATAGGAATGCCCTTTGAAAGCACTTCAAGCTGACCCTTTTTCTCGAAATCGTCGCTAGTTATAGTAGCAGGACCTTTGAATTCAAACAAAAAAGTCCCTGATTCTGATTCACCCTCAAGCTTCAAGCGAATCTGCTTCAAACTGTTGAAAATCTCCAATGTATCCTCTGAAACATTTTCGATTGATTCAAATTCGCTAGAAATAACATGTGGAGTATTATCAGCATCATATGTGACAATCCTTACACAAGAAATTGCATATCCCTGAATAGAAGAAAGCAAGACACGACGAAGGGTATTTCCAACCGTAGTGCCAAAGCCTGTCTCAAATGGATAGGCAGTAAACTTGCCATAATTCGGATTGTTCTCAATATGCTCAAATGCTACACCTTTCGGTTTTTTAAAACCTCTAAGCAGATTTTTACGAGCCATCTGAACTCCTTTTAATTAAATAGAGCTCAAAAATGAGCCACAAATAATCAACACAATTAGAATATTGATTACAAAATTACTTACGACGAATCTTTCTAGGACGGCAACCATTATGTGGAATAGGTGTGACATCCGAAATAGATTTTACTTTCAATCCCAATGCGCCGAGAGAGCGAACTGCATTCTCACGACCAACACCAGGTCCCTTTACAAAAACATGAACCTCACGAAGACCATAGCTTACAGCCTTCTGAACTGCTGTTTCTGTTACTGACTGTGCAGCAAAAGGAGTTGATTTCTTAGCACCACGGAATCCCAATCCACCAGAAGAAGCCCAAGAAAGTGCATTTCCTTTGAGATCCGTAATAGTCACTATAGTATTGTTAAAAGTAGCCTGAATGTACACATTTCCTTCGTATACACTCTTCTTTTCCTTTCGCTTTTTACCATTGTTAGCCATTTACTCTACCCTCCAAATCAGACTGCCTTCTTCTTGTTAGCAACAGTCTTCTTCTTACCTTTTCTTGTACGAGAATTGGTGCGAGTTCTCTGGCCACGAACTGGCAAACCTTTTCTATGACGCAAACCACGGTAGCATCCGATATCCATAAGTCTCTTGATATTGAGACCTATCTCACTGCGAAGATGTCCTTCAACTTTGTACTCTGCATCAATAATAGTACGAAGTTTTGCCTGTTCATCCTGATCCAAGTCGTTAAGCATTCTGTTAGGATCGATATTTGTCTTCTCACAGATCGACTTTGCTGATGAACGACCAATTCCATAAATATAAGTCAATGCGACAACAACATGCTTATTTGGGAGATCGACTCCTGCAATACGTGCCATAAGTTACCCCTTACCCCTGTCTTTGTTTATGCTTTGGATTAGTACAAATGATACGGACTATACCGTTTCTTTTGATAACCTTGCATTTATCACAGATGGGCTTGACGCTTGTACGAACTTTCATAAAGTTCCCCCTATTGATAAATAAATAACATCACCGAACCATAGCAACTTACAATAAGTTACAGTCCGAGAGAATATACTAACATAAAATTAAAGATTTGTTCTACACATTTCCATATTATTAGGAACATTTTTATAGAACAAATCTTAGAAAAAGAATCACGATGATAAACTACAATCGATGTGAACGCAAATTTCCTTTCTTAACCAAACCATCAGCATGGTGCATCTTCAAGACAGCTTCGATTTGACTCATCATATCAAGATCGACACCGACAAGAATCAACAATGAAGTTCCGCCCATGAGCATGGAAATTGACTGTGGAAAGTTAAAAATGTTCTGAATTATAGTAGGTAAAACAGCTATCAATGCAAGGTAAAGCGAGCCTGGTAAAATCAAGCGATTCAAAACCTTCTGCATATATGATTCTGTCTTATCAGTTCGAATTCCTGGGATTGAACCGCCATTCTCGCGAATTCTTTTTGCAATTTCTGTTGGATTCAATGTTACCTGAGTATAAAAATACGCAAAGAAAATTATCAGCAAAACCAACAAAACATTGTAGCACCAGCCAGTAGGAGTCAAAATCGTAGAAAGCCTAGCAATCCACCTAGCAGAAGCAGTGACTTCCGCAGAATTTCCCAAACTAGATACTATTTGCAAAGGAAATGTCAAAAATGACGAAGCAAAAATTACAGGAATAACGCCAGAAGGATTTATTTTGAATGGAATGTAAGTATTCTGACTTCCATACATTTTTCGTCCAACTACGCGTTTTGCATAATGTACAGGAATACGCCTTTCACCACGCTGTTCAAAAACAACCAAAGCGATAATTCCGACAAACATCAGCAAGACTACTATGACAAAAACAGCGTTTATTTCACCTTTACTGACTTTATCACAAAGCTCAATGACAGCATTAGGAAGCCTAGCAACGATTCCCGCAAAAATGAGCATTGATATACCATTACCAATACCATGTGCCGTAATCAAATCGCCCAACCAAACAGTTATCATTGCACCTGTAGTAACAGTGAGCATAGCCAACAACCTGAATGCCAAATGGTTTTCAATAATTATGGCACCAGGAATGCTATCGGCATAAACAGTAACAGCAAGAGACTGAATGAGACACACGAAAACGGTTCCCACTCTAGTCCACATTGCTATTTTTCTCTGACCTCCATCCTCTTGAGCAACACGCTTAAGAGAAGGGAATATAATCAAAGCTAACTGCAAAATAATCTGTGTTGATACATACGGCATTACACCGAGCATAAACACAGAAAAATTTGAGAATGCTCCACCGGCAAAAAAGTCCATATAACTAGCAAAAGCATTTTTATTATGCTTTACAAGATCATCGAAATAGGTTATCAACGCTCCTGCATCAATACCTGGGATAGTCAATACACATCCCAAGCGGAAGATAACAAAAATCACAAAAGTAAAGAACAACTTGTTGCGAAGTTCTTTAATTTTGAAAATGTTTACAACCGGATTATTTGCCATCAGAGTCACCGACCTCAATATTTACTTATTTAGATTCAGATGAAGTGACAACCGAACCGCCAGCCTTTTCAATTTTTGCTTTTGCAGCTGCTGAAACTTTGTCAACATTGACTGTAAGTTTTTTTGTCAAATCACCATTACCAAGAATCTTTACAGAAACTTTTTCAGAATCAATCAAACCTTTTGAAACCAAAGAAGCTTTATCAACAGTCTCTCCAGATTCGAAACCAGATTCAAGGAAGCAAACATTAATGATCGAATACTCTTTCTTAAATGGGTAGTTAGAAAAACCACGATGAGCGATTCTTCTGTACAAAGGCATCTGTCCACCTTCGAAACCAACATAGGTTTTTCCGCCTGAACGAGACTGCTGTCCCTTGTTACCCTTACCTGCTGTAGTTCCTTTTCCAGAAGAAGAGCCACGACCAACAAGAAACTTCTTTTTGTTAGCACCCTTTGGGGCATTCAAAATAAAATCTGCCATTAGTTAGCCTCCTCAACTTTAACAAGGTGAGCAACAGCTGCCACCATTCCACGGATAACAGGCGTATCTTCTTTTTCTACAGAAGAATTGAGCTTTTTCAAACCAAGGCTGCGAACAGTAGCTTTTTTAGCAGGCTTCTGACCGATTGGACTTTTTACGAGTGTAACTCTTATCTTAGACATAATTACCCCCACATTTCCTGCAGAGACTTACCTCTGTTCTTAGCAACTGTCTTAGCATCCATCAACTTAGAAAGAGCTGCAAATGTAGCTCTAACAACATTGACAGGACTGCTTGAGCCCAATGATTTAGAAATGACATCAGTGATTCCGATAGAATCCATGATTGCACGAACTGTACCACCAGCGATGATTCCAGTTCCTGCACAAGCTGGCTTCAAGAATATTGAAGAGCTCTTGTAATTTCCAACCATATCGTGTGGCAAAGTACCATTCTTTACAGGAACTTCAACCAAGTTCCTCTTTGCACGATCGATACTCTTTCTAATCGCCTCAGACACATCGTTCGCCTTACCGAAACCATATCCAACACGACCTTTTCCATCGCCGACAACTGTCAAAGCAGAAAACGACATTCTGCGTCCACCTTTTACAGTTTTAGCAGTTCTGTTCAACTTTACAAGCTTCTCGACGAATTCTTTCTGATCTTCTTTTCTATCGAATTTATTTTGGCGTTCCATAGATTCTCCTAGAAAATGATTCCAGCTTTACGAGTGCCATCAGCAAGAGCCTTCACAACGCCATGATACAAATAACCATTGCGATCAAAAACGACAGTTGTAATATTCTTCTCCTGCAAACGCTTTCCAAACGCCTCGCCAAGCTTCGATGCACCTTCAGTGTTTGGCTTGAACTCTGCAAATTCCTTCTCCAAAGTAGAGATTGAAGCAAGAGTTTTTCCCTCATCATCATTGATGACCTGAACATAAAGGTTCGTATTGCTACGAGTAACAGTCATGCGAGGTCTTTCCGCAGTTCCATAAACAGACTTACGAATATGAACCTTACGATGCAAACGCTTTCTAGCTTTATCATTAAGTTTCTTAAACATGTGTTACACCTTATTTTACACCAGTCTTACCGACTTTACGTCTAATAATCTCAGAGTCATAACGAATTCCCTTTCCCTTATAAGGTTCAGGCATACGCAATTTTCTAATCTGAGCACTAAACTCACCAACCAACTGCTTGCTGATACCGCTGACAGAAATCTTATTCTGAGCATCAACTGCAACAGTCAATCCTTCAGGGATGACTGCGATGAAGTCAGAAGAATAACCAAGGTTCATAACCAAGTGTTTTCCCTGAACTTCAGCACGATAACCAACTCCAGTGACAACAAGAGTTTTTGTGAAACCAGTTGTAACACCTGTTACCATATTCTGCACGAGAACACGATACAAGCCATGAGCTGCATTAGAAGCCTTTGAATCATCCTTAGCTGAAACACAAAGTTCACCATCTTTCAATTCGATAGAAACCAAGTCATTAACAGCCTGAGACAACTCGCCTTTCGGACCTTTTACGACGACAACTCCGTCTTTGTGAGTTACTGTTACACCTGCTGGGATAGCAACAGGAAGTTTTCCGATTTTTGACATCTTAATCTCCTATTACCAAACTTTACAAATAACTTCGCCACCAACTTGTTTTTCAGCAGCTTTTTTACCAGTTGTAACACCAACAGAGGTCGAAACAATCAAAGTTCCGAAACCATTGAATACACGTGGCAAATCTTTATATCCAGAATAAACACGACGACCAGGTGTTGAAACCTTTTCAAGGCCATGAATGACAGAATTGTTTGAATCATCGTACTTAAGAACGATTCTGATGAGATTTCTATTCTCTTCCTGAACCTTCTTGAAATTCTTTATATAACCTTCTGTCTTCAAGATTTTAACAATCTCCAGCTTGAGCTTAGATGTTGGAACATCAACATTCTCATGGCGAGCCTGAACAGCGTTACGAACCTTTGTAAGCATGTCTGCTATTGGGTCTGATACACTCATTTATATTCTCCTCTACCAACTAGATTTTGTTACACCTGGCAACAAGCCTTCGCTTGCCAATTTACGGAAGCAAAGACGACACATCTTAAACTTACTCAAGTAACCGCGAGGGCGTCCGCAAATCTGGCAGCGATTGTATTCGCGTGTCTTATACTTAGGTGTGCGGTTCGCCTTAATAATCATTGATTTTTTAGCCATGACTTCCCCACTATTTTCTGAAAGGCATTCTGAACTTAGTAAGAAGTGCACGAGCCTCAGCGTCTGTACGAGCACTTGTAACAATTGAAATATTCATACCAGCAATTTTTGTGATTTTATCAAAATCAATCTCTGGAAAAATAATCTGTTCAGTAATACCAAGAGAGAAATTACCGTGACCATCAAAGCCAGTAGCTTTTATTCCACGGAAATCCTTTACACGAGGCAATGCAACATTGATGAGGCGATCCAAGAATTCATACATGATATCACCACGCAATGTAACCATTACGCCAACTTCATTACCTTCACGAAGTTTAAAGTTAGCAATGCTCTTCTTTGCTCTTGTTTTTACCGCATGTTGTCCAGTGATCTGAGAAATATCAGCAACTGCGGCATCAAGGAGTTTCTTGTTTGTGAGAGCTTCGCCAACACCCATGCTCACGACTACCTTTTTGATAGCAGGAATCTGCATAACAGATGTGTATCCAAGTTCCTTAAAGAGTTCTGGAGCGATAGTTTCTTTGTAGACTTTCTTAAGCCGTGGTACGTAATTATTCATTACAGAGTTTCTCCACATTTACGGCAGACACGAATTTTCTTGTCACCATCGATTTTATAGCCAACTCTAACAGGACCGCACTTTTTGCATACGATCGCAACATTAGAAATGTTCAAAGGAGCTTCAATCTCAGCGATACCGCCCTGCTCCTGCTGACTACGCCTTTTCATTGTCTTTTTGACAATATTGACACCTGATACAATAACTGCATCTTTTTTTGTAAGAACGCGAACAACAGTTCCACGCTTACCTTTATCTTTTCCTGCAATTACCTGTACCGTATCGTCCTTACGGATTTTGATTTTTGTATCCATAATCAAGTCCCCTTACGAATATACAGAAAAATTACAGAACTTCCGGAGCCAGTGAAACGATTTTCATATAATCCATATCACGAAGCTCACGAGCAACAGGTCCAAATACACGCTTTCCTTTTGGATTCTTATCGCCATCAACGATAACACAAGCATTGTCATCGAAGCGGATATAAGTTCCATCAGGGCGACGGTACTCTTTCGCAACACGAACGATAACCGCCTTTTCAACTGAACCTTCTTTTATAGTAGATGTAGGAATAGATTCCTTAACAGCTACAACAACAACATCACCGATACCAGCATAGCGACGATGAGAGCCACCGAGAACTTTAATTACCTGAACGAGCTTTGCGCCAGAGTTATCGGCAACAACCAGATTTGACTGCATCTGAAGCATAACTTAACTCCTAGCGTTATTTTGCACGCTCAACAATCTCAGCAAGTCTCCAGCACTTATCTTTGCTGATAGGACTGCATTCAACAATACGAACAGTATCACCAACGTGAGCTTCATTCTGTTCATCGTGAGCCTTACACTTCTTTGTACGTGTAACATATTTCTTGTAAAGAGTGTCCATTCTCTTTGTATCAATGGAAACGACGATAGTCTTATCCATTTTATCGCTAGTAACGATACCTACAAAAGAACGTTTGCCACCTTTACTCTGAACAATCTGTTCTTCCACGAATCAACTCCTACTTATTCAATTCGGCAATTTCTTTTTGTCGAATAAACGTATTAAGTTTAGCAATCTGACGACGGAAACTACGCAACTGCATAGGATTATCAACATGACCAACTACAGCCTGGAATCTGATATCCATATACGCCTGCTTAACTTTTCCGCGTTCAGCAATCAACTCAGCATAAGACAAGTCTTTAAGAGACTTCTTTTTAGAATTAGCCATCTTTTACTCCTAGTCTTTTGTCGGTTTAAAAGCAATTCTTGTTTTTATTGGAAGCTTACTTGCTGCCAAAGCCAAAGCCTGCTCTGCAAGTTTTATGTCAACACCACCAACTTCGAAAAGAATTAGACCTGGTTTGATAACAGCTGCCCAGAATTCTGGAGCACCCTTTCCCTTTCCCATGCGAGTATCAGCAGGTTTCTTTGATACAGGCTTATCTGGGAAAATTCTCAACCATACATTGCCTTTTCGCTCAAGTTTGCGGTTAATAGCAACACGTGCAGCCTCAATATGTTTAGCGTTCAACCAAACAGGCTCCATCGCTACAAGAGCGATTTCACCAAAATCGATATTGTTAGCACGAGTTGCACATCCGTTAATTCTACCACGCTGAACTTTGCGGTGAATAACTCTTTTAGGGCTAAGCATCTACTTTACTCCTTAGAAGTATTTTCAGAATCTGACGTTCGTGCAGATTTTCTGCTTCTATCAGAACTACGCTCATGGCGAGGTTTACGAGCATTCTGTGTAGAATCGTCATTCTGATCGTGACCATACTTCATTCCATTATAAACCCATACTTTCACACCGATTTTTCCGTAAGTTGTATGAGCCTCAAATGTACCATAGTCAATATCAGCACGAAGTGTATGAAGTGGAACACGTCCATCCTTATGCTCTTCACTACGACGCATATCTGCACCGCCAAGACGACCAGACAAGCGAATCTTAATTCCCTGTGCACCGTTCTTCATAGCGTTAGAAGAAGCCTGCTTCAAAGCCTTTCTGAAAGAACCTCTTCCAGCAAGCTGACGTCCAATATTCTGAGCAATCAAGGATGCATTGATATCAGCACGCTTAATTTCCTTGATCTTAATCTGAAATTTTCGATTAGGGAACTTAGACTGAATATCAGAACCAATCTTCTCAATTGTTGCACCCTTAACACCGATGATGACACCAGGTCTAGCAGTATGAATAACAATTGTGATGCGCTGTGGATGTCGCACGATTTCAATCTCAGCGATATCCGCATTCTGACACTCTGGCAAAGACTTCACCAAATCACGGATTTTCAAATCTTCCAAAACGAAGTTTGCATAATCTTTCGGACTCGCATACCAACGAGACTGCCAAGTCTTATTAATTCCAAGACGCAAACCGATAGGATTTACTTTCTGACCCACTTTACTCACCTGCCTTTTCTGCAACAATTACAGTAATGTGACACATACGACGCAAAAGCTGATCAGCACGACCTCTAGCCCTAAACCAGACTCTCTTGAGCCTTGGACCTTCATCGATTCGAATCTCCTTCACATACAATGAATCTTCATCAATCTTCTTGTTGGCATACAATGCATTAGCAATTGCAGATTTCAAAGTATTCTTGATCAAAGATGCACCTTTCTGTGACATATTATCAAGAATAGCCAAAGCCGCTGTACAACCTTTTCCACTTACAACATGAGCTACAGGGCGAACCTTTGTAGGTGATGCAATAAGAAATTTTGTAGTGGCTACATAACCATTTTTCTCAGCCATAATATCCACCCTTATTTACCAGCAGCTTTATCGCCGCCATGTCCTTTGAAAGTACGAGTAGGAGCAAATTCACCAAGTCTATGACCGACGAGGTTCTCTGTAACGTACACAGGAATCCATGACTTACCGTTATAAACTGAAATCGTATTTCCAACCATTTCAGGAATAATCATCGAGCAACGAGAATATGTCTTTATCATCTTCTTGTCGCTTTCTTTGTTCATTTCAATAACCTTTTTATAAAGGCTCTTCGTTATAAAAGGACCTTTTTTAACAGATCTTGACACAATTAACTCCTACGAACTTACTTCTTGCGTCGTGAAACAATAAAGCGACTAGAAGTCTTTCTCTTATTGCGAGTTTTATATCCTCTACATGGCTGACCCCAAGGAGTAACAGGAACATGTCCTTTACCAGCACCTTCACCACCACCAAGCGGATGATCGACAGGGTTCATAGCCATACCACGAACAGTAGGACGAATACCAAGCCATCTCTTGCGACCAGCTTTTCCCAACTGGGTATTCATTCGCTCTTCGTTACCGACGATACCGATTGTCGCATAACATTTTCCAAGAATCTTTCTAGTCTCACCAGAAGGAAGACGAATGATGACATACTCACCATCTTTTCCCTGAACAGTTGCACTAGCACCAGCAGAACGAACGAGCTGTCCACCGCGTCCCAATGTCAATTCAATGTTATGAATAGAAAAACCAACAGGAATAGCATCGAGCGGAAGTGCATTACCAACGACCGGTGCAGCTGTCTCGCCTGAAAGGATTTTCTGACCAACGACCAAATTCTTCGGAGCGATTATATAACGTTTTTCACCATCAGCATAGTAAATCAACGCAATATTAGCACTTCTGTTAGGATCATATTCGATAGACTTTACAGTTCCAGGGATTCCATGCTTGTTGCGCTTGAAATCAATTTCACGATAACGTCTTTTATGTCCACCACCCTGATGACGAACGGAGATGCGTCCACCTGCACCACGTCCACCCTGAGATTTAAATCCTGATACCAGACTTTTTTCGGGTTTATCAGTTGTTAGTTCATCTCTTACCAAATCAATACGAGTACGAGTACCCGCAGAATATGGTTTAAAAACTTTAAGAGCCATCTGGTTCCCCTTAAATAAAAGGCTCAAACGCCTTCAAATACCTTGATAGATTCACCTGCTGCAAGACGAACAATCGCCTTTTTCCAACTAGCAGTTTTTCCAAGCTTACCACGAACTCTCTTGACCTTACCAAGTACATTAAGAGTCGTACAAGACAGGACTTTTACATTAAAAAGTTTCGCAACAGCTTCTTTTATCTGAATTTTTGAAGCGGAAGACTGTACTTTAAACACATACTTATTTTCTTCGCGCAAAGCAGTAGCTTTTTCAGAAAGAATAGGAGCTATGATAACATCATGTAAATCAGTCATTATTTGCTCTCCTCTTCAACTTTATAAAATTCAGAAAGATTCTTTGCAGCACCTTCCAAAAGGATAACCTTGCGTCCATAGAAAAGATCATGAGCACGAAGCCTATTGTAAGAAAGAAGTGACAAATTCTTCACATTTCTTCCTGCCTGCTTCAATTTAGCATCATCATCCTTAAGAATGATAACGGTACGAAGATCTTTCGCAAAAGAATTAAGAATCTTTACCAAATCCTTTGTCTTTCCACTTTCAACTGTAAAATCTTCAACAACAACAAGTCTGTCAGCAGAAGCCTGCAAACTCAAAATTGTTTTCATTGCAAGACGCTTTGCAGTCTTTGGGATTGAATAACTAAAGTCACGAGGTTTAGGTCCAAAGATTGTTCCACCACCGCGAGTGATAGGAGATTTCTTATCACCACGACGAGCATGACCTGTACCCTTCTGCTTATAAGGCTTTGCATTGCTACCATGAACCTCTGAACGAGTCTTTGTGCAAGCAGTACCGACACGACTATTAGCTAATTCATTTGTGATGGCATAGTAAATAACATCTTCATTTACAGGAAGACCAAAAACCTTATCATCAAGATTAATTGTACGCAGTTCTTTACCATCGACTGAATAAACTTTCTTTTCCATATTATTCCTCGACCTTATTTCTTAACTGCTGACTTGATGACCAAAGTGCAGTCTTTATTACCAGGAACAGCACCACGAACCATGATAACTTTAAGTTCTGGATCGATTTTGACGATCTTAAGATTCTGTACAGTTACCTTCTCAAAACCCATATGTCCCGGCATCTTAACATTCTTGAGACAATGTCCAGGAGTTGTTGAATTTCCTGTACCACCAGCCTCACGATGAAATTTTGAACCGTGGGTAGCACGTCCACCATGGAAGCCCCAACGCTTCATAACACCCTGGAAGCCTTTTCCCTTTGAAGTTGCTGTTACATCAAGGAACGATGTTTTCTCAAACAATTCAAGACCAACCTGATCTCCAACTGCAACTTCTTTCTCGAAATCCCTAAATTCTTTCAAATGTCTTTTTGGGGATACATTCTCAGGAAACTGACCTTTATATGCCTTAGAAACTCTTGACTCTTTGACATCTTCAAAGCCAAGAACAACAGCATCATAGCCATTAGCTTCCTTTGTCTTAGTAGCAACAACTGTATTCGGTTCTACATGGATCACGGTTACTGGTGTCAGATTACCGTTTTCATCGAATACCTGTGTCATACCTACTTTTTTAGCAATCAGACCTTTCATTCTGATTCTCCTACATTCGGCCGCCATCTCTGATCCAAGAGACCGTACCTCTTTATTAAATTAACTGCAACGCAGTAAATTTTACTGTTTAATTTCGACATCAACGCCAGCTGGCAATTCGAGTCCCATCAATGAATCCATTACACTAGATGATGGCTCAACAATGTCAATCAAGCGCTTGTGCGTTCTCATCTCAAACTGCTCACGAGACTTTTTATTAACGTGAGGTGAACGCAAAACGGTAATTTTGTTAACACGAGTAGGAAGAGGGATTGGTCCCAAAACCTTTGCACCAGCTTTCTTTACCGTTTCTACAATTGATTTTGCACTCTGATCAATAAGTTCAACGTCAAACGCACGAAGTCTGACACGAATATTTCCGTTAGTCATTATTCCCCCAATGGTGGTGCAAAGAAAAGCACCACCATTATATTCATAGATAAAACAGTCTAAAGACTATTCAATAATCTTTGTTACCTGTCCAGAAGCGATTGTGCGACCACCTTCACGGATAGCAAGTTTAAGACCTTCATCCATAGCGATTGGGTGAATAAGTTCACCAAGAATCTTAACGTTATCACCTGGTTTTACCATGTCTGTTCCAGCCTCGAGCTCTACAGTACCTGTGATATCTGTAGTTCTGAAGTAGAACTGTGGGCGGTATCCAGTGAAGAATGGAGAGTGGCGTCCACCTTCTTCCTTAGAAAGAACGTAGATCTGAGCCTCGAACTTCGTGTGTGGATGGATTGTGTTCGGAGCAGCGAGAACCTGTCCACGAACAACGTCCTTCTTTTCAATACCACGGAGCAAGATACCAACGTTGTCACCAGCGATACCCTGATCGAGTGTCTTCTGGAACATTTCGATACCAGTTGCAGTTGTATCCTGAGTTGGGCGGATACCGACGATCTGAACAGCATCGTTGAGGTTGATAACACCACGCTCGATACGACCAGTAACAACAGTACCACGTCCAGAGATTGTGAAGATATCCTCGATTGGCATCAAGAATGGCTTCTGGTCATCGCGAACTGGATCGTCGAACCATGTATCCATTGCAGTAAGAAGCTCTTCGATACACTTTGTATCAGCCTCAGGAGCGTTATCCTGAAGAGCCAAGAATGCAGATCCCTTAACGATTGGTGTATCAGCAGAGAATCCGTACTTCTGGATTGTATCTTTTACATCCTCTTCAACGAGCATGAGCATTTCCTCATCGCCATCGAGCTGATCAACTTTGTTCAAGAAAACGATAATCTTCGGAACACCAACCTGGCGAGCGAGCAAGAGGTGCTCTTTTGTCTGAGCCATAACACCGTCTGTAGCAGCAACAACGAGGATAGCGCCGTCCATCTGCGCTGCGCCTGTGATCATGTTCTTTACATAGTCAGTGTGGCCCGGGCAGTCTACGTGTGCATAGTGTCTGTTGGGTGTTTCATATTCAACGTGAGCAGTCGCGATCGT
>JAFXSM010000013.1 GCA_017525605.1 Treponema sp. | reverse complement strand
AGTATCTTTGCGAAAGTCGAGTTTTCACAGTGGAATGGCCGAAACGAGCGGAAGCGGGGTTCCATAGCCGAATGCACTAAACATCGCACGCGATGTTAACGCCACCGCGAAGCGGTACTGCCGCATTCGGCTGTGGGTTCCCGCTGGGAGCGCGTTTCGGCAACTACGGTATGCATAAACTCGACATTCGACCTATCTGTTTCTCCAGCCATCCGGCAAATCCAGCATGTATTCCAAATCCGTAAGCGCGCAGATGTAGGTGTAGAGTTCCGACTGCTCCGAAAGCCTGCTCTTGTTCAGCTGCTCCTCCGCGTCCCGCACTTCAATCAGGTCCGCCGAGCCTGCGTTGTAGGCCCTGCTCACCAGCGAATAGGATTCCTCGGCGAGGGCGATGTTCTCCCGGCAGGATTCGAGGGAAACGGCTGAACTTTCCAGCTCGTCGAAGAGTTTCTGGCTGTCCAAAAGGATGTCGTCCTTCTTCTGCTCAAGCTGCAGCTCAAGTTTCTCCTTCTGCCTCTCAAGGTCGTGGTATTTGATTCTGTTGTTCGAGAACGGAAGCACGTTCGTGAAATTCCACGAGAGCGTGAGGCTCGCGCTTCCCATGTCCGTCCACGAGGAAGAGTCGAACCAGTCGTTGTCCAGTCCTGTCATCGTCTGCTTTGTTGCATAGTTGAACGAGAGCGTCGGCGTCCACGAGTCAAGGTTCAACGCCTTCATCTGAGATTCCACCGACTGAATCTGAAGCTCCAGAGACTCCACTTGGTTGCTGTATGCCGAGTGCAGTGAAAGCAGTTCCTCCTTGTTGAGCACTACGATTTGGGTCTCAAGGCTTCCTGAGAGAATGACTTTTGTCTCCGGCGAAAGTCCCAGAATCGAGGCGAATTCCCGAAGCTGCCTGTTCAGGGCGATTTCTGCCTTTTCGATGTCCCTTTTCATGTTCTGGTAGGTGACTTTGCTCTGCAGAAAATTGATTTTTGACGAGCCGCCGTTCCTGTAGCTTTTCTCGGTGTTCTCGTATCTTTTTTTCGTGTTCGAAAGCGACGCCTTGTCAGTCTCAAGCGTCTTCTGCTGGAGGAGCAGGGCGTAGAAGAGTTTCTTAACGTCCCTCTCGTTCTGCCTCACGGTCTCGTCCCAGCTGAGAAGTCCGTTCTTGTAGTCGATGTTCGCTTTTTTGACTTTCTGGATGATTGAAAGTCCCCAGCTGAGTGAAATTGAAGCTGAACCTATGGCAGAATAGTTGTCGATTTCCTTTTCAGCCGTGCCCTCGTTGGGCTTGGAGATTGTGCCCGAAAAACTCACATCCGGCAAAAAAGCGTTCAGGGAGTGGTTCCTTGCGTCCGCCTTCGAGTCCACGTCGATTGCCGCGCTCCTGATGGTCCGGCTGTGCTCCCTGGCATATTTTACGGCATCCTCCACCGTGAGTTCGACTTCTTCCGCCTGCTTTTCCTCTCCGTCTTCCGCATACAGATTCAGAGCCGACAGGAAAAGAATCAGCATGAATGATTGGAGTATTTTTTTCATACACACGTCCTCGCAAAATCTTGTTTTCATGGAGAGACTATTCTTTTTTTGTGTGGGAAATGTTTCCGAAATGTTTCTGAAATATTAAAAAGCCTGGATTTGGCTTCGGGGAAATTTTATACCATACTATTCCTATTGAAATGATAGGAAATATCATCATAATATACACCCTATGACTCTGCAGCAAATTAAATATGCAATAGGAATTGCTTCTTGCAAGTCGTTCAACAAGGCTTCCGAGAAACTTTACATTTCGCAGCCTTCACTTACGAGCAGCATCCATGATTTGGAAGATGAATTGGGGTTTCCGATTTTCAACAGGACTTCGAGGGGAACGAATCTGACTGAAAAGGGAGGTCGTTTTCTTGCCGATGCGAAGAAACTTTACGATGAATATGAGTCCCTTCTGAAAAAATATGTGGTGGGCGAGAAAAAGACATTCTCCGTTTCCGCGCTTTATTATGCTTTCGCACGGAAGGCATTTGTCAAAATTGTGAAAGAATATTCGGGCGAGGGCTACGATTTTGCGTTCTGCGAAAAGAAAGCCTCGCTCGTGATTGCTGATGTCGCGCTCGGAAAAAGCGAAATCGGCATCCTGTACCTGAGCGACTCAAACCGCGAGTCGATTTTGAAAAGCCTCAAGTCCAACAACATTGATTTTCATCATCTTAGCGAATGCAACTCCTTCGTCTATCTTCACAAGAATCATCCGCTGGCAAAAAAAGAGTCGGTTTCGCTCGACGAGCTTTCGCCTTACCGCTTCGTGACGTTCGACACCGACGACGTGAAATCTTTTTTCTCCGATGATGTCATCGAACGCTACGGCCTGAACCAGGCGATTACAGTTGCCGACCGTGCCACCGAGCTGAATCTTCTCAAAACTCTCGACGGCTACACTTTTCTCTCCGGCGTTTTTGCGGAGGAGACAAACGAGGATTTCGTCCTTGTCCCGCTCAAGAATCTTGATGACGGCCTCTGCCACAGTTTCGAGCTTGGCTACATCACAAAGAACGACGTAAAAATGAACGCTCTCTGCCAAAGCTACATCGACGCAATCAGGCGGATTCTGAACATCGAAGGGTTCGTCTGCTAGTAATTCAGTTATAGGAAAATTTTATAAGCGGCATAGAAAAAAAATATTAGGCAAGATTCTGATAAAAACCTACTATACCCCTAGGTTTTTGAGATAAATCAGGGGGTACAATTATGAAAAAAAATCTTGCAAAAAATATTTTGGCTTTGGCTGTTGCCGCTATGACTTTCGGTTTTGCTTCATGCAAAAAGGAAAAGAATGATGTTCAGACAATCATCGTCGGCACCGGCTCGTCCGCTCCGCTTTACTGCTACCTTGACGAGAAGGGCGAGCTTGCCGGATTCGAAATCGATGTCATGAAGGCGATTGACGAGCTTCTGCCCCAGTACAAATTTGAATTCCAGACTTTTGACTTCAAGAATATTCTTCTTGCACTTTCTGCCGGAAAAATCGATATCGGAGCGCACATGTACGAGTCGAATCCTGAGCGGAGGAAAAATTATCTTTTTACAGAATACGGCTACAACGATTTTTCAAAATACATCGTCGTTCTGAAAGAGAACACGGAAGTCCAGTCGCTCAAGGATTTGGTCGGAAAGACAGCGCAGGCTTCGACGGGCAGCGCGACAGGCGCAATCCTGCAGCACTGGAACGAAGAGCATCCGAACGAGCAGATTAACGCCGTTCTCACAAGCACCCTCACGAACGAGCAGGTTGTTGCGGCAATGAAAAACGGAACTTACGATGCATTCTTCTCGAACATTCCGAGCTTCAACCAGATTCAGAAAGAGTACGGCGGAATTTTCCGTCTTGTCGAAAATCCGATTTCAACTTCCGCGTCTTACTTCATCTTCAACTTGGACAATCCGAAGCTGAAAGCCGATGTCGATGTCGCGCTCAAAAAACTGATTGATTCAGGCGAGCTTGCAAAACTTGCCATCAAGGATTTGGGGTCTGACACAACGCAGAACATCAATAAATAGAAAAAAAATCGGGTAGGGCTTATGGCGGATTTATTTTCATGGCAGCGACTTGTGCAAAATTTTCCGGTTCTGATTGTCAAGCTTCCGATTACTTTTGAGATTGTGGCGGTTGCGTTTTCGCTCGGCTTCATCCTTGCTCTTCTGATTGCGACCGCCCGAATCAGAAAGATTCCTGTGCTGAACCAGATTCTGACGGTGTTCATCTCATTCGAGCGGGGGACGCCGCTTTTGGTGCAGATGCTAGTCGTGTATTACGCGCTTCCGATTGTGCTGAAATCTTTTTTCGGGATTGATTCACGCAGATGGGAAAAAATCATATTCGTTGACCTTGCCTTGATTCTGAATCAGGGTGTGTTTTTGGGCGAGATTTTCCGCGGTGCGATTCTTTCTATTCCGAAAGGACAGAGGGAGGCTGCGATTGCGTGCGGGTTTTCTGAATTCAGCGCGTTCGTGAAAATTGTTCTTCCGCAGGCTGTTCGTGTCGCGCTTCCTTCGACGGGGCTCACGCTTATCGGGCTTTTTCAGGAGACTTCGCTCGTCTTCATGATTGGCGTGATTGACATCATCGGTCGGGCGAGCGCGCTTGGGGCAACGACAGGTCACAGCCTTGAAAGCTATGTGATTATCGCGGTTCTCTTTCTTCTGATTAATTTCGCTCTTACGGCAATCACAACGAGAATCGACAGGAAGCTATCTTTCGGGGCGAAACTGATAAAAACGGGGGCAGTATGAAATTCAGTTTTGAATATCTTTGGAAGTGCCTGCTTTCGGGCGTGGTTTTTGTTCCCGTCACTTTGAAGCTTGCGCTGATTCCGCTTGCGCTCGGTCTTATCTTCGGGACTCTGATTGCACTTGCGCGGATTTTCAAAGTTCCTGTTGTTGAGAAAGTTTTCAAAATCTTCGTGGCAATCTATTCGGGGATTCCGCTGATGATTACGCTTCTGATTTTCCACTTGATTTACCTGAGCTGTTTCGCGCCCGGAAAAAACGGAACGATGATGCTTGCGTATTTCACGTTCACTTTGAGCAGGACGATTATCCTGAGCGAGACGATTCGCGGTGCGTTTCTTGCAGTTCCGAAAGGCCAGTACGAGGCGGCTTATGCTTGCGGGCTTTCGACTTTTCAGACGCTCAAGAAAATCATAATTCCGCAGATGATTCCGGTCGCGCTTCCGAACCTTACGAACAACACGCTCGGTTCAATCAAAAATACGTCGATTGTGCTTGTTCTCGGCATTGTCGATGTGCTGAACGGTTCCACGATTCCCTGTGCGGACACTTACAGCTACGTCGAAGGCTATGTGGCGGCGGCGATTATCTATTGGGCGGTGAATGCGGTCGTTGAATTCTTCCTCGTCCGGCTTGAAAAGCATCTGGCGAAAAAAAGGTAGGTAAAAGTGATAAAAATTGAGCATGTGAAAAAATCATTCGGTCATCTTGAGGTTCTGCATGATGTCTCGCTCACTGTCGAAGACGGGAATGTGGTCGTAATCTTGGGACCAAGCGGAAGCGGAAAGACGACCCTCTTGCGTTCGATAAATTTTCTGGAGCGGGCTGACAAAGGAACTCTTTCAATCGGAGATACTTCCGTCGATTTGCATTCTGCGAAGAAAAAGGACGTGCTTGCAATTCGAAGAAAGACTGCGATGGTTTTTCAGAATTACAATCTGTTCGCAAACAAGACCGCGCTTGAAAACATCGTCGAAGCCCTTGTCACGGGGCACGGTGTTCCGAAAGCGCAGTCAATTGAGCGCGCGAAACTGGAGCTTAAAAAGGTCGGTTTGGCTGACAAAGAAAATTACTATCCGAGCCAGCTTTCGGGCGGCCAGCAGCAGCGTGTCGGGATTGCGCGTGCTGTCGCGCTGGATGCCGAGGTGATTTTGTTCGACGAGCCGACAAGCGCGCTTGACCCGGAACTCGTCGGAGAAACTCTGTCGCTCATCAAGCAGGTCGCGAAAGAAGGGCACACGATGATTATCGTGACCCACGAGATGAGCTTTGCGGAGGAAGTTGCGGACAAAGTTGTGTTCATGGACGGCGGATTTGTTTTGGAAGAAGGAATCCCGTCTGAAATTTTCTACAACCCGAAAGAAGAGCGGACAAGGCAATTTTTGAAACGTATTCTGCCGGTTGGCGAATATGTGATTTAGAAGGAAACTATATGCAGAAGCAGATTCAGGACACAATTCGCGACAAGCATCCGAGTTTTGCGGATGTTCAGGTTGGAAAATCGGAAGATTTGAGGCAGAAAGCTCAGGCTCGTTGTCTCAAAAACGCGCATCGCACTTTCGAGCAGGGAATCCAGTGCGTGCAGGTGAACAGCATGAACGCGCTCGTCTCCTTGCAGGACACGGTGATGATTATTCATTCTCCGCTCGGCTGCTCTGGCTGTGCGGCATTCGGCGCGATTGACCGCCTGAATGTCTACAAACATCATCGCGGGCGTGACGATGCGCCTGAAAGCCATGTGATTTCATCGGCACTCGGAGAAAAAGAAGTCATTCTTGGCGGAGAAAAACGATTGCAGGAGACGATTGAAAAGGCGGTTGCGCGTTACAATCCGAAAATCGTTTTCATTCTCTCTTCATGTGCGGCGGCGATTATCGGCGATGATATCGATGCTGTTGCCGAGCGGATGGAAAGAAAGTACCGCATAATTGAAGGTCGCGACATTCTTTTCGCGCCCGTTCATTGCGAGGGCTTCAAAAGCCGGAATCATGCCACAGGCTATGACCTTGCGCTTGCGACTCTCCAGAATTATGTGATTCGTGAGGCTCGGCCGCCAAAACAGAAAGGTCTCATCAATCTTTTTGCCACGCATTCTCTTAGCTGGGCGGATCAGCAGGAAATGAAGCGGATGCTCAAGGCGATTGGGCTTGAGGCGAACATTTTGCCCTACAACGCAAGCTACGAGGACATCATGAAAATCCCTGCGGCGGAATACAATATTTCTGTCTGCCAGATTTTCGGTGACGAGTACATAAAATTCCTGAACGAAAAATACGGGATTCCGTATGCGGTCACGAATATGCCGATTGGAACACGGAGCACGAACCGCTGGCTTCGGGCAATCGCAAAACTCGCTGGCAAAGAAAAGGAAGCGGAAGCTTTTATCGAAGCGGAAAGTGCAGCAGTCCGCGACGAAGTTGAGAGAATCAAAAAGAAGACAGACGGACTTCGCGCTTGTCTTACGGCGGGAACAGGGCGCGGATTTGCGGCGGCGACTTTGATTGGCGACTACGGAATGAAGCTCCTCTGTATGCACACGCCGTATTATGACGAGGCGTACATCGATGATTTCAAGCGGCTCGAAGAACTTCACGGCTCGGAATTCCTTGTGAATATTGCGGATATGCAGCCGTATGAGCAGGTCAATCTTCTCAAAAAGTTCAAGCCGGATGTTTTTATCGGAATGTCGAACTGGGTGAGCCGGCTTGGAATTCCATCTCTTCACATTCTCGACTCAAAACGCCCGACTTTCGGCTACCGCGGAGTTTTGTATCTGGGGCAGAAAATCGAGGACGCGCTGGACAACAACAACTTCAACAAGAATCTCTCGCAGTTCTCGAAAAATGCCTACCGCGAAGAATGGTACAAAAAAGACGCGTTCAGCTATCTCCAGATGCCAGAGGATGCGTCATAGAAAGTACATCCATGTACTTTCTATGACGGCCGAGTTTTTGTCGGTGACAAAAACTCGCAAATTCGTTGCATCCATGCAACGACACTAGCGAGGTACTATTTAAGGAGTAAACAATGGAAAAATGTATAGAAAGACCACGGAATTTGTGCTCTCTCCACGGTGCGCTTGATGTAATCGGAAACATTTACCGCGCGATTCCGATTCTTCACGCAAGTCCCGGATGCTCAATGCAGGCTTCGAACCGCACGAATCTGTATTATCTCGGAGGCTATCACGGCCTGCCAAGCTCCAACGCATACGAAAAAGAAGTCGTTTTCGGCGGAACGGGGCGACTCCGCGAGACAATCAAAGGCAGCCTTGAAATCATGGACGGAGATTATTACGCCGTTCTCACAGGCTGCTCAATGGGAATCAACGGAGACGATGTCGGAAGCGTCGTGGAGGAATTCAAGGATTCCCCATACCCGATTACAAACATCGACACGGCAGGATTCCGGGGCGACACTTACACTGGCTACAACATGGCACTTCTGGCGACGGTAAAAGCCCTTGCCAAAAAAACAGAGACAGACCCGCTTTTGGTGAACATCTACGGACAGCCGCCAAGTTCGGACATCACCTTGCGCGGAGATTTTGAGGAAATCACAAGAATCCTCGCAAGAATCGGCGTGAAGGCGAATACTTTCTTTATCCGCCGAGACGGAATCGAGCAGTTTAAGAATTCTGGTAACGCCGCACTCAATATAAATCTTTCGCCGTGGCTTGCAAAAAATGTCGATGCGTATTACAAGCACGCATTCGGAATCGAAACTCTCACTCTGAACGGCTGGCCGGTCGGACCAAAAGACACTGCAAACTTTCTGAGAATCGTTGCAGAAAAGCTCGGGATTGAAAAATCGCTCGTAGAAAAAGTCGCCCATGAGGAAGAACTTTATGTTTACGAATATCTGGATTCGCTTTTCGGAAATTTTGAGCGGCATAGATTCATCCTTGTCGGTGAGAGCGCGAAGGCACTTGGAATCGCCCGCTTTCTGGTCAATGTTCACGGCCATATTTTGCTCGCCGTGATTCTGACTGATTCTGTTTACGAAAAAGACAGGCAGAAAATCCGCGATGAGATTCAGAATCTTGATTGTCCCCGAAAGGCGGATGTTTATTTTGAGAATGATGTCTACGATATCGAGCAGATTGCGCTCGAATACGAGGGCAGGGCGACGCTTTTCATGGGAAGCTCCTACGAAAAGAAAATCGCCCAGAAACTCGGCGCGTTTTTCGCAATCACGTCGAACCCATGCCTCGACAAAGAGATTCTGAACCGCTCTCATGTCGGCACTCACGGCGCGATTTCCCTCGTGGAAGATTTGTACAACCATTTCTAGCGGTTGCGTCGGTTGCCGGGGTGCGATGTCGTCCTAGTCGTTGTGTAGTGGAGGCAACCGGTCACGGCACGCACCGAAGGTGCGTACCTCTCCGGATGGATTGGCGGAGTTATAGCAAATTCCTATTGGTCGTATCTGAAAAAAATATTGGGCAAGAGAATGAAAGAATTGTATAAGAATACTTGATATCTTTACCTCCTATTTTTCCCCCTGTCGGGCTGCCGGAATTTTTCTTGGCAGCCTGTTTTTTTGCCTTGCAGATTTCTTCCCTATAAAAAATTCCTATCGCAACAATTAGAAATTTATATTAGGCATGTCACATAAAAATCTATATACCTACTATGCAAATAGGATAAGTAGGAAATAGGAAAAATGAGTGATAGGACAATTACTGTAGATTCTGGAAAAATCAAAAATCTTGTCGCAAAGATTTTTGTCGCTTCCGGCTTGAAGGAATCTGACGCGAACATTGTTGCGGACAATCTTGTTCAGGCGGAAATGCGCGGGATTCGCTCGCATGGTCTTGTTCAGGTGGCGAATTATTCGACTTCCATGCGCAACGGAAAAATCAACACAAAAGCAAACATCAAACTGATTTCGGAAAGCACTTCGACACTTGCTTTCGATTCTGATTTTGCGCCCGGTTCTGTCGCCGGAAAATATGCGATGTCAAAAACTATCGAGAAAGCGAAGCAAACTGGAGTTGCCGTCTCTACCGTGAAAAATGCGACGCACTTCGGATTTGCGGCTTATTACGCGCTGGACGCAATCAAAGAAAACATGATTGGGCTTGCATTCACAAGCTCCAGTTTTCTTGTCGCTCCGTTTGGCGGATTTGAGCGCGTCCTCGGAACGAATCCGATTTGCGTGACTGTTCCTGCAAAAGAGCACCGTCCGGTCGTGTTCGATGCCGCAACAAGCAATGCGGCTTACAACAAGTCCTTTTTCGCGTACACGGAAGGCCGCTCTATTCCCGATGACTGGGGATTGGACGCTGACGGAAACAAGACGACGAATCCAAAGGACATCGTGAAAAATGGCGGCGCGCTTCTGCCATTTGGCGGATACAAAGGCTACGGACTTGATTTCATCGTTTCGATTCTGACTGCTGTTCTGAGCGGAGCTGCAATCGGTTCTGATTCTGACGGCTCCGTTTTTGAAAGGACGAATGCAATCGGATTCAATTTTGCGGCAGTCGATATTTCGCGCTTTGCCGATGTCGATTCGTTTAAGAAAGTCGTTGATTTGTCAATCGGCAGAATCAAATCTTCGAAAAAGCAGAACGGAATCGGGGAAATTTTCGTGCCGGGCGAAATCGAATGGAACTTATATGAAAAATCCAAGAGAGAAGGGCTTGTTTTGTACGGCGGTGTCGCTTCGGAAATCACAAGGACGATTCGTGAGCTTGGACTTTCCGATTCCCTTGAAAATATTCGTGTCGGATAAAATCCTGATTTTCAGGTGCAGATATAAAAAATTAAAAATGGTGAGGTACTTTATGGAAAAAAAATCAGTTAAGTTGGCGGCGGTTGGAGTTTTGATGATTGGATTGTCGCTTTTTGTTTCATGCAACAAGAAAAAAGCGGCGGAGGGCGGAATCGAATACACTTTGAAGATGGGAAAGCAGGTCACGAATCCGTTCATCAGTCCGCTTGTGCAGATTGCGGACGAGCATAAATTCTTTGAGGAATACAATCTTGGAATCAACATTGAGCTTGTTGACCGCTCAGGTTCTTTCGAGGCGGTGAGTGTCGGCAAACTCGACTTCATCACTTTCGAGCTTGTCCCGCATTTGACCTACGGTGCGCAAGGGTCGGACGAAATCCTGTTCGGCGGAACTCTCACAGGCGGAATGGCTGTGATGGCCAACAAAAATGTAGCCGAGGAAGTGAAGGACATCCACAACTGGAAAGGGAAGACAATCGGCGTGAAGCTCCTTTCGACTTCCGAGCTGGTTTCAAAATATGTTCTTCGCGAGGAATACGGATTCAAAATCGATGACGAGGTCAAATACAAGTTTTTCAACGAGAACGAGCCTCTGATTGCCGCTGTTTCAAAAGGCGCGGTCGATATCGCGTTCGTGAGCGCGTCTTATGTCGAGAGCGCGGTTTCTCAGGGCGTTGTCTATCTCTTCCCGGAAGTTGATTTGCAGAAAGATTACATCTGCTGCCGTCAGGTCGCGAACGGAACGGCGTTCAACAAAAATAAGGAAGCTTTCAAGCGGCTTTTGAAGGGCGAAATCCGCGCTTACAAAATCTATCTTGAGGATGAGAAAGAAACTGTCGATTCTATTGTCCGAGCCACACATCAGGACGAGGATTTTGTGAGAAGGACGTACTACAGCCCGAAGACAAGCCAGGGGGCAAGGTACAATCCTGACCCGAATTACAACGGCGTTGTGGGCGACTATCAGATTCTTCTTGACTGGAATTACATTCCTCGCGGCGTGGAGCTTTCTGATTTCTATAACATTTCAGTCTATGCGGACGCGTTGCAGGAAGTCATAGCGGAATTCCCGAACGAGCAGTTCTACAAAGATATGTGGACTTACTTCCTTGAGAACAACAACAAGCATCCAAAGTTCAATTACACGAGCCTCTAAAAACTGGAGTCAACATGATTACGATTAAAACACCAAAAGTTTACATAAACGAAGTCGGAAGCATTTCGCGTTCTGGAGAATACATTTCGAAAATCGGAAAGAATCCGCTGATAATTGCAGGCGAAAAAGCAAAAAAAGCTGTCGGAGATGAATTCTTTGCTTCGCTTGAGAAAAACGGAATTTCGCCAAAAAACGTCCAGATTTTTTCGGGCTATCCCTCGCAGACTCAATTCGATTCTTATGCAGAAAAGGCAAAATCCGCAAATTCCGACGTGATTATCGGAATCGGCGGCGGAAGAGTTTTGGACACGGCAAAAGCAACCGCTGACATTCTCGGCTTGCCTGCAATCACGGTGCCGACAGTCGCCGCAACTTGCGCTGCATGGGCCGCTGTCACGATTCAGTATGATGACGAGGGCGGATATGTCAGAAGCCGTCTGAACAAAAATTCCGCCCAGCTTGTGATTGCTGACCCGAAAGTGATTTTCACTGCCCCAGAAAGATATCTGTTTTCTGGCGTGGTGGACACTTTCGCAAAGTTTTACGAGATTCGCCCGACGACTGAATTTTTTCCGGAAGATGTTCCTTCCGCAATCGCGATCAAGGCTTCTAAAATCGCTTTTGAGAATTTGGAGCGCGACACTTTCAAGGCGATTTTCGACTCGAAGAAAGGCGTTTATGGCGAGGTAGCAAAAAATGTGATTGATGCGATTATTTATCTTGCAGGTTTTGCCGGAAGTTTCAGAGGAGAGCACGGGCATTACAGTTTCGCTCATCCGTTCTATCACACTTCCACGCGGCTTCATCATTCGAATATAAAGCTTCATGGCGAAAAAGTCGCGTTCGGAATCGTTACGCAGCTCATTCTTGAAGGAAAATCCGATTCGGAAGTTCTCGATGCTATCAGAATCTTTTCCCGATACGAGAACGCGCATACTCTCGAAGATTTTGCACTGACGACCGAAAAAGACTTGGATTTCATTTCGGAGCAGGTGCCTGAAATCTTTTATTATGTTCCGTACAAGGAAAAATCGGCGATAAAATCCGCGCTTGTAAAAGCTGATTCTCTTTCAAAAATTTTCAGGGGGCAGAAATGAGCGTTAAACCACGACAAATCATTGAAACGCTTCCGCCATACCGTGCCGCACGGAGCGTCGACACATTGAAGCGTGAATACGGGCTTGAAAAAATCACCAAGCTTGCCGCGAACGAGAACACTCTCGGCTTCTCGGAAAATGTCTGGGATGCGCTTAAGAAAATCAGCTCTCAGTATCCTGACGGAAGCTCGTATAATCTCCGCTCGGAGCTTGCAAAAAAAATCGGTCTTGCTCCAGAGAATCTTGTAATCGGTAACGGCTCGTTTGAGCTTTTGTACCTTGCCGGAATCGCTTATCTGAGCCACGGCGACGAGACGATTGCCGCTGTTCCGAGTTTCGGCTGGTACAAAACAGTAACGCAGATTTTCGGCGCAAAATTCGTCAGCGTTCCCGTGAAGGATTTCCATGTCGATTTGAACGGAATTGCTGAGGCCGTCACGGAAAAAACAAAAATCATCTGGCTGTGCAACCCGAACAACCCGACAGGAACGATTTTCACGCAGCAGGAACTTGAAAACTTCCTTCAGAAAATTCCCGGCGACATTCTCGTTATTCTTGATGAAGCTTATGTTGATTTCGTCGAGGAAGAAAATTTCCCGGACTCAATTTCGCTTTTCAAAAAATACGACAACATTCTGATTCTGCGCACGTTCTCAAAGGCGGAAGGTCTTGCTGGCTTCCGTGTTGGCTATGCGATTTCGAACGAAGAAATTATTTCTGCTTTGAACAAAGTCCGCATTCCGCTGAATGTGAATGCGCCCGCTCAATTCGCAGCCCTTGCTTCATTGCGTGATGAAGAATTCAGAAAATCGACCGTAAAAAATGCCCGCGAGCAGAAAAATATTTTTTACAAGGAATTTGAAGAACTTGGATTTTCTTACGTCGTTTCTAACACGAATTTCATCTTTTTTGACGTGGGGCGCGAATCGGATTCAGTTGTCGAAGCTTTCCTGAAAGAAGGAATCCTAATCCGCGGCGGCTCTGAATACGGTTTTCCGACGATGATTCGCCTGACAATCGGAACGCCGGAGGAAAATGCACGCGTCATTCAGACATTCAGAAAAATATTCGGAGGTGAGCATGGCTGAAACAAATCTTGAACCTGTAATCGAAATAGAAAATCTTACGGTGTCGTATGAGAGCGAGGAGAATTCATACGAGGCGTTGAAAAACATAAATCTTACGATAAACCGTGGCGAATTCATCTGCATCGTCGGTTCTTCCGGCTGCGGAAAAAGCACTCTGCTTTCAGTTTTGGAGGGGCTGCAGAATGCGTCCGCCGGAAGTGTGAAAATCAACGGAAAGGAAATTCACGGAACCGGAGTCGAGCGTGCTGTCGTCTTTCAGAACTATTCGCTCTTTCCGTGGATGAGCGCGCTGCAGAATGTTGCGTTTGCAGTTTACGAGACGAACAAGAAGCGCGGAAACAAAATCTCGAAGAAAAAGGCATCGGAAATTGCGCTCACTTTTTTGCGGAAAGTCGATCTGAACGGATTCGAGAACAAACTTCCGGGCGAGCTTTCGGGCGGAATGCAGCAGCGCGTTGCGATTGCGCGTGCGATGGCGTGCGACCCTGAAATCTTATTGATGGACGAGCCGTTCGGAGCGTTGGATGCGAAAATCAGGGAGAATTTGCAGAATCTTCTGTTGAAAATGTGGCGCGAGGATGAAAAGAAAAAGACCGTCGTGTTCGTCACTCACGATTTGAACGAGGCGGAGCTTCTGGCTGACAGAATCGTGTTCATGATTCCGAAGCATATCTATGCCGTAATCGACGACACTCTGCCGCGTCCGAGAAGCTATCCGTCTATTCAGGAAAGTGCCGAGTACAAGGAGCTTTATCAGAAACTCGTCAAATATTTTTACAACGAAACTTCGGAACTCATCGACAGCGAAGGAGCGAACCTATGAGAAATTTTCTTTCAAAATACGTCTTTAACATTGCGAATCTGTTTTTTGTCCTTACTTTTGCCTGCTTTCTTCTTCCGAGCAGATATGCTGCGGAAATGAGAATCGGATTGAAAAGTCCGCTCGTGTTCGCAATCGTCCTCGTGCTGGTTGAAATCCGTTTCATTTTCAGTTTGCAGAAAAAATCGAAGTCACAGGCAGCGAAAGACATAACCGGATTCGTTTTCATCGTCGCGTTCATCTGGGAGCTTTTCGTCTCAAGGCTGAATGTCCTTCCGTATGTTTTCATTCCCGCTTTGGAAAACGTCTTCTATGTTTTCGTTCAGGATTACCAGCTGATGATAACCGGTTTTTTCAGCTCGATGTACCTTCTGATTATGGGCATGTTGACTTCTATCGTGATTGCGGTGATTCTTGGAACTCTTGTCGGCTGGAACCCGCGCCTTACGAAAGCGATTTATCCTATCGCAAAAGCAGTTTCCACCGTGCCGCCGCTGATTTACACGCCGTATGTCGTCCTCATCATGCCGACTTTCCGCCTTGCTTCGATTTTCGTGATTTTCCTGACGAACTTCTGGAGCACGTTCATGGGTTCGATCAACAACACCGCGTTCGTCGAAAAGAAAATCATAAATTCTGCACGCGTCCTGAATCTTTCAACGCCGGTGATTCTTTTCAAAATCATCATCCCGTTCAATCTGCCGAGAATCATAAACGGACTCCCGATTCACCTCGCGTCCGCGCTCATGACTTTGACCGCCGCGGAAATGCTCGGTGCCGACTGCGGAATGGGCTTCTACGTCCGAATGTCTCTCAATTTCGCGAACTACACAAAAGCTGTGACGGGAATCTTTTTCATAGGACTCGTCGTGACAGTGCTGAACTCAATAATCGGAGTGATGAAGAAGAAACTGATAAAGTGGAATTACTAGCGGTTGCTAGGATGCGTAGTCGTCCTAGCAACCGCTAGGTGGAGGCAACCGGTCGCGGCACGCGCAAGGCGCGTACCTTCACGGGCGGATTGGTGACGGTGCGCTGGATGTGGTTGTGTCAGAAACTTTTTGCAGTGGAAGCGGCGGTTGCCGAGGTGCGATGTCGTCCAATCCAAAAACTTGTTGTTTTTCGATAGTTTTTGGATTGGTTTATCGATAACCGCTAATACAAAAATTCAAAATCCTTGACAATCAGCTTTGCGTTTTTCACGCCTTCGAAATAGTCGCCGTGTGCGCTGGATGCGAATACGACGTTGACGTGCGTGATTTCCGTGTCGGCTGTCGTCTGCGTGACTCCGTCGGGGAGCGGGTTCGTTCCTTCAGGATTGATACCGTAGAGAAAATCAACTTCGAGCGTCCTTAGCCCGGACGAATCTTTGTCGCTTATCCTTGTGGCGCACGAAGTTTTATTCTCCGTGTCGGTCTTTCCGATGTAGGCGGCGGTCGCAACGTATTTCCGTTCGGTTTTCTTTTTCGTCTTGTTTTTTTCAACGACCTCGGTTTCAGTCCTGTTCTCCAAAGTCGCTATCAGCGAGCATTCGTCGCCAAGCCCGTCGTATGCGAATTTCACGCGGAATCCAGTCGGTCGGCCTGTGAACGGGACTCCCCAGTCTATCAGCTCTTTTCCGTCTTTGCTCGTGAAACCCAAAAGCTGGGCGAGGCTCATGTTCCTCACGACGCGCCCTGTGAACAAGTTCCCGCTCGCGATTACGCCCACGACTTTTCGCGTCTGCAAAAGTGCCGCCACGCTTCCGTCGTCGAGTACGATTCTCTGGGTCGGCCAGTTCCTGCTTCCAGATGCGGAGAATGCGGGGTTGCCGTTGTCCCAGCAGAGCGCGCTCGTTCCGGGCATTTCGGTGCATTCCCTTTTTCCGAACGTCAAAAATCCGGGAATTTTCTCCGTGTGCCATTTTGAAAAATCGCTTTCGGGAATCTGCGGATGGACGGAATCTTCGGAAGCGACTTCTGGAATCGAGTCGAATTCGATTTTCGGATTCTCAGTTTCGTTTGTGTTTTCTGCATTGTTTTTATCTACGGACGCTGAATTTTCTGCAAATGAAAATCCGAGCGAAAAAAACGCAAGGGCAGAGAATATGATTTTTTTTGAGAGCAACATATTTTCTTCCTTTTATTTATGCTGATTTTTTGATTTTTCGATTATCGATTTGTAGACTTCTTCCATTTTTTTCACGGAGCTCGTCACCCTGTATTCTTCGCCTTCCTGAATGTACTTTTTGGAAAGTTCCGCTTTCTCTTTTGGGTGCTCAATCCAGTAGTCGATTTTCCTTGCGAGGTCGGCCGCGTCTCCCTCTTTGAAAAGCGAATTCTCGTCGAGCGAAAAATGCACTGTCGCGCTTTTCCTTGCGTTCGAGATTACAGGCACTAGCCCGCAGCTGAACGCTTCCATGCACGCGATTGCCTCGATTTCAACGTCGGACGCATGGACGTACAAATCCATTGACGCGATGAGCTTTAAAAGTTCCGATGACGAATAGAAGCCGAATTTTGCCTCGTTCGGAAGGTCGGCCGCCATCTTGCGGAGCTTTTTCTCGCACGGGCCGAGTCCCGCAAAGTGCAGCTGAATCTTTTCCTTGTATTTCGAAAGTTTCGCGGCTTTTATCACAAGGTCCTGCCGTTTTTCAGGCGAGAGTCGGCCAATCATCAGGATGTTGTACTTCTCGTGCGGAATCGGTTCTTGCGGGACGAAAATTTCATCAACGCCGTTCGAGATTATGTGCAGGTTCGATTTGTAGTCGTTCTTCTCAAGCTCCCCAGCGATGAATTTCGTAGGGCAGTGTATGTCCTGGAATCTGTCGTAGAAATAATTGTGCTCGAATTTATAGAAGAATCTTGCCGCCGAATCGAATTTTCCAAGCCCGATGTTGTAAGTTATGTTCTCCGCCTGCACATGGAACGCCGCAAGGCACGGGATTCCCATCTCTCGTGCGATTCTCTCCGTAAGGCGTGCCATTGGCGACGGCATGTAGAAATGCACGATGTCCGCTCCGTCCAACGCCTTCCTGATTATTTCCTCCGTCGGCTTTGCGAAAACCATGCCCTGCTTGTCCGCAAAAAAAGAAACGACCGGGATGTGCCACTTTTTCATGGCGAACCTGTCCCTGTCGTTTTTCGCATTCTCGTTCCCGCTGTCAGCCGAAAGTGTCCTGACCGTGTGCCCCAGTTTCCGAAGATGCTCCGCAAACCTTCTTGCGGACGCAACCGTACCGTTATTCAACTCGTCAAACGAGTCCATCACTAAAACTATTGTCATGTTTTGAATGGTATAAAAGACACACTGCATTTTCAAGTGTCAGCGGTTGCCGGGGGCGGCAACCTAATCTATCTGCCGCACCACTTTTTTTCTCTTTGCCGGCCGTTATATTCTCGAAAGCGCGTTTTCGATGTCGGCGAGAAGGTCGTTCACGTTTTCAAGTCCGACGGAGAGACGGATGAGGTCGGACGGAACTCCTGCCGCGACAAGCTCCTCCTCGTTCATCTGCCTGTGCGTTGACGAAGCCGGGTGCAGGCAGCATGTGCGAGCGTCAGCAACGTGTGTCGCAATCATGCCGAGCTTGAGTTCGCCCATGAATTTCTCCGCGCTCTTTCTGCCGCCTTTCACTCCGAAGCTTATTACGCCGCATGAGCCTTTCGGAAGATATTTCTGTGCCCTCTCGTAATATTTGTTTCCAGGAAGCGAAGGGTAGTTGACCCAGGAAACTTTGTCGGATTTTTCAAGGAATTCCGCGATTTTGAGTGCGTTCTGGCAGTGACGCTCCATTCTTACAGGAAGGGATTCGAGCCCCAAGTTCAGCATGTATGCGTTCACGGGTGCCTGGACGCAGCCGAAGTCGCGCATGAGCTGGGCGGTCGCCTTTGTGATGAACGCGCCTTCTTTTCCGAACTGCGTCGCGTATGTGATTCCGTGGTAGCTTTCGTCAGGTGTGCAGAGTCCCGGGAATTTTTCTTTGTGTTCCATCCAGTCGAATTTTCCGCTGTCAACGATGCAGCCGCCGAGCGTCGCATCGTGTCCGTCCATGTATTTTGTCGTCGAATGCACGACGATGTCCGCGCCGAATTCGAACGGGCGGCAGTTCACTGGTGTCGCGAAAGTGTTGTCAACGACGAGCGGAACCCCGTGCGCGTGTGCGGCTTTCGCGAAACGCTCGATGTCGAAAACGATGAGGGCCGGGTTCGCTATTGTCTCTCCGTATACGGCTTTCGTGTTCGGCTTGAAAGCCGCCTCAAGCTCCTCGTCCGTGCAGTCCGGGTCAACGAATGTGAAATCGATTCCCATTTTTTTCATCGTCACGCTGAAAAGGTTGTAGCTTCCGCCGTAAATTGTGGAGCTTGCGACAACGTGGTCGCCTGCATTCGCAAGGTTGAACATCGCCATGAAGACTGCCGCCTGACCTGAGCCTGTAAGCATTGCCGCGCTTCCGCCTTCGAGAGCCGCGATTTTCGCAGCAACCATGTCGCACGTCGGATTCTGCAGTCTCGAATAGAAATATCCAGTCGCCTTCAGGTCGAACAGTTCGCCCATTTTCTCCGACGAGTCGTATTTGAACGTCGTGCTCTGGATAATCGGAATCATTCTCGGCTCACCGTTTTTCGGCTCATACCCTGCGTGAAGACATTTTGTCTCAAGTTCCATAAAAACACCTCTTTTTTATTGATTGTCAGCTTTTGTCGGCGGATTTCGGATTTTCGAATCTTCTCCGTTCCGCCAATTTCGCTTCCTTCATTCTATAAAACTAAAATATTTCTTGCTATTCTGATAGAATGAAAACTTGAGGACAAAAAAGTATGTATGAAGTTCGAGTTAATACCGATTTTGCGGCGGCGCATTTTTTGAGGGATTATCACGGGAAATGCGAGAATCTGCACGGTCACAATTATAAAGTCTATGCCCATGTGCGTGGGGAGAAATTGAATGAAGGCGGTATGCTGCTTGATTTCTCGGAATTGAAGGCCGCGCTCAAGTCCGTCTGCGCCAAGATGGATCACACAAATCTGAACGATATGGAGGTTTTCGACCAGAATCCGAGTGCCGAGCGAATTGCGAAATTCATCTTCGACTCGATTCTGGAGATGATTCCTTCCCTTGCGAAAAAAAATGACGGCTCTGCTTTCCTGTACGCAATCGACGTTTTCGAGACGGACACGAACAGGGCGCGTTACATTGCCGACTGAAATTCAGTTTGCAGTCTGAAATCCTGCATTCAAAACAACACAAACAACACAAAGGAAAAATAAAATTATGAGAAAAATAGATATTCTTGATTCGACTTTGCGTGACGGCTCTCAGGGGGAGGGAATCAGCTATTCCGTTCAGGACAAAATCAACATCGTCAGGGCGTTGGACGAGCTTGGAGTCGCGTTCATCGAGGCCGGAAATCCTGGAAGCAACCCGAAGGACATGGAATTTTTTGCGGAGGCGAAGAAGCTTTCTCTGAAAAATTCAAAGCTCGTTGCGTTCGGCTCAACCCGAAGAAAAGATTTGACGTGCGCGGAAGATGCGAATTTGCAGAGCCTTCTCAGCGCGGGCACTGAATATGTCTGCATTTTCGGAAAGACTTGGGATTTTCAGGTCACGGAAATCCTTCATGCGACACTCGAAGAAAACCTTGAGATGATTCGCGACACGGTGAGCTATCTCGTTTCAAAAAACAAGCAGGTCATTTTCGATGCCGAGCATTTTTTCACGGGCTACAAGGCGAATGCCGAATACGCGCTCAAGGCTCTTGAGGCAGCTGTCGAGGGCGGTGCGGTCTGCCTTTCTCTTTGCGAGACAAAGGGCGGCGCAATGCCGATGGAATGCTACAACGCGACAAAGACAGTTGTAGAGAAATTCTGCGGCGTTGATGGAAATCCTTCTAGGATTTCCATCGGTATTCATACTCACAATGATTCTGGTCTTGCGGTTGCGAATTCGCTTCTTGCTGTTGAGGCTGGCGCGACTCACGTTCAGGGCGTTCTGCTCGGTTTCGGCGAGAGGACTGGGAATGCGAACCTTTCGACAATCATCGCCGACTTGCAGCTCAAGCTCGACTGTCAGTGCATCGCGGGCGAGCTTACGAACCTTACGCCAATCTGCAAGCGCGTTGCGGAGATAACGAACATCGCTCTCGATGCCGGAATGCCGTATGTCGGAGCAAGCGCGTTCGCTCATAAGGCCGGAATGCACATCGATGCTGTCATAAAAAATCCGTTCGCGTACGAGCACGTCACGCCAGATTCAGTCGGAAACGAGCGCGTGTTTTTGATGAGCGAGGTTGCAGGGCGGAGCATGATTATCGAGAAAGTGCAGAAATTCGACAAGTCGATAACGAAGACCAGCCCGATTGTTCAGGATATCGTCAAGAAAGTGAAGGATTTGGAGCATGAGGGATATCAGTTTGAAGGTGCGGATGCGAGCTTCGAGATTCTCGTTCGGAAGGAAATCGGAAAATATCAGCCGTTCTTCAATTTGCATTATTACAAGACGAGCGGAGAATTTCCTCGTTTTGCGGACGGTCAGTGCGCTTTCTGCCAGGTCAAACTCGACGTTGACGGTCAGGTATGCGTGACGGCGGGTGAGGGGGACGGTCCTGTGAACGCGATGGACGTTGCGCTCAGAAAAGCACTCGAATCGTTCTATCCGAGCGTGAGTTCGATTCACCTTACGGATTACAAAGTCCGTGTCCTCGACGGAAAATCCGCGACCGCATCGAAAGTGCGCGTTCTGATTGAGTCCAGCGACGGCAACGATTCATGGGCGACGATGGGCGTTTCCTCGGACGTTATGGAGGCAAGCTACATCGCGCTCGTCGATTCATTCGAATACAAACTGATAAAAGATTTGGAAAAGAAATTCGCAAAGATTCTGTAAGCTTATAGCTTGTAATCAGCCGAATGTTGAGTTTTCGCAACTGTGTGCAAGTGAGTAAGCGTAGGCGAGGTTCCTATGTCAAAGACATTCAGCCACCTCGAAGAGGTACTGCCGTCTTTGACATAGGGTTCTCGCCGAAAGCTTATTCACTTGTACTACAACTCGCAATAACTTGACATTCGCCTGAAATCATTTTGCGCCGTATTCCTCGTAGTATTTGTCGATTTCGCGCTTGATTTCGTCGGTGATGATTTTCTTGTCGCCGTTCGTGTAGAGCGCGTCGATTACGTCGTTCATCGTGACGATTGCTTTTGCTGGGAATCCGTATTTTTCGGAAATCATGTCGAGCGCGGCTTTCGTCGAGTCAGGTGCTTTCTCCATTCTGTTGAGCGAGACGATTTCTCCGACGATTTTGATTCCGCCCGGTGTCGTCTCCTGCGCCTTGATTTTCGGGTATGTTTCTTCGATTGATTTTCCCGAAGTTGTCACGTCCTCGATTATTACAACGCGGTCGCCGTCCTTGATGTTGTAGCCGAGAAGACCGCCTTTGTCAGCTCCGTGGTCTTTCGCCTCTTTCCTGTCCGAGCAGTATTTGATTTCCTTTCCGTAGAGCGAAGAATATGCCACGGCAGTTACGACCGCAAGCGGAATTCCTTTATATGCAGGCCCGAAGAAAACGTCGATGTCGTCCCCGAAATTGTCGTGAATCGCCTTCGCATAAAATTCGCCGAGACGCTTGAGCTGGCTTCCTGTGACGTATGCGCCCGCGTTCATGAAAAACGGCGACTGCCTTCCAGATTTGAGCGTGAACGAGCCGAATTTGAGCACCTGGCACTCAACCATGAAGTCGATGAATTCTTTCTTGTAATCTTCCATAAAAATCTCCTGATTCTCTGATAATAGACTTGTCCGATAATTTAGATTTTCAGAACACTCTAATTTTCAACATTTTATGAATAGAAACAATGCGAAATCAAGTTTTTTATGGATTCCATGATATAATTCTGTGTATGAGAACTTTCGGAAATTTTATCTGCAGGAAACTCATTGTCGTTTCCGCTCTGTTTTTTTTAAGTTTTTCTCTTTTCGCATACGAGGACAAAACTCCCTCAAACGGAATTTCAGCCTCGGCTGTCATAATGCACGTCGCGCCTCTTATCAACGATGAGTTTAACTGGGGATTCGAATCGGACTGGCATTTTAGATTCGACTATTCTTTCCTTTATTTGTCGCTCGGTTTGCAGCCGAAATTCAACGAGCTTTCAAAGTATTCTGATTTCAAGGCGTACCCGGAGCTTTTCTTGGGAATGGGACTTTACAAGGATTTTTCCGCGATACCGGTCGGAATTTATCTTTTGGGGGCGGTCGGAATGCTGCACAGGGACGGAAATCTCCTCAAGTCATTCGGTTCTGAAGTCGTCGAAGTCCTTTTCAACTCGCTTTTCACCAGCGAGAACGAAGAGTGGGTGCACACGAAGTCATATTCCCACTTCAATGCGGATTTGCGTGCCGCCGCCGGAGTCGAATACATCCTTTCCGACAGTTTCCGCGTGTTCTCCCAGCTCAGCCTTGACTGCGTAATGAACTGGTACGGCTACGTCGGTCTCAACAAGAATCTTTCTTTAGGCGTCGGATTGACGTTTTAAGCGATGAAACTCTACAAAGCCTGTCTGTAGAGTTTTCGCTTTTTGTGTGAAGTTTGCTAATCAATTATGATTTTGCAATTTTTTATATTATCCTGTAGATAATACTTTTCACATTCTTTAGGAAATTTCTTTGCAACTTCCTCGATACAATCGACAAATTCTTTGCTTTTTGTTTTTTCCGTGATGTCATCAAATATTTCAGACAATGAAATGAATTCCTCTGCAGAGCAATCATTTTTAATGAAATTTATTGTTTCCGCTATATGTTGTGCCGCAAAATCGGCAGCATGTTCCCACCACAAATTTTGTTGCCAATAAACTTCAAGACCAATTTTGTTGTTAAGTTTTAGCAAATGACGAAATGTAGTAACAAATCCTTCTTCATTAAATTCTTCTAGAATCATTTTTTCAAGACGATTGTATGCTTCATCATCAAGACCGTCATCCTGTTGTGTGAAACAATCTTTTGTTTTCGAAAGTTCTTTATCGATAAGTTCTTTCATTTTTATCTTCTCCTATGTTTATCAGATTGGTTGCTGTCAGGAAAAACTGTAGCAACATTTCCATGTGTTTTTATCACCACGACCAGAATACCCTTGTATTTACCATAAAGTTTCTGACCGTCTTTGGCATGAGCATTCTGTTTTAGACCACAGACATGTTCTGCTGCTTTTACAACTTCTTTTTGTCCCCAGGATTTTGGAAACCATGATTGATTTGTTCCTTTTGCCTTCGAACCTTTTTTGTGGCTTGGAACATTTCCAACACGAACACCATTTTTGTAAGTTTTAACTATGTTGTATTTTATGCCGTTTTTATCCATGAAATCTATTGCATCTTGTCCGTGTCCACCACTCTTTAATCTAGGCAACTGTCCCGGTCTTGAAGGCATTGTATACTCGCCTTCAAGAGAATGAATCAATGCAATGTGATGAATCATGTGGCTTCCATGCGTCGTGTAATAAATTCCGCTTCTTCCGCTACCCATTTTACTTGCCTCCCTGTGAATGTTGTGCTTTAGTCCAATCATCAAAATGTACGAAATGGACGTCATTTTTGAACTCTCCAAAAATCGAATCCGACATGGCTCCGTATACAAGAATGATTTCAGGCTCTATTTCATTGATGAATGAACGCAAACCTTCTTTCAGATGGTGCTTGTATTCAGCTGTTTTGCAGCAACCATAAGTCCCGATTGAATAGATTCCATGTTTTTCAAGTCTCAAAAAGGCGAACGGCCGTTCGCCTGGAATTATGCGCAGGTAGCTGCGTTCGTCTCCCCAGCGAACGTTTGGAATTACATATATTCCTTGTGTTTGCAAATAATGACCAATCTGGCGGTTCAAATAAGTATTTGTCATCTGCAAAACTAGAGGCATGTCATAGTAAAGTGAGCAGTCCGGACTGATTACACCTTTGAATTTTTTCAGAAATTCAATCTGTTCTTTTGTGGCTGTTAAAATGTCGCGGAAATGGATGTCGTGTTCGTAGAAACAGACAAATTCTTCATAGTTTTTAGACTTGTCAAGCTCATTGTATGGAATCATGCCTTTAGGGATGATGAATTCATCTGGTTTTTTGATAAGCGGAATTTCAAGCAGCCCTGTGAATGTTGCTGTTTCAACTAATTCTGCATTGAACCCGTCGTCAATAAGGTTTTTCTGTGACTTAGCGGAGTGTTTTCCCTTATGCGTTTCATTCGGCTTTTTGAAAGATGTATTCTCTTTCTCCTTCATTTCTTTGTCCTCCATTTGAAAAATGTAAATATGTTAGAATGGTGGTATGGCGGATAGCGTCAAAAATCGTTATTCGACCGTCCTGTTCAGAAATATAAAACTTAGAAAAAAATCAGTTGGGACAAACGCGGACAGTTTTGGACAACTTTCGGACAACATGGGGGGATAGATAATGACTTTTTCTGATTTTGCAAAGATACTGAAGGTCTTTTATAGCAGAAAAGCCAGTAATGGCTCTTTTGTGCTTGATTTGTTTGATGGGTGTCTTGAAGATGTTTCTAAAAACGATGAGTCGGCAATTTTTAAAACTGAAGATTTCAACTCTTATAACCCCATAAAAAGCGAGGAAACTGCAAGAAAATACTTCGATGGCAGCAGAAAAATTTCTAGGCAGAATTTTGAAATAATCGCAAAGCACTTTGAACGAAATAGATTCATGGATTTTCTGAAAAATTATATTTTGAACACTGACGACAATTTTCGTCATCTTGTTCTGAAATTCAGGGAATATGGAATCGATTGCGATGAAAATAATGTTGAAGACAAATGTGCTGATATTTTTGATGAAATAATTGTGAGTGCTGACAGTGAGTACAGAAAAACGGCAGAAAGGTCTTCAAAAAAAGACGACGAACAAGAAGAATTCCTAAATTTTGCATACGGAATTTTTCAGAAGGCTATTGAAAAAGAAGATTGGGCTTTTAAATCTCCGAGATATAAAATCTTCAGGCATGAATTATATGAACTTTATCAGGAAGATACAGAGGAACGTTTTGATATAGCAATAGAAAACTATAACGGAGAAAACTCTATTCCATCATTAAAAATTTTGGTCAAATGCAAAAAATCAAATAGCCAAATTACAAAAGATGAGCTGGTGCTGTTTTGGAGCAAAGTTAATCAAGTTTCAGGATGCTGCAAGGCTGTTTTTGTGACAAATAAATCATTTGAGAAAAATGCGCTTGATTATGCGGAAGTAATGGGAATTGGTATTTTACGGATTTTTGATGAGGACAAGATAAAATGGCTTGCTCCGAGATCCCTTTATCAAACTATGACTTACTTGGAGTATGAAAAAAGTGAAAAAGAAATGCAGAAAGCTATTCTTCAGGAAAATTATAAAATTCTAAACAATTTTCTAGTTGGTTATTTTCACAATTTTCATGCTAGCTTGGCTTCTTTTTTTAGAGGAATCTTTCCTGGATATTATCATTCTTCTATAAGCAATGCTGAGTTATATGCGAAGGCGGATTCGTGCTCGGATCCTGAAGAGATTCCATTTATCAGCAAGGATGAATTGAAGAAAATTGCAAGTAAGATACGTTCTGAAATATATGCAGAAAATGAATCCAATATATTTTCCATAGAAACGGAAGCCCTTGTGCGGTATCTGAAATCGCATTTCAATTTCTCTGTTGATTATCCCGTAACAGAACCTTCGTGTACATTTCCGCAAAAGGTATATGGCCTTGTAGACTATGCTAACAAAAAGATTCTTATCTATGGAATGAATTCAGTTGATTTACATCTTCTGAAATTTTCTATTGCACATGAGATAAGCCACCTTGTATTGCATAAATCGCTTTTGGAAAAAAGCAAAGACAGTTTTTCCTATTTTTTTCAGACTACAAAAGAATCAAAGAGAATGGAAACTCAGGCGAATATTCTCGCAAGCTACATTGTCTTGGATGACTGTAGTCTAAAATCGGAATTTGTAAAACTTATTTACGAATATCATCTTACCTGCAAAAATGGACACTATTTGTATCTTGATCATCAGCCGTGTAATAAGGACATCTTCATGAAAATTACAAACAGGTTGATGTCTGTTTTTGACGTGTCGCGGGAGTTGATAAAGTTTAGACTTGTGGATTTAGGTTGGTTGGCAACACCTTTGCGGCTAGTTTTCTCGTCAAACACTTTTGCTTGAATCTCCTCTTTCATTGTTAACAATCGCCCAAAATGCTAAAGTTAAGGTGATTTTTTTTATAGGAGTGTATTTACGAAAATGGAAAAGACAATCGCTTTGATTCCTGGTGACGGAATTGGTCCTGATGTCGTTGCTGAGGCTGTGAACGTTCTCGATGCTGTTGCAAAAAAGTACGGACACAAATGGAACTACACAAAAGTAATTGCCGGCGGTTCAGCAATTGACCAGTTCGGTCATCCTCTCCCGAAAGAGCAGCTGCAGATTGCGCTCGACTCTGATGCCGCATTGCTCGGTGCTGTAGGCGGTCCTAAGTGGGACAACCTCGCTTCTGAGCTTCGCCCGGAAAAAGCTTTGCTCGGACTCCGCGGCGGAATGAAGGTTTTCGCAAATCTTCGCCCGGCTCTCATGTTCAAGCAGCTCAAGGACGCTTGCCCGCTCAAGAACGAAATCGTCGGCGATGGGCTTGATATCCTCATCGTCCGCGAGCTTACTGGCGGAATCTATTTCGGTGAGCGCGGAACATCGGAAGACGGAAACACTGCATGGGATACTGAAAAATACACTCGCCCTGAAATCGAGCGCATTGTCCGCATGGGATTCGAGTATGCGCAGAACAGGCAGAAGAGGCTCTGCGTCGTCGACAAGGCGAACATTCTGAACTCTTCTCAGCTCTGGAGACGCGTCGCGGAGGACGTGAAGAAGGACTATCCAGACGTAGCCCTCTCTTATCTCTACATCGACAACGCTTCTATGCAGATGGTAAGGAATCCGAGACAGTTCGATGTCATCGCGACTTCGAATATGTTCGGCGACATTCTCTCTGACGAGGCTTCTCAGATTACAGGCTCAATCGGAATGCTCGCTTCCGCATCTTTGGGCGACGGAACTGGACCTGGACTTTACGAGCCGATTCACGGTTCTGCTCCTGACATCGCAGGAAAAGATTTGGCTAACCCGCTTGCTACGATTCTTTCCGCTGCAATGCTCCTCCGCTACTCATTCAAGCTTGAGAAAGAAGCAAAGGAAATCGAGAACGCTGTCAACAAGGTTCTTGACGACGGCTGGAGAACTGGAGACATCGCAGGCTCTCACCTTGAGGAAGTCAAGGCTGCAGGCAAGCTCGTCGGAACAAAGAAGATGGGTGAGCTTGTAGTTGAATATTTGAACAAATAATTCTGATTTCTAATCAGTTTTCTGATTTTTTGTGCACCGGAAAATAATCACGGTTTTTCCGGTGCACTTTTTTTCTGCTGTTTTGTTGTTAAAACGACCGTGCAAAGTTTGATACATTCACTTATATAGTTTAGAATTAGCCGCTATGGAAAGGGAAAATGAAAATTCATTCGACAACCTGGTTTCCGGTATGTCAAAAGAAGAAAGGATGAACATGCTTGAAAAAATGCATGATTCTGCATCTTCGTATGAAGAAGAGAGTTTCGAGCCTGTCGAGGTTTCGGAAGAGGAGCCTGAGATTCCGCTTGACGAGCAGCTGAAAAAAGAATCGCTCGGTTTCAGGATTCTTCTCTGGCTGCGTTCTGTTTTTACGAATACAAAGCCTGTCGTGCTTTTCAATGAGATAAAGATTTCTGAAATCAGCAAAAATCTTCAGAGAAATTATCCAGGCCTTGTGGATGCGAAAAAAGGGCTTCTTCTTACTCAGCTTTATGAAAAAATCGTGGAGCTGAAAGAGGCTGCTGATTTTCTCCGCCCGTACATTGTCGCAATCGACAAGGACGAAGGCTCTTTCTACGTTTTCCTTGCGTCAATCATAATGAGCGATGTTGACGATGAGCTTTCTGAGAACACGAATCCGCTCTTGACTCCTGTCATCACCGGCGAAAAACCGGAGCTTCGCGTTGAGCTGATTCGAAGCATGGAAGACATTCTACAGAACATTCCTGTGGATTCGAAGCAGAGAATGTATGAGGCCGTGAAAACTGTCGAATGGCTTCGTCAGTTCACCAAGATTCCGTTCATCAAAATTTTAAGCCCGTTCTCTGAGGTTTCTTATTCCGTCCATACTTGCGCATTCAGCGTCGTCGGAAGCGAATTCGAGTCTCTAGCGAAGCTTTTGTGCAACGGGTTCCGCCTTTCCGACAATCTCCTTGAGAGCTTGTATCTTTTTGCGGTCAGAAAATCGCGCAAATTCTCGGAAGATGCCGGCGGTGAGGACAAAGCCGCAATCAACTTCATGAACAATGCGCGCGCGAATGCCTCTACGATTCACATGTTCATGACTTCCGTTCCGATGCGTTCTGTCTCGCGTGTCATTTTCGGCGACTCAAAATGGATGCCTGCGAAATTCTATGGCGGCGAGGACTGGTTCGCGAAATACAAGGCGCAGTGGAAGAAAATTTTCGACTACAGATGGAATTTGTGGGTCACCGAATGCAAAAAGGAAAGCCTTCGAATCGGTCTGAAAGACAATTTCGGGCTTGAGAAATTCCCTGTTCTTCCTAACCGCCCGTGGAGTGTTGATTCCGATTTCTTCTTCCGCTATGAGCTTACGTCGGGCTTTTTGAATTGGTATTTCACGGAGAAATTCCCGAAGACTTACGAAATCGCGCTCAAGACCGTGATGATTGAAGGTTCTTTCAAGAGAAAAGAAAACCAGCTTTTGTACACGGAGGCATTCAACAATATCGTTCATCTTTCGATTGCGATTAACACATTCTGCGACAAGCTTCGTCCTACCGGCGAATTCGGCATTGTGTTCAGCAAGGACACGAAAGACGAGAACGGAATGCGAACGCTGCAAGGGCAGAACCTTCTTGAGAAAACGATGCGCGAGATTGAGTCGGAAATGCAGTCGATTCTGCACGCGTTCGGCGAGGCGGATAGGGAAATGATGATGCTCCTCGACGGAATACTCGGCTTCATCAAAGATTCCAAGTATGACACGCTCACGAACCTTTCAAGGATTCAGGGGCATGAGAACCCTGCGTTCATCGCGACGCTCAAAGAGGCGAAGGACTCGCTTAGCAATGCGCTGACTCTTGTGCGCGAACTTGAAAATGTCGATGCTCCGCAAAGCCTTGTTGAAATCTGAAAATGATGAACGAAATTTCAGTTTGCAGTTTTGTCGGTTCTGATTCCGAATTCGTGACTCTTCCGTTTTATTTTGGCGGAAAGCCCCTCGGTTCTGCATTTTGGGGAATGACTCTTTTGAATGCGGGAACAATGCGCTTCCGCTGGAATGAGACGAATCCCAACCGTGAAAAAATCATCAATTACATAGGAAAAGCTTCTCCGCACGTCTGCTCGGGAAATTGCGTCGGGGAAAAACGAATCTGCGACTGCAAAAGAAAAATCGTTCCGGTCGAACTTATCCATTCAAAAATCGTCGTAGAGTCGAAAAACGAAGGCGACACGCAAAATGTTCAGGCAGACGGAATCGTGACAAAAAACCGATTTCTCGTTCCAACTGTCACTGTCGCTGATTGCGTCCCGCTTTTTTTGTACGACACTGAGACAGGCGCATTTGGCTCGTTCCATTCCGGCTGGAAAGGGACAGGCATAATAGGTGAGGGCGTTCGGAAAATGACGGAGCTTTACGGCTCAAAGCCCGAATCAATCTGCGCCGCAATCGGCCCTCATATCGGCGACTGCTGCTACATGGTCGATGAGGAGCGTGCCGGATATTTTCGGAGCAACTTCGGCGGCGATTGCGTTTCTGAAATTGCTGATTCTGAAAACGAAAACTGCAGAACGAAATTCGCTCTTTCGCTCACAAAGGCTAATCTTTTTGTGCTTGAAAAAGCCGGCGTGAAAAGCGAGAACATCGTCGTTGCGACCGACTGCACCTGTTGTTCGGCTGTCGAGTCTTCGTTGAATATTGAAAACGGCAAAAAAAATGTCTTCGGAAGTTTCCGAAGACAAGCTGCGTTTCTTGATTTGCCGAACGAAGCCAAATCCAAGTCGATGACCGTTCAGGCTGCGTTCTGCTTTGTCTGATTAAAAAACGTTTTGATCCGCAATCAAGTTAGTTTGCAATCAGGTTGAACTCGTTGTATGCGAGGATGAAAGGGCCTACGCCTTTCGCGTCGTCCTTTACAATCGGCTCGCTCATGTAATACTCGAAGCTTCCGTCCCTTCTTGGCGATTTGTCAGGGCCGAGTCCTGCGACAAGGCAGATTCCGTCGAGCCCGAGCTTTCCGCCTTCCGTCGAAAGGTATTTCTCGCAGATTCCCTTGAACGCTTTCACGCCCGCGCCCTGCAATTCAGGCGCGTCAAGAATCTGCGTGCGGAATCCCTTCATCAGCGAATATGCGAAAATCGCAGTTCCAGATGTCTCAAGGTAATTCTTTCCCTCTCTAGGCTTGTTCGGCACCTGATACCACATTCCGCTCTCGTCCTGGAATTTCAGCATTGAGAACTGGAGGTCTGTGAACATCTTTTTGAGGTGGTTCCACTGTTCGCTTCCTCTGTCTGGGGCTTTGTTCAGCGTGTCGAGCATTGCCATTGAGAACCAGCCGAGCGCGCGGAGCCAGAAGTTTCTGCTCAATCCTGTGCTTTTGTCAGCCCAGAACATCTTTTTCTCGCTGTCGTATCCGTGATAGTAAAGGCCTGTCACGGAATCCTTCATTATTTTCTCCACGTTGAAGAACTGCCTGTAGATGTCGTCGATGTTTTTCGACTCGTTGAACGTAGCTTCGTACTCCATGTAGAACGGCTGTCCCATGTAGAGTCCGTCAAGCCAGACCTGGTTCGGATAGATTGCCTTGTGCCAGAAGTTTCCTTCTTTCGTGCGCGGCTGGCGGACAACCTGGTCATAAAGATTGTCCAAAGCCTTCCTGTATTTTTCTTTTTTTGTCAGGCTGTAGAGAGTGAATAGGTTCTTTCCGCCGTTTATGTTGTCGATGTTCCACTCGTCTTTCTTGTAGCCGTTGATTGTTCCGTCATCGCTGATTCTGAAATCTTCGTAATAATCTGCGAATTTGAGATATTTCTCGTCTTTGCTCGTGTCGTATAGCTCAAGAAGAGCCATTATCATGCATCCGTCTATGTAGTCCCAGCCGGATTTTTTTCCTGCGCGTGCTTTTTCGATGTTCCAGACAGGAACTTCCGCTGTTGATTTTGTCATCAAATCGTCGATGTATTGGTCGATTACCGTTGTGTCTAACTTAGCCACGGCATAACTCCTTTACTAGTAAAATGAAGTGTGATTTTTTATAATAATCGAAAACTGGTCATAAAGTATAGAATGAGCGAATACACTTTTTAAGGAAAAATAAAATTATGTCTGACTCAAAAATTGAATTCAAAAATCTTGTTGTTTCCGCAATCAATTCTCTGAAAGCTGATAAGAATGTGGAAATCGATTCGGCACTTTTCGAGAAAGCCGCAGTCGTGAATCCTCCGAAGCCTGAAATGGGCGACCTCGGAATCCCGATGTTCGTTTTTGCGAAATCATTCGGGAGCAATCCTGCCGCAGTCGCATCGGAAGTTGTGAGCGTTATCAAGTCGAACCAGGAACTTTCGTCAAAAGCGTCATCGATAGGCGAAATCCTCGCAGTCGGCCCTTACGTCAACGTGAAGCTCGACAAAAGCTCTTCCGCAGCTTCAATCCTTTCAAAAATCGAATTTGAGGGCGAAAAATACGGAACTCTCGACTCCGACGGAAAACCGTTCCTTGACGGAAGAAAAGTCATGATTGAATTTTCTTCGCCGAACACGAACAAGCCGCTCCATCTCGGTCATCTTAGAAACGACGCTCTCGGCGAGTCCGTCTCAAGAATCCTCAAAAAAGCCGGCGCAGAGGTATTCAAGGTTGACCTCATCAACAACCGCGGAATCCACATCTGCAAATCGATGCTCGCGTACAAGCTCTTCCACGAGAAAAACGGCGACACTCCAGAGAAGCTCGGCATGAAGGGAGACCATTTCGTCGGCCAGTGCTACGTCGAATTTGACAAGTATCTCAAGGGCGAAAAAGACAAGCCTGAGACCGCGCATCCTGAGGCACAGGAGATGGCTGAGGAAATGCTTAGAAAATGGGAAGCAGGCGACGAGGAAACGCGAAAGCTCTGGGAGATGATGAACAAGTGGACGTTCGACGGCGTGAAGGTCACATACGACAGGACGGGCGTTTCGTTCGACAAGTTCTATTTTGAAAGCGAGACCTACCTCAAGGGCAAGGACGAAATCATGAAGGGACTTGAGAAGGGTGTGTTCTTCAAGGCTGATGACGGTTCGGTCCGCGTTGACGTTACCGAGGCAGTCGGAAAGGGCAAGGACGGCGAAGACCACGAGAAAGTTCTTCTTAGAAAAGACGGAACGAGCGTTTACATCACGCAGGATATCGGAACTGCGATTTCACGACACAAGGACTGGGCGTTCAACCAGCTCGTGTACGTCGTTGCGAGCGAGCAGATTTTCCATTTCAAAGTCCTCTTCTACATTTTGAAGAAGCTCGGATTCGACTGGGCGGAAAAACTTTACCACTTGAGCTACGGACTTGTGAATTTGCCGAACGGAAGAATGAAGAGCCGCGAGGGAACTGTCGTCGATGCTGACGACCTCATCGATTCACTCCGCGACGATGCCCTCAAGGCGATAAAGGAGCGCGGACGCGAGGAAGACGTTGGAGATGCGAACGAGGTTGCCGAGAAAGTCGCGCTTGCCGCATTGCATTACTATCTTCTCCAGGTTTCTCCGATTAAGGACATGATTTTCAATCCGGAGGAATCCCTTTCGTTCAACGGAAACACGGGACCGTATTTGCAGTACATGGGCGCGCGCATCGCTTCGATTCTCCGAAAAGCAGAGGAATCCGGCGTGAAAGCGATGCCGCCAGCCGAAGCCGCAAAACTTTTGAGCGCGGACGAGGAATGGGATTTGCTCAAGAAGCTCGGCGAGTACCCGGAGACAATCCGCCGTGCCGCAGAAAACTTCGATTCTTCCGTCGTCACGGGCTACATCTACGACGTCGCGAAACTCTTCTCGAAGTTCTACCAGGAGTGCCCGATTCTCGGAAGCGACGACGAGGATTTGAAAAAAGCCCGCCTCACACTTGCAGGCGCGACGCTCCGTGTTCTCAAGGAAGCGATGGGACTTGTTCTCGTGCCGTATCTTGAAAGAATGTAATCTGAATTTAAAATCGGCATAAAAAAAACTCCAGCGGTCAAGCCTGACATTTTCAAAATGCGACCGCTGGAGTTTTTCATATTTGATATTTCAGAGGGCTACTTTTTGTTTTTGTCCTCGTCTTCAAGCTTTTCAATCAATTCGCTTTCCTTGTCGCTCCATTTTGGCAGTTCCTTTTCGAATTGTCGAAGCTCAGTCAATTTTGTAGTTTATCACAGAAAAGTGAATATCGCGGACAACGCTACGAAGAAAAACGGAGCGGCAAGAACCGCGTCGTAAGATGAATTTCGTTCATTCGTCGAATCCGCCCGGTTTTGAACATAAAAAGTGTGATATACTTTAAGCCGATTTTATTTAATAAACATTGAAATTTATGGCGGTTCTTTTTATGGACGAAATTTTCGATTCTGAAAAAATCAGGTCTGAGGCGGAGAATTTAATCCGCTCGTTTTTGGATTCGCATCCGCAGAAAAACGGTTCGATTTTTGTTGTCGGCTGCTCGTCGAGCGAAATTGTAGGCGGAAAAATCGGTAAGGATTCGAGTGCGGAAGCCGGAAAAGCGGTTTTTGAGACTGCAAAAAAAATCTGCGGCGAAAAAGGGCTTTTCCTTGCGTGCCAGTGCTGCGAGCATCTCAACCGTGCTCTCGTGGTCGAATCTGCGTGCGCTCAAAAATATTCGCTTGATGAAGTAAGCGTCGTTCCGTGGGCGCATGGCGGCGGCTCACTTGCGACTGCCGCATATTACGGTTTTTCAAAGCCAGTCGTCGTCGAGAAAATCCAGGCATCGGCCGGAATCGACATCGGTCTTACGATGATCGGAATGCATCTTAAAAGCGTCGCGGTTCCTGTCCATTTCGATTCGAAAATCGGATGCGCAACCGTTGTAGCCGCTTACTCCCGGCCGAAGCTCATCGGCGGAGAAAGGGCAAGATACACTAGAGATTGATTTTTGGGGGAACGTTTATGGAAGATGGCAAGACAGAAAATGCACCGATAAGACCTCTGTGGCACAGCATAACTGCCGGCTGCATTCTTTTCATCGTTGCGTTGTGCTTCGTCCTCGGGATTATGAGCTATTTCTCTTTCAGGCGTTCCCTCTACCAGCGTTACGAGGCTTTCATCACCGACATAATACGCTATGTTGACAAGAAGATTGACGATGATGACCTTGCAGAATGCACGAGGACTCTCCAGAAAAGCGAGGAGTATGACGACCTTGTGCGGTTCATGGACGATATAAAAGAAGATTTCGACATTCATTATCTGTACATTCTCGTTCCGCTTCGTGAGGACGGGAAAGGAAAAATAATGAGCGTCGTCTCTGCTGAGAATTATTATGACAGGTATGTCGATACCGAGGGGAATCTCTATCTCGGCTGGGTTTCGGATGACGAGTACGACGACGAGACTGTTGACAGGCTTTTCTACATAATGAACCAGCACGAAATTGTTTTCCATGTCGAGGCGACAGAGTGGGGCTCTGATTACACCGGTGCGCTTCCTCTTTATGATTCTTCCGAAAACGCATACGCGCTTCTCTGCGTCGATGTCGATATCTCCGAGGTTCAGAAACTCATTCGAAGCAGGACTTTCATAACTTTCATCCTGATTATCCTCCTCGGCTTTCTCTTTACGTCCATTTTTCTCCTTTGGATTCGGCATAATGTCACGACCCCGATTATGCTTCTTGAAAAAGGCGTTGTCGGCTTTGCGAAGAAGAGCCACGGTCAGAGGAGCATCAGCGAGCTCACGTTTGAGCCTCCTGAGATAAACGCGAAAAACGAAGTCTCTAGCCTTGCGTCCGCCGTCAATCAGATGGCAGCCGATATGCGCGATTACGTCGAGAATATCGTCAAGGCTGAAATCGATGCGGAGATGATGCGGCAGCGGGCGAACCAGCTGAGCGAGCTTGCGAACAAGGATTCTCTTACGGGAATCAGAAACAAGACTGCATACGACAACGAGATAAAAAGACTCGAAGCCGATTTGAAAAGCAAGAGCCTCGATTCGTTCGGAATCGCGATGATTGACCTGAATTATCTCAAAAAACTGAACGACACATACGGCCACGACAAGGGAAACTTGGCGATAAAAAAGCTCTGCTTCCTCGTCTGCACGATATTCGAGCATTCCCCCGTGTTCAGAATCGGCGGCGACGAATTCGTAGTCATCCTGAAAAATCGCGACCTCCTCGACGTTAACGGCCTCGTCCTCCTTTTCCGAAAGACGATTGAGTCAATCTCATGCGACGACACCCTTTCTCCGTGGGAAAAAGTTTCCGCCGCAATCGGCGTTGCGTTCTACGACCCGAAAATCGACGTCGGCACCTCAAGCGTTTTCAAGCGTGCAGACCAAGCGATGTACGAAAGCAAAAAAGCAATGCACGCGAACAGAGTGGACTAGGAAGTTGAGAGTTGAGAGTGCAGAACTGAAAACTGAGAATTGAGAACTAGTCAAAAGTCAGAGTGGAAATTCGGAAAATAAAAATTGAAAATTTGTTTTCGAAATTTTCAAAATTGTAGTTGACAATATTTAATTGTGTACAATATAATTTAATTAAATATAAATGAGTTTCGGAAAGATAAACGAAGTTCAAAAGAAAAATCTTATGGAGGCAAAAATATGGCAATTTATGATTACACTGTAAAAGACAGACACGGAAATGACGTTTCAATGGAAACTTTCAAAGGCAAGGTTCTTCTCATCGTGAACACGGCGACTGGATGCGGTTTCACTCCGCAGTACAAGGGACTTGAGGAGCTTTGGCAGAAATATCACGAGCGCGGTCTTGAAATCCTCGACTTCCCGTGCGACCAGTTCGGTCATCAAGCCCCAGGCGACGACAATCAAATCCACGAATTCTGCCAGCTCAAGTACAAGACGAGCTTCGACAACTTCAAGAAAATCGAGGTCAACGGAGCGAACGAGATTCCGCTGTACACGTTCCTCAAAAGCCAGCAGGGGTTCAAGGGATTCACAGGTCTCAAGGGCGTTCTGATGAACACTGTCGTCGGAAAAATCGACCCTGACTTCAAGAACAATGCGAACATCAAGTGGAATTTCACGAAGTTCCTCGTCGATAGGGAAGGCAACGTAATCGACAGGTTTGAGTCTACTGTCGAGCCGGACAAAATCGTGGAGAGCATCGAAAAGCTCTTGTAGTTTTTGCAGTGCGGAGTCTCCGAAGATTTCGGTCTTCGGGGGCTTTGAGATATGAGTTTGTAGGAGGAAAACGATGAATTACGATGTCATAATAATCGGGGCTGGGCCTGCGGGAATTTCCGCGTCGCTCTATGCAAAAAGGGCAAATCTGAATGTTGCCGTGATTTACTCTGGCGAAAGCCAGCTTGAGAAGGCTCACAAAATCGACAATTACTACGGCTTTCCGAACGGAATTACTGGAAAAGATTTGTATGACGGCGGAATCGAGCAGGCCAAAAATCTTGGTGTTGCCGTAATAAACGAAGAGGTCACGAACATTGCGATTGTTTCGCCGCCGCCAAAAGCTTCGTATTCAGTGAAAACTGCTTCTTCCGAATATACATCTTCTGCAATCATCCTTGCGACCGGAAACAAAAAGCTCCGACCTCTGATTGACGGAATCGCGGATTTCGAAGGCAAGGGCGTTTCGTATTGCGCGGTCTGCGACGGATTTTTCTACAGAGGCAAAAACGTCGCCGTAATCGGAAACGGAACTTTCGCGGTCGAGGAAGCAACCCACCTTTCCCACATCGCTTCTTCCGTCACGATTTTGACAGACGGCAAGGACGATTCCGAAGTGAAAAACGCGATTGCAAAAAATCCGTCCCTCGCCGAAAAAATCAAAATTGACTCAAGAAAAGTTGCAAAAGTTTTCGCGGCAGAAGACGGAAACGGCAAAGTCGGCGGCGTGGAATTCTTAGGCGGCGAGAAAATCTCTCTTGACGGAGTTTTCATCGCGCTCGGAAATGCCGGTGCTGCCGACTTTGCAAAAAAGCTCGGCCTTGTCCTGAACGGAGATTCAGTTTCCGTGAACGAGAAGATGGCGACGAATGCGCCCGGAATCTTCTCTTGCGGAAATGCGACAGGCGGCCTTCTCCAGGTCTGCAAGGCAGTCTATGAAGGCGGTGTCGCAGGGCTCAGCGCGGTCGAATATGTCCGCTCTCTCCGCTAGTTTTCTTTGAGGACAAAATCCTTCCCGACGTAGACTCGCACAGCCTGCCCGCGGACGAGCTTTTTGTGGTGCGCCCACAGCTCGCATTTTGTTTCGTCCGCCGCACTGTGCGTTGCGTCTTCAAGAAGCTTTTTCAGTTTTTCCATCGCACGTTTTCTGTTCATGCTTTGGCTTCGCTCTTCCGTGCAAGTAACGGAAAGTCCGGTCTGGACGTGAATGAGCCTGACACCGGTCTCGACTTTGTTCACGTTCTGACCGCCGTTCCCGCCGGAGCGGAAAAACTGCCACCTGATTTTTCCGTCGCTTGAAATTTCTTCCAAATCAGGAAGAACCGCCACGTCGATGAACCAGTTCTTCCGCTTGTGGTTCGGGCGCAGAAAACTTTTGCACTGCCATTCGACGCTTCCTTCCAAAAACGAAATGTCTTTTTCGGTGCGGAATATAATAGAAGAAAATCCGCTGCACCATTTCGATTCGCTTTTCGAGATTACGCTGAATTTTTGCGAGTCCGAAGAGAATTCCTTTTCGAGGGATTCGAAAAGAAGCCGTACCGCAATCTCGCATTCGCAAGGGCCTTGCCCTGAAGAAATCTGTACAATCATTTTTCCCTCCGTTTTTAGAATTCGCTCTGCGCCTTGAAGTTGTAAACAGGCTTGATGATTTTCTCCACGGAGACTGTCGGATTTATAGCCGAGAGAATTTCCGAGATTCCCCTGTATGCGAAAGGTGCCTCGTCGAGAGTTCCTTTTGAGATGCATGACGAATAGATTCCCTTCATCTCGCTTTTGTACTGGCTCACTGTGAATTTTTTCTTCACGTCGTCACGGTTCATCACGCGTCCGGCTCCGTGCGGGGAAGAAAAATTCCATTCCGCGTTTCCTTTTCCGGTTCCGAGAATTATCCCGTCGCGCATGTTTATCGGGATTATGACTTTCTCGCCGTTCTGTGCCGAAACTGCGCCTTTCCGCAAAATCGGTTTTTCAGTCCTGAAATCGATGTAGTTGTGGATGCACGAAATCGGATCGTCAGTCTTCCATTTCATTCCCTTCGCGATTTCATCGATTATCGAAAGCCTGTTGAGTTCCGCAAATTTTTGGACGATTTCTATGTCGTGAAGGTAAGAGTCCATAATGTCGCCCTCAAGGTACGTCAGCTCGAACGGAACTTCCTCGTTTCGTTTCTTCAGGATTCTGCTTCCCTCAAGAAGGTAGTGGTCCGCGACTTCTTTCCCAAGATGCCGGCTTCCAGAATGCACGGTGATGTAGAATTCCCCGTCATCGTCCTTGTCGATCTCGATGAAATGGTTTCCGCCGCCCAAAGTCCCGAGTGCGAGCGCGTTTTTCTCCGCCGAAACGTGGCGCGAGCAGTCGAGCGATGAAAAATCGAATGACGAAATGAACCTGTGCACGTCGTTCGCGCTTTTCCTGACCGAAAATCCGCTCGGGACATTTTCCCTGATTACGCTGTCGAGCTTTTTGAATTCCATTCCGCGATGCTTCGTGATTTTCGCGCTCGTCATTCCGCATCCGATGTCGAGCCCCACGAGATACGGCAGAATCCGCTTCCCGATTGTCATCGTAAGCCCGATTGGGGCGACTTTGCCCGGGTGAACGTCGCACATGACCCTCACGGAAGAGCCGAGCGACACCTCGTTGTCACAAATCGCCTGGACTTGCGACAACGCATACTTTTCCGCACTCGAAGAGAAAACAAGCGCGGACGAAAAATTACCGTTGATAGTTTCCATAAAATCCTTGTGTTTTTGAGAATTACGGATAGCAACGGATTTGATTTTCCGAGTGTCTTATTCTTGAGATAATTGCGCTGAATTTTTTACGGATTTTCTGCGAATTCTCGCGAATTTTTTACAGACGGACAGCCGTTGCTTCCTTTTTTGTGTTTGCGTTGAATGAGATTGTGCTGATTGATTTTTTCATGGCTGTCCTCCTTGTTTTTGGTTTTAGAATTGATGAAGACAAATCTATCAGTTTGTCGAAAAATGTGCAATTGATATGTTTATTTATGAAATTTCAGTTTTCATTCCTTTGATGTATAATTTTCGCATTATGAAAACACTTGTTATTTCTGATATCCACGGCTCTTCTTCTTCTCTTCGTACCGCGCTTGATTCTTTCCCTGATTTTGACTTACTGATGATTTGCGGCGACTACCTGAACCACGGGCCGCGAAACCCGCTTCCTGAAGGCTGGAACCCAAAAGACGTCGCCTCGATTCTGAACCCGCTTTCAGAAAAGATAATCTCTGTGCGCGGCAACTGCGACAGCGAAGTGGACGAGATGGTTCTGACCTTCCCTTGCCTGAACGCCTACACGAACCTCTTTTTTCCTACCGCCGAAAGAAAGCTGAACGGCCGGATTTTCGTCCACCACGGCCACCTCTACGACCGCGAAAAGCTCAAGTCGTGGCTTCCCAAGGGGACTCTCGTAGTCTCCGGCCACACACATGTTACCGTAATGGAAGAGTATGGAGGGCTTTTCTTCTTCAATCCCGGCTCAATCTCCCTTCCAAAATGCGAAGATGGAAAGACATGCGGCTTGATTGAGACTGACGAAAACGGAATCAAGCGCATTGGCCTCTGTTCAATAGACGGCACTGTGATTCGCTCGATTGAATTCTGACGAGTCTCCAATGTCTTTGTACAGCAGAAGCAGAAATGCGCTGACAACCACGAGCACTGAACCGCAGTTGTGGAAAAGCGCGCCCCAGACTGCATTCAAAACTCCTGAGCAGGTCGCTGAATACTTCATGATTCTGACGGACGAGGTCTTGTAGGGGGTGTTTCAATAGCGAGTCGTGAATGATGACTCTGCCGCGCGGGCGACCGCAACAGGCTTCAGGCTGAATCCAAGTTCCCGCAGCACGGAAATCAAAGTTCTTACCTTTACGTTTTCCGCCTTGCCAGTCCGCAGGTGCTGGATTGTCGTTGGGGAAACTCCTGCTTTTGAGGCGAGTTCCCTTACGCTCAAGTTGGAATGCTCCATCTGTTCGCAGAGAAATTCCGAGATGAGGAATTCCTTGTAGCCGTTCTCAAAATCCGCCTTCCACTCGGGATTTTCCATCATGCGCTCAAAAGTGCTTTTAGTCTGATTCATAGTAAGTCCCCTCCTTGATTCGCTCCAAGTAGTCAGTGCGAGCAGAAATCGCACATTCCTTGTCCTGTTTTTTCAGTTTTTGACTCTTCTTTACAAATGCGTTCGTGATGATGATTTTTCCGCCCTCGAAAAAGAATGACAAAAATCTGTTCGGCTGTGGCTTGAATGCGTATATTCCGTCGTCCTCATTTCTGAATTTCGTCTTGTCTGAAATGAATCCAAAGTCGCCGATTCGCTTCACAAGATAAAAGAATTTTTGCTGTTCCAAGGGAGAAAGTTTTTTGAAAAATTCCAATGGCTGACTTTCTCCATTTTGAGAGTAGTACCATTCAATTGTGAATTTTTCGCCTTGATATGCAATGTATTCTTTCATACAAAGAGTGTACCATTATGTTGTTACAGAATCAACGAATCCGTGCGCATTCGTGCCTCACAACGCAGGCGCGTAGTTTCCCTTGTTCACGCCGGCGGGGTGCCTTGCGCATTTCCTTGCAGTGAGGCTCTGTATCGACGGTGCGCGGCAGCCGCAGAATTTGCAGAAGTATTCGCTTTTCTCGCTTCCCTCGTAGAGAGCGCAGTTTCCCTTGTTCACGCTGGCGGGGTGTCACCATGCAAGAAAAAATTTAGTTTGAAATCAACCTTTTGCGGATTGAGTTATGGCTGTAATTGCTCTGCCGATAGGATCTGCATCGAGCAAGAGAATGTCAATCAAGTAGAAGACAGCAAAACCTATCAGCACTATCAGTATGAGAGCCAAGACTCCTATAAAAAATTGAACAAAGACAGGAAGAGAATCTATTAGTCCTTGATTGATGAATTCGACTTTAGGGAAAATCTTGTTGTTGGGGTGATTTGCTCTTGTCGTATGTTGACTAGAAACGACTGTTTTCTGCGCTTGTTCTTGTGGAGTTTTTTCGTTGTGTGTCACATTTGCTGGTAAAACACCAATCGTTGTTATCTGTGCCTTTTGTTTTTCCCATATTGCGCTTGAAATTTTTTCCGAGCAAATCCATGCGACTATCGATGCGACAAAACCTGCGGCAAGTCCAATCAGTTGTGGAAAAAAGATTTCAGAGGCAGATGTGGGGTAGAGGCTTTTTGAATAATAACGCACAGCGATTTCCATTCCGAGAAGCATTATGAACGGAGCGCAGGCTGTAAGTAGCGTGTCGCTTCTTATCAGCAAGAAAATAATCGGAATTATATATAGTGCTTCGCACATCATGCAATAATAGAAAATTCCATCGTAATCGAATGATGTGCGAACGATTCCAAGTGCCATGGTTGCCAAGACTGAAAACCAAAAGACTATTTTGTTCATTCCGTTTATTCGCTCATTGTTCCAGACGATAATTACTAGAACTACTGCTGCAACGCTCGCTGTCATTGAAATGTTTTGGAATCCGAAATTGAAGCCCAGACCGTTCGCAATTGCCAACGCACAGGAAAAAAACATGACAAATACACGCTTATATTCTTCTATCAAATTGTATACGATTATTCCCGAGATAATTCCAATGCAGTTTCCAAAGAAGACATAGGCTATGAAGCTCTGCAAATCTTCTTCAAGTTCATGTCCAAGAAAATAGAAAAATATTGCCGTGACCATTCCCAGGATGCTTGAGAATGGAAAAAACGGATGTTTTTTCGCTATGAATGCAAAATATGGAATCAAGAATGACAGTTCACATAGAATACTCCAATAGAATCGTTCTCCATGGTTTATTCCGATTGGCCCAAAACTGAATAGAAGAAGTAGCAATGGCAATGAAAACGCCGATTCCGGCAAATCTGCTGCTTTGTTTATATTATAGATTCCCACGGACGCAAGTACGCCGAATAGAATCCCAAACGCAAGACACTGGTAAGTGCTCATGAAAAAGAGATATATCAATCCGTAAATTACCGCGCCGACAAGACCGACCACGAGCAGTCCAATCAAAAATTTTTTCATAAGATACTCCTGTATTTTCCATCTAATACAAATCGTCTGGCAGTTCCGTGCTTTCGGTCGCATTAAGTTCGCCATTGTTTTCCAAAAGCGGATTTGTCTCTGAAAGTACCATCGCTAATTCGTCAGTTTTTAGTTTTTCTTCAAACAATTGGATAAAGTCTTGTCCATCCATCTCGTCTCCAATTCGAAAACCCATTCTTTCCATAAATTTTGTTGGGGAATTTCGTGCGTACAGACGTCCAGCTAGAAACACGATTGCTGTAAGAAAAATCTCTGTTCCAATAACGACACTGAAAATTCGTGGGGACAGCCAGAATATGTACAGTATAGAAAGTGAAACGGACGGAATTAGAAATCCTCCGACAACAAAGACATATCTCTCTAATCTTCGAATTAGACTCATGTATAGAAAGTGGAACCGTTCCATGAGTGTTGACCCCTCAATAGCTTCAAGGAACGTCCGTGTGTCTGCTGTTGAATTGGTGGTTCTCTTTCGTTTGTTCACCAGACCGTCAAAAATGGACTCGATTTTTTTGAGGAAGTATTCGTTGCTATAAGGTGCCGTAAGGTACAGGAGGCTGTCTTCCGCATACAAAATGTCTATTCGCTGGAGCTCCTGACTTCTTGAGTTGTTGCCGGTTGCAGCCTTCATAATGGCTTCTGCGGATTCCATAAGTATTTCATATTGGTTTATGGAGTAATTTTCTCTTAGGATTTTCTGCATTTCCCTAGAGGCTTCATCTGGTGCGTCTCTGTCGTATTGCGACCTCAATGCCGACAATCCATCAAATAGGCGAAGCACATTTTCAAACCGGCATATGTAGTATTTGCTTTTCAGTGTCACATACCAGCTGGCTTTCATTCCAATGTACGATTGCGAATCTGTGCTGAATGATTCTATGGATCTTGAGTTGCTGATTTCAATGAAGCGAAGACAAGTGTCAACACGCTTTTTGAATTTATTCATGGCGTGTTCAAAAACTGAGCGGTTTTGTTCTTCAATCGCTGCAATCTCATCGAAAATTTCATCGAGTTTTTCTCGCTTCTTTTTCTTTTCGCTAAGACCTCCAAAAAAATTTCCCAGCCATCTTCCTGCAGTGCCGAATGCTTCTGCCAATGAAGTGTCATTATTTCCATTTTTACTCGCGAAAATATCGAGTACAGAGCCTAAAACTGTTCCTATCCCTCCACCAATGTCTCCGATGACATCTTTGTGCTTTATCAAAATCTCTTCAAGTTTTTGATAGGTGTAATTGAGACGGGCAATTTCGTTTTCCAAGTCGTCAGTGTAGCCAGCCATGCAAAACCTCGTTTAGCTAAAAATAGAATCCATAAGCTTGATAAAAACCAAGTTGTGTTGTGTCATTTGGTTAAGAAGACGGTCAAAAACAATCGTCTGCTTGTCATCGAGATTTGACACATCAAGCCTGTTGAGCTGATTCAGGCACGCATCGGTCTGCTTCTGCAATGACTCAATCCGCCCCTTGCACGCTTCGTATTTTTGTCTATGAGCAAGAAGCGTCATGCGGGCTTTCTCCAAGTCGGCGTTGTTGTTTTCCTTTAGCTTTTCAAGCTCTGTCCTCCTCGCGTCAAAGTTGCCGAAGGCTTGGAAAAGTCCGATTGAACTCTGCAACGCGGCTATTTGCGCCTCGTATTTTTTGCTTTGGACTTGAAGTTCCGTATACGTTTCCTTGTTTGGATTTTCAAAGTAGTTTTCCTGAGCCGTGACTAAATCCGTGCAGTCTTCTTCAGTCCAATCTTCGTAAAATTCATCAGCGTACTGATTTTCCATTTTATTTCCTCCATTCGCTTCTCGATTCTACTCTCCGTCACTATCATTTCCCGATTGCGGAAAAAAACTTTTTGCAAAAAGTCGCGTTTCGGCAACTCATATTTGCGCAAACTCGGCATTTGTCTTACTTCTTTTTGCGTATGTCTAATTCTAATCTTTCTAAAGTGGTAATTCAAGGAAAAATTTACGCAGATAGAAGTAACCTTACGTCATGGCGTTCAGGGAAAATTTGAAGAGCGAGTTGGAATTCAAGAACATGAAGGTGAAGGAGCTTTCGGAGAAGACGGGGATAAGCCGGAGGACAATCGACCAGTACCTTTCGGCGGCCGCGAAGATGCCGTCGGCGGAAAATGCCGTCAAGATTGCGCAGGCTCTTGGTGTGAGCGTGGAATACCTTGTCACTGGAAAGCCGTCGGCAGTCTCGGACGTGGACATCGCGCGCGAAATCCAGCTCTTCCAGAAATACCGTCCGCTCATCGCGAAAATGGAGACTCTTCCGAAGAACGCCCAGGAATGCCTGGACTTTTTCGTGGACAAGATGGGTGAGTAGAGTTGTTTTTTTGTTTCTTAAATAAAAAAAATTTGCTTTTCGTCACGACATGCCGCAGCCGGATTTTTGTTCTTCCGGGTGGGCGACTTCAAAGCCGCAGTTCGCTTCCATGTTCAGTTCGCGAAGTTCCTTGATTCCGTCGATGTAAAGCTGATAGTTGATTCCCGTGGATTCGTAGCCGCAGCCGACGTCGTAGTCGTCTCCCAGCGACTCCCGCACAATCTGCTCTCGCTGTTCGCGGGTCGTGTCTTTTATCAAAATACTTGCCATAAAGTTTCCTCGCGCGGGCATTTTAGCATTAACCTGGAATTTGCTGAATAATCATGCCGAATCATTCGTTGATTTTTTACATCAGATTTTATACGATGGAAAAACACACGCGGAGGGCGTGTCATTCAAATGGAAATGACAGGCTGGATAAGGTGCAGGTTGGAACGCCTGAATTTTATCCAGCCTTTTTTTATTTTGGAGGGTTCATGTCTGAGACAACTTTGTTCACATCCGGGAAAATCGCTCCACGGCTTCTTCGTTTTGCGCTTCCTGTTCTTGGAGCGTTGTTCCTGCAGTCGTTTTACGGCGCGGTTGACTTGCTGATTGTCGGGCAGTTTGGAAGTGCGGCTGATGTTTCCGCTGTCGCCACGGGAACCATGATGATGCAGACAATCACATTCATAATCGTGGGGCTTGCCATGGGAACGACCATCCAGATGGGGCAGGCTCTTGGCGCCGGGAAAAAAGAGAAGGCCGCTGACATCGTTGGAACGAGCGTAATCTTCTTTGCCCTGCTTGCGCTTTTCGTGACGGTTCTGATGATTTTTCTCACCGAGCCGTTCGCCATCCTCATGCAGACTCCAAAGGAAGCTTTCGAGAAAACGTGCATGTACGTCCACATCTGCTCCGCGGGAACGGTTTTCATCACAGCCTACAACATGATGGGCGGAGTTTTCCGCGGAATGGGGGATTCAAAAACGCCTCTTGTCACGGTCCTTGTCGCCTGCGTCGTGAACATTTTCGCAGACCTGCTTTTCGTCGCCGTCTTCCACATGGCGGCAAGCGGAGCGGCACTTGCGACCGTCATTGCTCAGGCTTTGAGCGTGCTTTTCTGTCTGATTGTGGTGAAAAAGAGGGGGCTGCCTTTTGCTTTCTCAAAGAAGAACATCCGTTGGCAGGGGCAGCTTGTCGCTCTGGTCTGCAAGACCGGCGCGCCGATTTCTTTGCAGGACGGGCTTGTCACCGTGTCTTTCCTTGTGATTGCTGCAATCATCAACAGGCTGGGACTGATTGCTTCCGCGGGGGTTGGAGTTGCGGAGCGCGTCTGCGGATTCATCATGCTTGTTCCGTCGGCGTTCTCCCAGTCCTTGAGCGCGTTTGTCGCCCAGAACATCGGTGCCGGAAAATATGACCGGGCACAAAAAGCCCTTTTCTACTCAATTGCGGCCTCTTTGGTCTGCGGCCTGTTCATGGGCTATTTCGCCTTCTTCCACGGAAATCTTCTCGCCGCCGTCTTCTCCAAGGACGGGGAGGTCGTTGCGGCCGCCCACTCTTACCTCAAGGCCTATGCAATCGACACTCTTTTTGTTTCGTTCCTGTTCTGCTTCATCGGCTACTTCAACGGCTGCGGAAAAACTTCATTTGTGATGATTCAGGGAATCGTGGGAGCATTCGGCGTGCGCATTCCGGTCTCGTATTTGATGAGCCGGACGGTGAATCCGACGCTTTTCAGAATCGGGCTTGCGACACCGGCCTCAACATTTGTGCAGATTACTTTGTGTGGTATTGTGTTCTTGCTTCTGGAAAGGAAAAGAAGAAAAGTTTTGTCAGGGGGGTCTTGAAGAATGCGCCCTTGCGATTGGCGGCTATGAAATCGACAGGGGACTTGTCCGCGATGTGAAGATTGTTTCCAATACTTTCACGGACAACGCGAACTCGGAAGACGGCGCGATTATCGCCTTGAGCAAGTGCAAGAACATCTCAATCACGAACAACACGTTCACCCAGTCCACCGGGGAATTCCTTGGCTGCCTGCTGTATTACTCACTTTCAAGAGCCTACAGCAGGAACATCGAACTGAAGGACAACACTCTCAACAATGTCGATTACGAGGTCGATTTTGGAGAGTAGGGGGCGGCACGGCCTACGCGAAAACTGGTGACTACCGATTTCAAGCATCTAATGAAGCCCTCAAATCTGTGAGAGTTGAAAAAGGGCCATGCAATTCTTTCCCGTTTTCTGCAAGCTCAATTGTCTGCTTGGTAAGGCTGTTGGGCAAGTCGCTTCGAATTTCAAACGGAATTCTGTGTTCTCTGACAACGGCTTTTGCAAACAGGGGGATGGCCGTGGAAAACGGCATTCCAAAATCTTCGCAAATAAGAGAAAATTCTTTTTTCAAATTGCTGTACATTCTGACGCTAAAAGCAGATTGATTCATTTTCGCACCTTCCTGCCATGAAGATACACATAGTTGATACCTGTTTGCAGGTGGGGGAGAGCGGGGAGGTCAGGACGGGTTCATCTCTTGTTGATAGAAGCCGTCGGCATCGAAACGACCGAAACAGTTGTGAACTTGGTAAGAGATTTGCTTCAACTCTTTTTCGGGGGTGATTTCAAGCGCCTTTGTTATCTTCGGGAACGCATGGCAGTGCGTTATCAAGATAATGGCGAAATCCGGTCTGTAGAATTGTATTCGGCTGAGCAAATCCGAAAGCTGTCTAATGTGCTTTGCATCTAGATTGTTCACAGGTTCGTCAATCATGGCAAGCTTTACGGAATCAAAATCGCACCGCAACAGACTCTGGATTATTGCGACAAATTTCTTTTCTCCTCCGCTGAGCTGAAAAATCCTCTTGTCAATCAACTTCTTGTCCAAATCGTCTTGGATAAACGGTTTGTATTTTTCAAGCCATGACGAGAGGTATTCTTTTTTGTTTGGAATTTCGTTTGGAATTGCTTCGAGAAACGCTTTTCTGACTTTTGTGAACGGCTTTCCGATGAAATCTTCCTGTGAAATGTAAATTATGTGCTTCTGCAACTCTTGAAAATCATCTGAATCGCAGAAGGTGTAAGTTCCGCCCTCCAATTTTGCGTAGGCATCGCCGTCTTCTGTAATGAAGCCGAGAAGCGTCTTGAAAAGCGTCGATTTTCCGGCGCCGTTTATCCCAGAAAAAAGGATTTTGTCTCCTTTTTCAACCGTCAAATTTATGTTTTTCAGAAGTATGCGACCATCTTTTTTGATTGTCAGATTTTCATTTTCAAGTTTCAAGATTGACATTTATTTGCTCCATAAAAAATTGATTATTGAAGAAAGGATCAATGCCGCTGTGTTCAACAAAGCCAGCATGACACCTCCTCCAGCGAATGACGACAAAACGATGAGAACAAAACTCACCGCAGAAAAAAAGAGAACCTCTTTTATCCGCTTGTTCATCACAAATGTTTTTGTCTTTCCGAGTGAAAACAGACGTGCGTGGTATTTTTGAAGAGAGAGGATTTTTTTGTAAGCAAAAAATGTGATTGCGTTCAAAAAGACTAATCCGCAAAAAATCGCAGCAATCTGCAGTATAATTTTAGACCAAAGTTTTGAGACTTTTTCGGAAACAACTTCTGCAAGAAAAGCACCTTCCGGATTGTCGGAAAAATCATAATATCCGCCTATGACGGAAGTCTGATATTCCTTCCCTCGGTTTGTAGCAATATAGAATCTAGCATCTGTCTTGAACTCGGGAAATCCATAAAAATTGCGAATGATTCCTGATATTTTCACATTCTCATAGAGAATAGCTGACATCAAGCACACCTCGTCGCCAATGGAATAGTTCATGCTCTTTGCAATGTTTTCATTTATCGCAATCTCATTTTTGTTTTTCGGAAGATTTCCTTTTACAAGGCATTTTTGAAGAAAGTCATTGTCCGAAACAGCATTGATAGAGATTGCGGAGATATAGCAGTCTGTGTTCTGTTCTCTTTCGCATTTGAAAGCAAGGTCTTTTGTTTCATGCAAATTCTTGTGAAGCCGAAGTTGGCTCCGCTCGACAAACAGTGCGTTCTTGTTTGTTGGAATTTCCTGTTCTGTCCTCAAATACTGCTTATCCGTCTGCGACAATGCGGAAATGTGCTCGTAGACAGGCATAAAACTGTTACGAGCAAACGAATTTTTCATGATGTATGCGACTGAAAGTATTGCGAGCACAAGAAAAATTTTGATGCCAAATATTTTCATTGCTTACTGTCCTTTCTTCGCCTTTCCTTCTCTTGTGGAATTTTTTGCGTTTGCGGTTTTTCTTTATTAATTTGTTGATTTTGTGGACTCTGAAAAATCCGTTTCGTCATTGAGAATGTCATGAGCAGGCTTAACAGTCCACAAACAAGCAAAATGGCGATTTGAATGTAGTTTGCGATAGTCTTAAACAACAAAGCCGACAGAAGAAAAACAAGAAATGTCGCAATCTCTCCAAATCTAAAATCGTTTATGATTTCTGCGCTTGTAGCACCGCCTTTTCCTTGATCAACGGTCTTTATTTTCTTCCTTTGCGAAAAAATGACAACGAGCCAAGCGATGATGTTCACTACAAAAACGGACAAAGCCGCAAAAAGCAGATTTTTCATGTTCAGCTTTTCTGCCGTGTCCGTATTTGATGCCACATTCGCCTTGATTTGTGCGATGTTTGTGACTTCTTTTCCGACTGGCGTTTCAAGTGCAGAATTCCGCGCGAATTTGTAGGTGTCGTCATCTTTGTACCAGTCGCGTTCTCCGGCTTTTCCCATAGCCCTGTATTCAGTGTTGAAATAATTTTCTGCTTCGACTAGATTGTTCGCTTTCACGAACGCAGCAGAATACACGGTATGCTTCACTGCTTTTTCATATGCGGCTTTAATATCGTCTGAAAGATATGCAATCGAAGAAAGTTTTGATGCGAATTTGTTCGATTGCACAACGCCGTTCACGGTCAATTCGAATGTTTTTGAACCTATTTGAACAGAAATATTTTCTCCGACTGAAATTCCAAAAAGATTTCTTACAGATTCGTCTATGACGATGCCGTCCTGTTTTAGCGGGTTTCCTTCAACAAGAAAATTTTCGGAAAACGGCGTTATTTCAAGATTTGTACCTTTATCAATAAGATAAATGTATATTTCTGCATTTTTGACTTTTGAGGAAATAGTTCTGTCGGTCAAATAATATGGAGTGACATCATCAACAAATTCTTTGCTTTTGATTTCTGGAATTTGGTCGAACCACGGAGCGGGGATTATGAAGTCAAAATTAACCTTGCTGTAATAGTCAACTCCATAATCTGTTCTCTGCGATGATATCAAAAACGCATAGCTGATTACTGCAAGAAGAATTCCTATAATGAGACTGATTATGCTGTTTGTAAGTTTTTTCATGTTCTATCTTCCTGATTCATTTTCGTCTGTAAATTCAATGGTCTGCGTAATATCGCAAGACGAAAGGACTATTTTGTAATCAGGTTTGCCATATATGATACGGATTTTGGCTTCGCCAACACCAGCCGGGACAAACTTTAGTTCAACATATGGAGTCTGAAATGGGTCATTTTTTATGAAAAATCGAAAAATTTGTTTGGAATCAACGATTTCTGAAACATTGATAGCATCATCATAAAAAGAACCTGTTCCTAAATTGATACTCAAAGTGCCATCCTCAATAAAACTTTTATCAATCTGAATTTCTACAGGAATCATCAAGTCAAAACTCTTCTGACGTTTCGATGCTTTTTTGCTTTTTTCAGGAATCATATTTGCATTCATTTCAACAACAAGTTTTACATTATCTTTTTTAGCGAATGTTGGTGTTGCATAGTTCTTCCTCGCAGCTCCGCCAAAAACAAATGGCATATTTTGCCCAGTTGCATTATTGACATAGGTCAAATGTGTTTCGACATTAATGTATTCGCTTACTTCTCCGTCTGCAAGGGAGTATGTATTTACCCCCACAGCAGTACCTCCTGTAACAGCTCCTATTAGACCTCCAATTTTTATACCAAGAATAGCTCCTGCTGCAGTTCCTGCACCAGGAACGATACTTCCGACTACGGCACCGACACCTGCACCAATACCAGCCCCTGCAACCGCACCACCAGCAGCACCACCAGCAGCACCACCAATTGTAGCACCAATTTTGCCAGCATTAGTTCCTTCGTTTTCTGTTTTCTGCTGTTCGTACTGTTGTTTATCTCTGTCAAACTGACTGCCAGCAGAAGAATATGAAGAAGACTCTTTGCTGCAGCTGAATAACAAAGAAAACACGAGCAGGATAAGAACTGATGTTGTAATGTTTCTTTTCATATAAAAACTCCTCAATAAAATTAATTTTCAAAAACACAAGTAAAATCCAAGCCTTTCAGACCGAGTTTGTTAAACTTGTCAAAAAAAATGCTTGTAAAAAATACAGGGGAACTATCGATAGGCAGGGAAAACGCTTCTTTTTCCGCTATCATGTCGCTTTTGAACTCATATTTCCTGATTCTCTTAAGGCGTTTCCCGTCTGAAAAATAGTCAATCTCGGATTTTGTCCAGTCCAAAGCATCTATAATTTCTGGAACAAATAATTTGAAATTGTTCAATTTTGGCAAATCAATAAAACTGCCTGCTGAATCAAAATTCGGCACAATCGCACTTGAAAAAAGAATCAGTAGAGAGCTCTCAATGACAGTGATGTCGCCAAGAATTTTCCTGTCTGTTGTATTCAATTTAAGTTCCAATTCTTTGACGCATGAGTAATCGCGGTTGAGAAGTCGTTCAATTAATTCTGAATCCGCAGAAAAATACTGATAGCCGCTTTCCGCTAGAAAGGCTTTGTAAACGTTCATAATTCCCCCTACAACCAAAACGGATTGTTTGTCAGCATTGCTTGCCTGTACTCTGCCAATATTTCAAACACGTCTTCTTTCGTTTTAGCCCTGCTCAAATCTTCATAAAGACTCTGCATGATTTTTTCTCCGTGAAGTTCTTTTGTGGAACCGTTGTGGCACATTGTGTTGATAGCTTTTGCAACATTATTGTCGCTAGGTAGTGGGCAACAATTGTGCGGATCATTTATGTCGATGCCGAATTTCTCAAAAATTTTTCGGCATCCGTCTCCTGCAGAACCTCCGCCAGACGCATTGGAAGGCACAATGTGATGTGCTTGGGAACCTTTTGGAAGAGTTTTGTTATAGTATCTTTGAAAATTTCTGCGCAAAATCTTCCCGCTTCCAGGTTTTCCGAGTTCAACACCTTCATATCCGCCTTCAATGAACTGTTCGTCTAAAATTTTTCCCCATTCTTTCCTTAATGCTTTTTCAGCGTCCGCTCCCACTGTCAGAGTTCCTTTTGAGTCAACATAGCCGATAAAATTGCCTGTTTTTTCGTCAGTGATAATTCCTGTTTGCTGTAAAAGCTTTTTATTGAATTTTTGTGAGACTAGATTCCCATCGAAGTCGTAAAGCTTTCCGTCCTTTATGAAAAAAACATAATTCCCATTTTTGTCAGTCGCATTGAGAACTGTTCCAACCGGCTTGCTCCCCCGTGCCAAATACACGATTCCAGTTTTTTCATCTACGACATATTCAATTCTTCCAAGCGAATTTAAAATCGGCTTTCCTTTTTTCAGCTCCTTCGCCGATTTAACCCCTTCTGCGACAGCTCCCGTCAAAGCTCCCCACATGAAACCGTCTGCTGAGCCTTCAATAATTTGCTTGTAGATTCCTGCCCGTGGCTTTCCTTGAAAGTAAGCCAAAGACCCTTCAATCAATGCTCCTATTGCGGCTCCAGAAGCAGCCCCTTTTAATGAACCGACAAACGCTCCTGCCGCGATATAGCCGACAGTTCCGCCTGTGGCAACCGCTACAACACCTGTAATCACGATTATTGTCGTTCCGACTGCGTATTTTGCGATGACTTTTTGCCAGTTTACTTTGTATTCGTCTGGAACAGAATCATCGAAAAAATCCGAGGTCTTTTCTTTTCCCGTTATTGTGTGCCTCGTTATTTTGTAGCTTCTGAAATCGATTCCGCCGTAATAAATGTCCTCTATGAACGTTCCTGAATAGCTGATTGGTTCATAGTAGGTGTCTTCGTAGTGAACATTCTCGTAATAGGAATTTTCGTAATGAATGTCCTCGTAATAAACGTTTTCATAATATGTGTTCTCATAATGAACTTGCGAAAAGCAGATGCTCAATGAAAATACGAGCAAAACTATACATGCAAGAAATTGTTTTATGAAATTCATGATTAACATCTATTTTATATTATTTCCCGTAAAATTCATCAAATTTTACTTTAATTTTAGTTTCATAATGTAATCACATTCAAAACAAAAGTGCATCTTTTTAAAATGAGCGCGATTAGAGTGGTGTTTGTAAACAACTTGAAGTTTTATAGAAAGAAGATTGGCATGTCGCAGGAAAAATTGTCCCATGCAGTGGGGCGCAGCATCGCCTACATAAACCAAATCGAGAACAAGGACACTTGGCCGCAGCCTGAAATGGTCGATAAAATTGCGGAAATATTGGGAATCCCGTCGTCCGCGCTTTTCAGGGAAGACGGCTGCCCGGAGAACAAGTGCGCTCAGTTCGAGGAAGCGTTCGGGCGGACGCTTGAGGCCGAGCTGCTTTCGAGGATAGGGAATGCCGTCCGAAACGTCTTCGAGTCGATGTGAGCACCGAAAACGCTACAACCTGCAGTCATGTTTCGGCATAATGCCTTGCGTATTGGGAAAGCACTTCATTCATCATGGTTTGGTACTTTGTATTGTGCTTTTCAGCTTCAATCTTGAAGAATCGAATGCAATCAGCGTCAATAGAAATTGTTATCTTCTCTTTTTGCGTTTTTTTTACAAGCTCCGATGGAGGGGGGAGAAAGTCTTCTATGACGACAGCCGAGTCCAATGATTCCATAATAGATTGTTCAGGATTGTTGTAAATGTTCTTCATAACGTTTTTTTCCTTGACGCCAGTAGCCTGCGCCGATGATTCTTATGTTTTGACCGCGCATTGTAAAACGCACTGTCAAAATTCCTTCATCTGTTTTTCCAATGCAGAAGTAGCGTTTTTCTGAAATAGAATGTTTTATATCCTCCAATATCATGCGGTTTGTATCGAAAAAGGCATCTTGAGCCTTTTCAAATGAAACTTTATGTTTTTCAATATTTTCAGAGTTTTTATTTTCATCCCATTCAAATGTCATATGCTTATCCATTATACATACAATAGTATGTATAAGTCGATAGAGTGTTTTCTAATAAGCTGTAATTTTTTCGAGTTGATTCAAGGTAAATCAAGACTTTCGTTCTATCCCCGAAAAAGTGTGTAGAATGTGTGGAAATACCCCGGAAAAAATGAGAGGAAAGGCGAAGATGGAACGATTGGACAGTCCGCAGTCGTTTTTTTTTGAGTACGCGAGAATCGCATTTGCGATTCTCGGCGGAAGCTGCCTCCATGAAGAAAAGATTCGGCCCCATCCTCGTCCTGGCAGCGCTCTACAGCCCCAAAAGCTTTTTCACGCTGCCGAAAGCCGTGTTCTCGTCGAGCTTCGCGCCGGCTTTCTCGAAAATCGGGAGGAAGCCTTCCACGAGGGATTTCGACTTCTTGTACTCCTCTTCCGTGCGGGAATTGTAGAGCGTGTTCAGAATCAGATAGGCGAGCGGCGTGATGTCGCACTTCGAGGTTTTTTCCGTCATCGATTTCCGCGCTTTGTCTGCGAAAGTCGTAAGGTAGAATTTCAGAGCGTCGTACTGGGCGAAGGAAATCATCCTGTAGATTAGTGAATTCGGAATCTCGGTCGATACGGATTTTCCGTCCTTGTAGCGAAGCGCGAACGGTGCGTGCCCGAGGGCTTTGTCAACGTCGCTTCCTTTTTTTATGAGGAGCGAGAGCGTTTCCGTGTCGCCTGTTTCCCCTGCGAGAAGCAGCGCGTTTGCCTGCGTCTTGTTTCCTGCATCCATTGCGAACGCGTCAACGTCATCGGTTCTTTCTATTATATATGCGATGATTTTTCCGAGGTTCGCGATTTTTCCTTCGATTTCCTCGTCGTGGCCAAGAAGGGCGTTGAAAATCGTTTTTCCGAGACCCGACTTTTCGTAAGTCACGCGCATCTGATGGTAAATCTCAAGGTACTGCTTGTTCCGTAAATCTTCCGGGAGCGGCGAAAGGTCGAGCTTCGACACCATCTGCGTCACCTGAATCTGAATCAGGTCATCGGTGAATTTTTTGCTGCCCGCCTTGAGAGCCGCCTTCCTCTGAATCGCGTAGTAGAGAAGAGAGAGTCCTGAAATCTTCTTCGTTCCGAAATTGATTCCCTCAGAATTTTTCACGAACGAATCGAAATCGGCTTCGTTCAGCGAATTCAAAAGTGCGTCGCCGGTATTTGCCGACTTCTTGTAGTCGCTTATGCATTTTTCGGTCGCCTTTGCCTCGTCGAAATACATTTTCGGAGGAAACTGAACCCAAAACTGTTCTTTCGAATTGAATCTTTTGAAGAATTTCTCATAGAAATCGGTTGAATTCGGTTTTGCGAAAAGTCCTTTGTCCGCTCCGAACTGCCAGAACCGTTTTGCGTTCTCGTGGTCGTCGATGTACATGAAAAATGCGAATCCCTGCTGCAGAAATGCTGGAAGATAATCCGCATTCTCCATGTTTGCGATTGTGTCGAGGACGCTTTCCGAAAGGTTGTCGATTGCGCGTAGGAAATTTTCGAGCGAATTCTTCCCGTCGTTCTTTGCCACGGAGACGAACGCCCGAAACCACGGCTCAAAGAATTTCGCGTCTTCAGGAACGATTTCGCGAACCTGAGCGAAGAATTTTTCGGTCTGCTCTTCGCTCTGCGTTTTGTAGACTTTCTCTTTGAAAATCGAATTGTAGATGTAAATCAAAGTTTGGGCTTTCGCCTTTTCAATTGTGTTTTCCGCCATGATTTATTTTACCAGTTCGTCTGCCCTTGCAAGAGCCGCATTGATGTTGTCGAAAATGTTCTCGCGTCCGATTTTGTCAGCCATTCCGGTCTTTTCGAGGAGAAGATACGGCTGCGTGTGGATTCCCGAGATGACGATTGAGAATTTGTTCTTCTCGCTGAGCTTGAGTGCCTGCTCAAGTGCCTTGATTCCGCCTGCGTCGAGGTAGATTGTGTTTCTCATTCTCAAGATGAGGACTTTGCAGTCCGAGCCTGCTCTTTCGAGCGCGTATTCGAATTTGCGGACTGTTCCGAAGAAGAGCGAGCCTTCGATTTCGTAGACCATCACGCCTTTCGGAAGTGTAATCTGCTCCGTGTGACCGTCTCCGAGGATTCCCGTGACGACTGTCTTGTTTCCGCTCTGGACTTCGGAAAGCTCGATGATTTTCTTGATGAAGAAGAACGCCGCCATGATGAGTCCGACTCCGATGGCGTAAGTCAGGTCGATGAAGACCGTGACGAGGAAAGTGACTGCGAGAACTGCGATGTCCGATTTCTGACCTTTGCACAATGCCCTGATTGCAGGGATTCCTGCCATGTTCCATGCGACGCTCATCAATACTGCCGCGAGTGCTGGCATCGGCACATATTCAACATAAGTTCCGAAGCAGAGCATTATGAGAAGGAGAATCACTGCATGTACGATTCCTGCGATTGGGGTGCGTCCTCCGTTGTTGATGTTCGTCGCCGTTCTTGCGATTGCGCCCGTTGCTGGAAGTCCTCCGAAAAGCGGCGAGAAGATGTTCGCGATTCCCTGTCCGATGAGCTCGTTGTTCGAGTCGTGCTTTGAGCCGATCATACCGTCGGCGACGACTGCCGAAAGAAGGGATTCGATTGCCGCGAGGACTGCGATTGATATTGCCGTCGGGAAGACTGTCTGCAATGTCTTGAGAGAGAAATCCGGGAGCTGGGGTGTCGGAAGTCCGCGCGGGATTGAATAATGTGCGCTTCCGTCAACGAATTTTCCGATTGTGTCAACTTTCAGGCCCGCGACAGACTCGATGATTATGCTTGCGACTGTGGCAAGGACGATTACGATGAGCGAGCCTGGGATTTTCTTTGTCACTTTCGGCCAAAGGAAAATCACGACGAGGCAGACAATTGCCATGACTGTCGAGTAGATGTCAACCGAAGAAAGCGACTGCGCGTAGACTCCGATTTTTCCTGCGAATGTTCCTGGCATTTTCGTGTAAGTTTCTCCGAGAACTGTGATTCCGTTCGAGAAATCCGGGTGGAGTCCGAAGAAGTCTCCGATTTGTCCTGTCGCAATCGTCACCGCGATTCCTGCCGTGAAGCCCGTAACGATTGTGTACGGAATGAACTTTACGAGTCCGCCGAGCTTGAACACGCCGAGCAGAATGAGCATTACGCCCGCAAGAACTGTTGCCGTTGCAAGACCTGCAAACCCAAGCTGCGGATTGTTGACGATTGCATAGATGATGACTGTGAATGCTCCAGTCGGTCCTCCGATCTGGACTTTTGTTCCGCCGAATGCCGCGATGCAGAATCCTGCGATGATTGCCGTGTAAAGTCCCGTTTCCGGACTACAGCCCGATGCGATTGCGAATGCGATTGAAAGCGGCAGCGCAACGATTCCGACTATGATTCCTGCAATGAAATCCGTTGCCAGCTGTTTTCCCGTGTACCCTTTGAGAGAATTGATAAGCTCTGGTTTGTACATTGTTTTCCTCTAAAAAGTAGTTTTTTCTAAAATAATGATATTTTTTGCGATAAATGACAATGTTTGCGAAATATTCAAATGCGCTGCTGACGGAAATTTCTACTTTTGTTAGTTCTGTGTTACAATTATCCGCAAAATAAAGTGCGTGCAGAAATTGACGTGCTTCATTCAAAAATCGTTTTTTCGGAGACTTAAAATGCAGAATAGAAAATCAGGTATCCTTCTTCATCCGACTTCTCTTCCGTTTGCGCCTGGAATCGGCACGTTCGGAAAGTCGGCTTTCAGGTTCATCAACTGGCTTGAGAAAAGCGGAATCAAGCTTTGGCAGGTTCTTCCGCTCGGTCCGACAGGGTATGGCGACAGTCCGTATCAGAGTTTTTCTTCGTTCGCGCTCAATCCGCTTCTCGTCGATTTGGACGATTTGGTGGAGGACGGTTTTGCATCTGTGGAGGACGCGAAAGTTCCGAAATACGTCAAGAAAACAGGCAATGTCGATTACGGTGCGGTCGTCCACTGGAAGATAAATGCGCTCAAGCGGATTGCGGACAAATTCTTCGAGGCGATAACGAACCCTTCTTCGCCGGCAGTTCCAGAATACATGCGCACTTCCGTGATGCAGAAGAAATTCGATTTTTTCCAGTTCTATCAGGAGAACGAGTCGTGGCTCAAGGATTATTCGGCGTTCATGAGCATAAAGGACTTTTACGAAGCGAAGGCGCAGAAAGAAAGGGAAGAGACGAAGCAGCCGGTGAACGCGTCTTGGAATGTTTACTGGGACAAGAAACTTTCGAAGCATGACAAAAAGGCAGTTGAATTCTGGGTGAATTCTCATCAGGACTGCGTTATTTATCAGGTGATTCAGTTCTTCGCGTCATACCAGTGGCTCAAGCTCAAGGAATATGCGAATTCAAAGGGCGTTCAGATTATCGGTGACATGCCGATTTTCGTTGCGCCTGATTCTGTCGATGTGTGGGCGAACCAGAAATTCTTCCAGCTCGATGCTGACGGAAGGTTCATAAATGTCGCCGGTGTTCCGCCTGATTATTTTTCCGCAATCGGCCAGCTTTGGGGAAATCCGCTTTACGACTGGGACGCAATCAAAAAGGACAAATATTCGTGGTGGATTGCAAGAATGAAGCAGATGCTCAAGCTTTTCGACTATGTTCGAATCGACCATTTCAGGGGCTTCGAGTCGTACTGGTCTGTCCCGTACGGAAGCGAGAATGCTGTGAACGGAAAATGGGTGAAGGGACCAGGAAAAGCATTGTTCGACGCTCTGAAGAAGAATTTCATGCAGGAGAACCCTGATTTTTCTGAAATTCCTCTGATTGCGGAAGACCTCGGAATCATCACCGACGAAGTTGCTGCGTTGCGCGACAGCTGCGGATTCCCCGGAATGAAAGTTTTGCAGTTCGGCTTTGACAAGAACGAATACTGGAACAAAAACATGGTCAACGCGTTCCTTCCGCATAACTTCACAACGACGAACTGCGTGGCGTACACCGGAACCCACGACAACGACACGACACAGGGATTCCTCAATTCGATTTCGGAAGATTTCGTCTCGATAATCGCTTCGTATGTCGAGGGAAGGAAAGTGCCTGTGAAGGAAGCCCTCAAGCTCTGCGACTCGGGGAAACTCACTCTCGCTCTCGTGCGCTCCGCATTGGCTTCAATCGCAAGGTTCGCAATAATCCCGTTCCAGGACCTCTATTCAATCGGCTCCGAGGCGAGGATGAACATGCCTTCGACTTCCGGCGCGAACTGGAGCTGGCGTGCTGACTTGAAGATGTTCGAGGGGAACAAGGCTGACGAGAAAGCTGAATGGCTTCGCGAGCTGAACACTCTGTACGCAAGGTGATTTTGAAAAAGGCGGTTATGGAAAATGAATTTTTGGGGTTGGAATAAAAATGATTAAAACTCTTTGGGAACTTTTTTCGATTTTTTTCAAAATCGGGCTTTGCACTTTCGGAGGCGGAATTGCGATGCTCCCGATTCTTGAGCGCGATTTGGTCGAGAACAGAAGATGGGCGAGCGAAGGCGAGCTGCTCGACTATTTCGCAATCGGTCAGGCGACTCCGGGAATCATCGCTGTGAACGTGGCGACTTTCATCGGATACAAAAAGGCGCGCGTCATCGGCGGCTGCGTTGCCACATTCGGAATGGTCTGTCCGTCGCTCATCATCATAACTCTCATCGCGCTTTTCATTTCGAACTTTGCCGACATCTGGTGGGTGCAGAAAGCCCTGACCGGAATCAACGTTGCTGTCGCGGCGATTCTCACTAGCGCGGTCTACAAATTCGCAAAAAAGTCTGTGAAGGACGTGTTCGGATTCTGCCTTCTTGTAATATCGTTCGTCGCGATATTCGTGTTCAACGTAGGCACAATCTGGGTTATCATCGGAAGTGCGCTTATCGGAATCATCCTTGCCGGAATCAGGGGAGATTTTTCGGCGGTGAAGAAAGAAGGCGAGAAGCATGAAGTCGCATCGGAGGAAGACTGAAAATGGTGCAGTTTATAATAGAAGAAATTCAGTCGCAGTCGCACATCGGGCTTCTGTGTCTTATAGGCGTGTTTTTCTACGTCGGCCTTATAACAATCGGCGGCGGTCAGGTTGCGATCACCGTAATGCACCAGACTCTTGTTGAGAATTTCCAGCTTCTTTCGGACGAGAAATTCTTCAACATGGTCGCAATCTCAGAATCGACTCCGGGACCAATCGGAATCAACATTGCGACTTACATCGGGACTGAGCTTTACGGCGTGTTCGGCGGTCTTGTGACGACGTTCGGCGAGGTTCTTCCGTCGCTCATCTGCATAATTCTGATTGCAAAGTATTTCGGGAAGTTCTCGGAGAAGAAGGGCGTCCAGGCTGCTTTCTCCACGTTGCGCCCTGCGGTTTCGGGAGTCATTGCCGTTGCTGCCGCGAAAATCATCATACTCGCGCTTGTGAAGGGGATTGAGAAAGCAAGTTTGACCGACATCGCCTCGTGGAGCTCTGTCTACATTCAGGCTCCGAGCGCGGTTTTCTATCTTCTCTGCCTGCTTGTTCTGTTCAAGACGAAGCTTCACCCTGTTTTCATCGTTCTTTTGGGCGGTGTATTCGGAGTGTTCTTCTGCTGAGAATAAATCAGCTGAAAATCAACAAATCGACAAATCAAAATCAAAAGGAGGAATTTTATGAGTACACACATCAATGCACCTGAGGGCGCAATCGCTCCGAACGTTCTGCTTCCTGGTGACCCGCTCCGTGCGAAATTCATCGCGGAGAATTTCCTTGAGAATGCGAAATGCTACAACGAAGTTCGCGGAATGTTCGGCTTCACGGGAACGTACAAGGGAGTGCCGGTGAGCGTTCAGGGAACCGGAATGGGACAGCCGTCGCTTTCGATTTATGCGACCGAGCTTTTCAAATTCTACGGCGTTCAGAATGCGATTCGGGTCGGAACTTGCGGGGCTGTCTCAAAGGATATCCTCCTTCGCGACACGATTATCGTGAACTCTGCCTGCTCCGATTCCTGCCTTCTGAACCAGCGTTTCGGCTCGCTGCATTTTGCTCCGACTGCCGATTTCAAGCTCGTGAAGACTGCCGATTCAATCGCGGAGAAAATGGGAATTCGCTATTCTGTCGGCTCCGTGGCTTCTTCCGATTTCTTCTACGACAAAAACGAAAACTGGAAGAAGTGGGCTGAATACGGCGTTCTCGGAATCGAAATGGAAAGCGCGGAACTTTTCACGCTCGCCGCAGAATACAAGCGTCACGCGTTGGCAATCATGACTGTTTCCGACCACATTCTTCTTGGCGGAGCTACGACTGCCGAGGAAAGGCAGACGACTTTCACGAACATGATGAAGCTCGCGCTGGACACGATTGTGGAGGTAGGTTGAGTGTCGAGTTATTGCACAGTGTAGTTGCAAAAACAAGCTCACAGCGAGAACCCACCACCTAAAACGGCAGTACCGCTTCGCGGTGGCTGTGTGTTTTAGGTGGTGGAACCTCGCTTCCGCTTGTTTTTGCCATTGTATTGTAAAACTCGACATTCACGCTACCAATTAAAAAAGTTCCGTTTCAGAATTTGTATTTTTTGCCAATTTCTATTTTGAAATTGCATCGATTGCTGAGAGTTCATCCTCGGAGAAATTTGTGTGTCCGAGGATTTTGACGTTTTCTGTGATTTGTTCCGGTTTGCTTGCGCCAATCAGAACCGACGTGAGCCTGCCGCGAAGTGCCCATGATAGCGACATTTCCGCAAGCGTCTGTCCTCGTGCGTGCGCAATCTCATCGAGCTTCCGCACTTTTTTGAGAAGTTCGTCCGTAATCCGATCCGGCGTGAGAAATCGGCTTTTTGTGGCGCGGCTGCCTTCTGGAATCCCCGAAAGATATTTGTTTGTCAGAAGCCCTTGCGCGAGCGGGCAGAACGCAATCGAGCCGGCTCCTACTTCATCGAGCGTGTCAAAAAGCTTGTCCGACTCCGGTTTCCTTTCAAAAATGTTGTAGCGGAACTGGTTTATGAGAAGCGGAGTTCCGTTTGATTTGAGAATTTCCGCGGCTTTTCTCGTGTTTTCGGAATCGTAGTTTGAAATTCCGACGTAAAGAGCTTTTCCTTGCTTTACGATGTCGGAAAGCGCGGTCATCGATTCTTCGAGCGGAGTTTCAGGGTCCATTCTGTGATGATAAAAAATATCGACGTAATCGAGTTTCAGCCTCTTGAGGCTCTGGTCAAGGCTTGAGATGAGGTATTTCCTGCTTCCCCAGTTTCCGTAAGGCCCGTCCCACATTTCGTAGCCCGCTTTCGTCGAGATGACGATTTCGTCCCTGTGACCTTTCATGTCCGTTTCAAGAATCCGCGAGAAATTCTCCTCCGCGCTTCCTGGTGGCGGGCCGTAGTTGTTCGCGATGTCAAAATGCGTTATCCCGAGCTCGAATGCAGTCCTGACGAGATTTTTCTGGTTCTCGAACGAGTCCGCATAGCCGAAGTTGTGCCATAAACCGAGCGAGACTTTCGGAAGAAGAAGCCCGCTCCGTCCGCAACGCGCGTATTCCATGATGTTTTTTGTTTTGTTTTGTGAATTTGAATTTGTGCTCATTCTGATATTTTAAGTGACAATGTGTCATTTCTCCACAAAAAAAGGCACTCCAAAATTTGAAGTGCCTTTCGTTTTTCAGGATGAACTCGTTCGGAAAAATCGATTTCCGAGCAAGTTTTTTCATCTCATTTTGTCAGAATTATTTTCCTGCCTTGATTACTGCCTGTGCACCAGCAAGTCTTGCGAGCGGTACGCGGAATGGTGAGCAAGAAACGTAGTTCAGACCGTACTTGTAGCAGAGCGCGATTGAAGCTGGGTCGCCGCCGTGCTCGCCGCAGATTCCGAGGTGGAGGTCAGCTTTTACGCTGCGTCCCTTAGCCTCTGCGATTTCCATGAGTGCGCCTGGGCCATCCGGGTCAAGAGTTGCGAATGGGTCGTCCTCAAGAACGCGCTGGTCGAGGTATGCGTTGATGAACTTTCCGTAGTCGTCGCGGCTGAATCCGAGAGTTGCCTGTGTAAGGTCGTTCGAGCCGAATGAGAAGAAGTCTGCGACTGTCGCAATTTTGTCTGCCGAGAGGGCAGTGCGTGGGAATTCGACCATCGAACCAATCTGGAATGTGAGGTTCGTTCCGCATTCCTTGTTGACAGATGCGATTACAGCTTCTGCCTGACCACGAATCTGCTCGACTTCTTTGTATGTGATTACGTTCGGAATCATGATTCTTACGTCATGCTTTACGTTCTCTTTGTCGAGCTGTGCTGTTGCGCGTGCAATTGCCTCAACCTGCATCTCGTAGATTTCCGGGTATGTGATTGCCAGACGGCAACCGCGGTGTCCGAGCATCGGGTTGTGCTCGTTGAGAGAAGCAACCTTTGCGACGAGTGCTGCCTTGTCCATTCCGAGTTTTGAAGCGAGGGCTGTAGCAGCCGCATCGCTCTCTGCCTGGATGAATTCGTTGAGCGGCGGGTCGAGGAGGCGGATTGTGACCGGGCGGCCTTCCATCGTCTTGATGATTTCGTAGAAATCCTTCTGCTGATATGGAAGAATCTTTGCGAGGTTCTCTTTGCGGGCTTCTGTCGTGTCAGAGACAATCATCTTCTGGAATGCAGTGAGTTTCGGCTCGTCGAAGAACATGTGCTCCGTGCGGCAAAGTCCGATTCCCATAGCTCCGAATCTGAATGCGTCCTCTGCGTTCTTCGGTGTGTCGCCGTTTGCGAGTACGTTGAAGCCCTGTACAGTCTTTCCAGATGCTGTCGTGCGGACTGAGTTGTTGCGAACTTCGTCTGCCCAGCCCAAGAATTTCTCAAGGTCGCCTGAGATTGTCGCAGGCTTAACTGCAACCTGTCCCTCGAATACGCGTCCTGTTGCGCCGTCGATTGTGAGAAAGTCGCCTTTCTTGTATTCCTTTCCCTTTACGGAAATTGTGTCAGCGTCTTTGAATGTGATGTCTGCGCAACCACAAACACATGGAGTTCCCATTCCGCGTGCGACTACTGCCGCATGTGAAGTGCGTCCGCCTGTAGATGTGAGGATTCCCTGTGCGACTGCCATTCCTGCGATGTCATCCGGTGAAGTCTCTTTTCTTACGAGGAGAACTTTCTTGCCGTCTTTTGCCCAAGCCTCAGCTTCTTCTGCAGTGAAAACAATCTGTCCGCATCCAGCTCCCGGAGAAGCGTTGAGACCTGCTGCGATTTCCGTTGCCTTTTTCACAGCGTCCTTGTCGAGCTGCGGGAGGAGGAGCTGGTTGAGCTGCTCCGGTTCTACGCGGAGAAGTGCCTGCTCTTTTGTGATGAGTCCTTCCGCGACCATATCGACTGCCATTTTGACAGCAGCTGCACCAGTTCTCTTTCCGTTGCGGCACTGGAGCATGAAGAGTTTTCCTTCCTCGACTGTGAACTCCATGTCCTGCATGTCGTGATAGTGCTTTTCGAGTCTTTCGCGGATATTGCAAAGCTCGTCGTAGATTGCTTTGTTCGTCTCCTCAAGCTGAGCGAGTTTCTGCGGTGTGCGGATTCCTGCAACAACGTCCTCTCCCTGTGCGTTCATAAGGTATTCGCCCATGAACACGTTTTCGCCTGTTGACGGGTCGCGAGAGAAGCAGACTCCAGTTCCTGAAGTGTCGCCCTTGTTTCCGAAGACCATTGCCATTACGGAAACTGCTGTTCCCTTGAGCGCGCCTTCCTTGATGTTGTTCAATTTGCGGTACTTGATAGCACGAGGGTTCATCCATGAACCGAATACGGCACCGATTGCGCCCCACATCTGCTCTTTTGCGTCCTGCGGGAAGTCAGAGCCTTTTTCTTTCTTGTACATTTCCTTGTACTTTGTGACGATTGTCTTGAGTTCTTCTGTGTTGAGCTCAGTGTCCTGCTTGATTCCGCGGACTGCCTTTACTTCGTCAATAATCGCTTCGAATTTGTCGTGGTCAACGCCCATTGCAACGTCGCCGTACATCTGGATGAAGCGGCGGTAAGCGTCCCATGCGAACCTCTCGTTGTTGGTTTTCTTTGCAAGTCCGACTACGGCCTTGTCGTTGAGACCAAGATTGAGGATTGTGTCCATCATGCCCGGCATGGAAATTGCAGCACCGGAGCGAACTGAGACCAAGAGCGGGTCAGATTCGTCTCCCAGTTTCTTTCCCATGGCGTTTTCAAGCTTTGCAAGATATTCGTCAACCTGTGCAGCAAGTCCTTCCGGGTATTTTCTACCAAGCTTGTAGAATTCCTGACAAACATCTGTTGTGATTGTGAATCCTGGTGGAACCGGCAAGCTCAGCGGAGCCTTTGCCATCTGCGCAAGGTTTGCTCCTTTGCCACCGAGTTCTGCACGCATTGATTCGTCACCGTCTGCATCGCCATTGCCAAAAAAATAAACGTACTTAACGGACATGATTCTTTTTCCTCCTATAACAATACCGATAAGAATTATGAAATAACCGCTCTATAGTACATTTACTTTTTTGAAAAGTCAAAAAATATTTTCGAAATAATGATGTTTTTTTATCGGGAATTTCAAAAAAATGCAATTTTTTTACTTTTCCGACATTTTTTTCTTTGCTGTCTTGAATAAAACTTTAAGAACCCAAAAAAAAGCCTGTTCTGAAATTGGGGCAGAACAGGCTGTCTTGAAATGCGATGTCAAAACGTGTGGTCAGTACGTTTTTGAGAATGTCTGTTATTTTGAAGAATTCTCAGGTTCTTTCTTCCATGTGCGCGTCATCATCGGGACTATCATTCCGCCGAGCGCGTTTCCGAGGACTGTGACGATTACAAGGAGCGCGTTCCTGAGCGAGAAGCAGTCGAACGAGTCGAGCGCGACACGGAGAACTCCGAGCGACTGCGACTGCTGGTCGATGAGCGTGAATCCGAATGCGGCTCCGTTGTAGAAGCTGTTCGCAATCGAGTGGTCGAATCCTGCGAGAATGAATGTCGGGACGAAGAGGAAGCAGCCGATGTAGAATTTCTGCTTCCACGAATCGACGGCGAGGAACATCAGAAGTCCGCACATCACGCCGGAAATGAACGTTTTCGGAAGCGGATTGTCAAGTTTCGGAACGTAGACATTGAACGCTTCCGCACCGATTTTCGGATAAGTGTATGCGATTACAAGCCCCATAACGAAAGTCGAAATCAGGTTGAACACAAGCACGAGCAGAACGAATCTGATGTATTTGAAGTCGGAGAAATTCTTTGCGATGTACCCGACTTTTCCCGTGTACAAGTTGAATCCGTATACGCAGATTGTGAAAAGACCGGCAGCGAAAAGAATCGCTCCCAGCCATGTGAGACCGAGCGTGCGGCAGCCCATGTAAACCGAACCGCCGACTGCAATCATCAGTCCCGAAAGAATGGACAATTTAATGTCTTTTGCCATTTTCTATTTTACCTTCCCTAAAAATGTTTTGTTGAACCTGCCCGGGAATTTTCGTTCCGGGCAAGCTTTTTTATTTTTCCCAGAGTCTCTCCGGGTAATATCCGCTTGAAATTTTCTCTTCGATTGCCGCTTTCACGATTTCCTTGTCGGCAGGGTACGTCATTCCGAACCAAGATTCGTCGGAAGTGAAAACTTTGATTTTTCCCTCTCCGTTCTTGATGATGTCGCTCGCTGCGACAGGAAGAAGTGCCTCCGCCTTCGGAAGAGCGAGCGAGGTCTTTTTGAAGTCCTCCCAGTATTTTTCGAATCTCTCGAATGCTTTCGGGGTGAAGCCGAACAAGTTCATGCTGACCGTCTCGTTCCCTGTGAACTTGTAGATTTTTCCGTCCAGCTCGGATTCAATCTCGTCGCCGCTGAAATTCTCGCCTGTGTAGTAGATTTTCGTGTTCTCCACGATTTTGTTGAGATATCCGTTCTCTGTGTATGCGACTCCGCGGCTAACAGAACCGTTCCTGCTCATCGTCTTTCCGAGGACGTAGCCGACCATCGCGTGCTCCGTGCAGTCGTTCGGAATCGAAGAAAGATATTTTCCGAGCGTCTCGAATCCGTTCCTGCCGTAGTAGTCGTCGGCGTTGATTACCGCGAACGGCTCGTGGATTCTCTCTTTTGCGCAAAGCACCGCATGAATCGTGCCCCACGGCTTTTTTCTGTCAGCTTTCTCTGCAATCTTTTTCTCTTCGTCCGTCAAAAGCGCATCTGGTGTCTGGAAAACGTACTCCGCATCGAAATTCTTGGCAACTCTGTCGAAAAGTCTCTCCCTAAAGTCGTCCTCGATATCTTTTCTGATGATGAAAACGACCTTTCCAAACCCAGCCCTCTTAGCATCAAACGTCGAAAAATCAAGCAGGCATTCTCCGTTTCTTCCTACGGAATCTATCTGTTTGACTCCTCCGTAACGGCTTCCCATTCCTGCCGCCAATACCAAAAGTGTTGGTTTCATTTCTCATTTACCTCTTATTGTTAGCAATTTTTTTATTGAAAATACAAATCGATATGATATCACTACGTTATAAAAAAATCTCATGTTAAAAATCGCCGGAAAGTTGCGGAAGTTAGTGCTCTTGTTCTAATTGTTAACGACATGCAAAAACGTTAGAATCGACTATTGTCAAGCAAAACTAAAATTGAGGTTAGATTTATGGTAAAACTGCGTGGCGCAATCACTGCAATGGTCACTCCTATGAACGCTGACGGTTCTGTGGATTACGAAGGTTTCAGGGGAAATGTAATTTTCCAGCTCGAAAGCGGAATTGATGCTATCGCTCCTTTGGGAACGACTGGCGAGACTCCATGTCTTGAGGAGTCTGAGGAAGAAATTCTCATCAAAATCGCCGTTGAGGAAGCTAAGAAATTTGCTGAGAAAAGCGGAAAAAAAGTTCCTGTCATGATTGGAACTGGAAGCAACAACACGAAAGATGCTGTCCGCTATACAGAACGCGCGAAAAATCTCGGAGCAGATGTCGCGCTCGTTGTTACCCCATACTACAACAAACCTAGCGATGAAGGCGTTTACGCGCATTTCGCCGCAGTCTCGAAAGTCGGGCTCCCTGTTCTCGTCTACAACATCCAGGGACGCACTGGAAAAAACATCCCGACTTCAATCTTGAAGAGAATCGCCGAGCTTCCGAACATCATCGGAGTGAAAGAGGCTTCGGGAAACATCAACCAGATGATGGACGTGATTCACGAGATTAAGAACGCAAAGCCTGATTTCGCGGTTTTGAGCGGAGACGACGGCCTTACTCTTCCGCTGATTGGCGTTGGCGGCGACGGTGTTGTTTCCGTCGTGTCTAACCTTGCTCCGTCTCTTGTGACTGAAATGGTTCACGACGCGCTCGACGGCAATTTCGCCGCTGCTCAGAAAATCCATTACAGGCTTATGCCGTTCTTCAAGGCGGCTTTCGTTGACGGAAATCCTACTTCAATCAAATATGCGATGAATTTCAAGGGCGGAACAGGAAGAAAAGCCGGTGCAGTCCGCCTTCCGCTTGTCGAAGTGCATGACGAGGCGAAGAAAATCATCGAAAAGGCAATCGCAGACTGCAATTTGTAATTTGTGATTTAAAAAAAGATAAATAGAAAAGGGGAATATATTATGTCAGATAAGATAAGCGTCGGTGTTTTGGGTGCGACTGGAATGGTCGGACAGCGTTATATCAAGCTTTTGGAGAATCATCCGTGGTTTGAGGTCACTTATGTTGCCGCGTCTCCTCGCTCTGCCGGAAAACTCTACAAGGATGCAGTCGCAAGCCGCTGGCTCATTGGCGCGGACATTCCTAGCGCGGTCGCTTCGCTCACTGTTCAGGACGCGAACGATGCAAAGCTCGCAATCGGAAAATGCAAATTCGTTTTCTCTGCGCTTGAGATGGGAAAGGACGAGATAAAGGCACTTGAGGCTGCTTATGCGGCTGAGGGAATCCCTGTCGTGTCGAACGCTTCTGCGAACAGATGGACAGAGGACGTTCCGATGCTGATTCCAGAAATCAACTACAGCCACCTCGACGTGATTAAAGAACAGCAGAAGCATCACGGCTGGGAGAAAGGTTTCGTTGCCGTAAAGCCGAACTGCTCTTTGCAGACTTACATGATGCCGCTCTACGCTCTCCAGCAGGCTGGCTATCCTGTAAAGAGAATGATTGTCACGACTTTGCAGGCTGTTTCCGGCGCGGGATATCCGGGCGTTCCGTCATTCGACATGATTGACAACATCGTTCCGTACATCGGCGGAGAAGAGGAGAAGACTGAGAAAGAATGCCTCAAGATTCTCGGCAGCGTGAAAGACGGAAAAATCGAGAATGCGGCAGGCCCAATCGTTTCTTCAACTTGCACGCGCGTTCCTGTAATCGACGGCCACACTGCAACAGTCAACCTCGAATTTGATTTGCCGGAGGACAAAAAGCCTTCTTTGGACGAAATCATCAGGGTTTGGGAGAATTTCACTTCCGTTCCGCAGGAGCTCAATCTTCCTTCTGCACCGAAACACCCGATTGTGTATAGGACAGAAGAGAACAGACCGCAGCCACGCCGTGACAGGGAAACTGAGAACGGCATGGCGTGCGTGCTCGGACGACTTCGCAAGTGCAATGTGTTCGACGTGAAATTCGTAGCATTGAGCCACAACACAAAGCGCGGTGCTGCAATGGGCGGAATCCTGAACGCTGAGCTTCTGAAGTCAAAGGGATTCTTCGACAATCTGTAGTACAAAGCTTCAGTTTTAAATTTTACAAAAAATGGTCACTTCTTGCTAATTTTGCTAAATGTGACCATTTTTTTTGGAGAGGATGAATAGAGGTTGATGATGAAAAAAGTTTTGGCACTTGCGTGTGCGTTTTTGTTTTCGGCATTGGCGTTTGCTGACGGCTGGTATGTCTGCATGGGTTCTTTCAAAAATCTCGACAAGGCGAACGAGCGGGCAAGAATTCTGAACAACAGCGGATTTTCCGTGTTCGTGAGCGAAGTTGAAAAGGCGAATTCCGAAAAACTGTACAGAGTTCTTTTTACGCAGAGTTTTCCGACGAAAAAAGAAGCTTCATCAAAAAGAAATGAGCTTCTCGGAAAGCAGAAAATCAAGTCGATGGGGCTGAACGATTTGTGGTGCTGCGAGTCAAGCGGTCGTCGCGCCGGCGAGAATCCTGTGGGCCTGAACCAGCGTGTTGTCGTCACGAATCAGCAGCAGAATGAAGAGGCAACGCCCGTGAAGCCTGCTCCTGTGAGCCAGACGATTGTCGTGAGCGTGAACGGCGAGGAGCAGCAGCGTTTCGAGATAAACAGCGACGACCGCCTCATAAAAATCAATGTGAAGGTCGACGAGAGCGAGCCGCCGTCTATCGATGAATCCCGACTTTCAAAATCTTTGGAGAACGCAGACGAGCTGACTGAACCGACGGAGCTTGACGAAGTTCCGCTCGAAAAGTCGCTCGACAAAAATGCCGGGAACAACGAAGCGGGTGTTGAGACTGTTCAGACTGACAGTGCGGATGCCGCTGACGATGCTGCAAAAGCTGATGCCGCTGAAAATACAGAAAGTTCTGCTTCCGAAAAATCTGATGATGCCGAAGAAAATGCAGAAAATGCGGTTGCGGAAACTGCGGAAGAAATCGATGAAAAAACTGTTGCCGATGCAAAGAAAAATGACGCTGAAAATGCTGCGGTCGCAGAAGAAAATACCGGCAATTCCTCCGAGCCAGCTTCCGATGAGGTAATCGAACCAGCTGTTGAAGATGAAAGCGCATATCCTTCTGTGGAAGATGCAAAATAGAGGGCGAAAAAATGATTTGTAGGAAAATATTTTCGGCAGCAATTGCGTTTGCGCTTTCTGTCTCGGCTTTGTCGGCTGAAAAACGCGTTCTTGAAATCAACATTCATCTCAAGTCGGACGGAAGCACCGATGTCTCAAAGAATTCCGCGCTCATACCGGTAGACCCTGAAAAAAGGTATCTTCTCGTGAAGGACAGCGACACCGGAAGCCCGATTGTGAAGGCCGACGTTGATATCGACAAACGCTGGAAGACCGTCACGAACGACGAGGGAAAAGCGACGCTTCCCGATGAAGTTGACGACGGAAACCACAAAGTGACGATCAAGAAGCCCGGGGATTACGTTCCGACTGAAATCAATGTCAGAATAGAAGACGGCGAGATTGCTTCTTCCCCGCAAGTTTCCATGCCGCCTGTAGTCGATTACGAGCGAATAAAAGTCGTTCTCGATTGGGGCGAGTCTCCGTCCGACCTCGACGCGCATTTCATCTCAAGCTATCAGCACGTCTATTACAGCAATATGCGCTCCGACAATATCGTCCTTGACCATGACGACACGTCCAGTTTCGGCCCGGAGACGATGACCCTCACCGATATGCGCCCGTACGAGACTTACGGCTATTACGTTCTGAACTATTCCGACAGAAATTACCCGGACAGCCTGCGCCTTTCGCATTCTGGGGCGCAAGTCCGCGTATTCGTGAACAATGAGCTTGCAGGGACTTTCAAAGTTCCCGCGAACAAAAGCGGAATTCTCTGGCACGTTTTCGACATCGTGAACGGAACGGAAGTCGTAGGGATAAACGAGATTCTGAAAGAGCGGATGTGACAATAAAAAAATGCCGAAAGTTGTTTCGGCATCTTTATTTTTGAATTTTCGGAATCAGATTCTCTTCAGCGCATTGTCAGCGGACTTGAGGAGATTTTCCGAATTGTCCGCGACTTTTTCTATGAACGACGCGACGTTTTCGTTTTCGACTTTCATCGACTCGAACTCGCTCGATGTCGTTTTTACGCTTTCGGTGATTGTCTTCAGGTTCGTGCTTATCGTCCTTCCGACAAGCCCTTGCTGGCCTATTGTCTCCGACATTTCCTTGAAATTGCTGCCTACTTTTCCTGAGCTTTCGACGATGTTGCTGAACGATTCTTTCACCGTTGCGGAATATTCGCTCATCGCTTTCACCATCAGGTTCATTTCTTCCATTGAGCTTGACACTTCCTCTTCTTGCAGCCGCGATTTTTCCGCCAGCTGCCTGATTTCGCGTGCGACGACTGCGAATCCCGCCCCCATTTCGCCAGCGTGCGCCGCCTCAATCGCCGCATTTATCGCGACGAGCGCGGTCTGGTCGGTGACGGCTGCAATCAAATCGTTTGCCGCGTTCAGCCGCTCAGTGCATTTTTCAATCTTTTCGATTTTTTCCTGCAATTCCGCAAGATGTTCCGCGCCGATTTTTGAGCTTTTTTCGAGATTCTTCGTGTTTTCCGTGGAGCTTAACCGAAGGTTCTCAAGAGCCTGCACCTGATTTATCAAATCCGTGATGTGCGCCTCGCTTTCTTCTATCGTTGCCGCCTGTTCCGCCATCATGTCGCCGAAATTCGCTATCGACTTGACGTTTGCCTTCACCGACTTACGGACATTTTTTACGACTTCCGTTTGGTTCGATGCTTCGTCCCTCGTCGTTTTTATGATATTTCCCATCGACCTGAGGATTTTCGATATGAAAATGTTGAACACGATTAGAAGCGCAATCGTCGTCACTGTCATCAGCGCGGAAATGAACGTGTACGAGTTGAAAATCAGATTCTCTTTTGTGAACGGCTTGAAAATGACGATGTGCCAATGCACGGACTGAATCTTTTTTATGATGTAGATTCCTGCCTCTGTTTTCAATTCCGCATAATCCTCGCAGGTCAGCTCGCTGTTTTTTCCTGTGAGCTCCGGGATTTCGTCCGTGATGTGCGCTTTTTTTTCTATCAGGTTTCTGTCTCTTGCTCCGGTTATTTCGTTCATGTTGTTGTAGATGTACATCGTCAGCCCTTCGTCGATGTCCGAGAAAACTCCGTTGATGAACCCGTCCAGCGGAATGCCTGTTCCTGCGATTCCTATCGCCTTCCTGTTTTCGTCGCGCACTACCGCGTCAAGCCAGAGGTTCGTCGTGTTCAGGTTCTTGTCGTAATTTATCATGAAGCTGAAATCGTTCTTTGAATTCATTGTCATCTTGTACCAGTACGATGACGGGTCTTCTGGATCGAGCTTGTATGCGATTTCTCCGTTGGAGTAATAATTGAGGTCTATTGCAGAAATCCAGAATGAATTGTGACCGAGAAATGAATTTTCGTATGATTTGACTTCCGCCATTGCGTTTTTCTTGTAAAAATCGTTGTCAGGCTCTTTCATGTATTTTATGAAAATCGGCGATTTTGCCATCTGCAATGCGAGCGCAATCTGCCCGCTCAAGCTTCCCTCAAAGCCGAGCCTTTTCATGTCCGCAATCTGCCCGATTTCGCGCCTTGCAGTTTCGTCGAACGACTTTCGGGAGCCGAACATCACAAGGAATGCTGAGCCTGCCAGGACGAGAATGAGTACCAATGCCGAAAAAAGCTTTGTTTTTATTGTGTAAGTGTCTTTTTTGAATTTCATGGAATCAATGATAAATCAGATTTTTATCTCCCGCAAATTTTCATTTTCTGTTGCAGTTCTATTGTAGAATCCGAATCCGAAAGTTTAGAATACTCTGTCACGTTTCCTTAAGCTGATTTTGGGGGCGTGAACAAAATCTTTTTGAGGGAGAAAATATGAGTTCCAATTTTCCATTAAGCCACGACGAACTTTCCAAGCTTTCTAAGAAATTTCCTACGCCGTTCTATATTTACGACGAGAAGGCAATCCGCGAAAACATCAGAAGCTTCACAAAGTCATTTTCGATTTTTCCTGAATTCAGGGAATATTTTGCGGTGAAAGCTTGCCCGAATCCGTACATTCTGAAAATCCTTGCGGAAGAGGGATGCGGTGCTGACTGTTCGTCTCTTCCTGAACTTATGCTTTCGAAAATGGTCGGTCTGAAAGGAGACTTCGTTATGTTCACTTCGAACGAGACTCCTGCTTCCGAGTACCAGTACGCATTCGAAGAGGGCGATATCATCAATCTCGATGACATAACGCATATCGAATTCCTCAAAAAAACGCTCGGAAAACTGCCTGAGACTATCTGCTTCCGCTACAACCCTGGGCAGGCAAAGCACGGCTGCAACTCGATAATCGGAAAGCCGGAGGAAGCGAAATACGGATGCACACGCGAGCAGCTCTTCGAGGCTTACAAAATCTGCGCCGAGTCGGGCGTGAAGCATTTCGGCCTTCACACGATGGTCGCTTCGAACGAGCTTAATCCCGATTTCTTCGTTGACACCGCAAAACTCGTTTTTGAGCTTTCGCTTGAGATAAAAGAAAAATGCGGCGTAAAAATCGAATTCGTCGATTTGGGCGGCGGAATCGGAATCCCGTACCGCGAGAACCAGAAAAAAGTCGATTTGGACTACGTCGCAAAAGAAATCCACAAGCTCTATGAGCAGATGATTGTCCCGGCAGGCCTTGACCCTATGAGAATCTGCTTCGAATGCGGCCGCCCGATTACAGGCCCGTACGGCTGGCTTGTCTGCAAGGCGATTCACGAAAAGCACATCTACCGCGAGTACATCGGAACTGACGCGTGCATGGCAGATTTGATGCGCCCTGGAATGTACGGCTCTTACCATGAAGTCACAGTCTCCGGAAAAGAGAATGCAGCCAAAGACCATGTTTATGATGTTGTCGGCTCTCTCTGCGAGAACTGCGACAAATTTGCTGTGCAGCGTCCGCTTCCGAAAATCGACATCGGCGACTTGCTCATTATCCACGATGCAGGTGCGCACGGACGCGCGATGGGCTTCAACTACAACGGAAAACTCCGCGCGGGCGAGCTTCTCCTCCGCGAAAACGGCGAAGTCATTCAGATTCGTCGCCGCGAGACCGTCGAAGATTTGTTCGCTACGCTCGATTTGGACGGCGTGAAAGATTTCAAATAAAAAAAACGGATTGAAAAGACTGTTCGGAATCTGATTTTTCGGGCAGTTTTCATAATAAAAATTTTGTGGAGGCAAAAATGCTTTTTGCAATCATTTCAGGTTTGATTGTCGGATTCCTCGGCGGAGTATTCATGAAAGTGAGCTTCGGCGGAAGCACGCTCATCGGCTTCATCGTATGCGTCGTTGTAGGTCTTGTCGGTTCAGTAATCGGCGGTGCTATCGGCAATGCGCTCAAAGTCAGAAGCCGCGTCCTTCAGTTCGTCCTTGACGTTGTGGGTGCGTGCATTCTGATTGCGTTGCTGAAATTTCTCGGCTTCGTCTGATTTTTCTGACATCTAAAGAATCGGGTCGGCGGCTTTTTTCAGTTCATTGTAGTGAACTACGGTTGCTGACCTGATTTTTTTTTGCACGAAGAGCCAAATTCTAACTATATTCAATTTTATGAGTGAAGACAAAAAGAAAGAGATAATTTTGAAAAAGGCTTTTTCGGACAATATGGGAATGATTTCGCATCCCGGCGACCTTCTGAATGTCGCCATGGAATTCCAGCAGCTTCTGATGTTCTATGAAAGCGCGGTCAAAATCGTAAAGACGCATTTCGAGATTCTTGAGGATGAATTTGCCGCAAAGCACGAGAGAAAACCGATTTCGACAATAACGAGCAGGATAAAAGAGCCGATGAGCATTGCGGAGAAGTTGCAGCGCAAGGGGCTTCCGATAACGATAGACAACATGGTGAACAATCTTTTCGACATCGCAGGAATCCGCGTGACGTGCCCTTTTATCAGCGACGTTTACCACGTTCTTCTGATGCTTGAGAATCAGAACGGAATTTCAATAATCGAAGTGAAAGATTACATAAAAAATCCGAAGAAAAGCGGCTACAGAAGCCTTCATGTAATCGTCAAAGTTTCGGTCGATTTCAGCGACCAGCGGCGAGAAATTCCCGTGGAGATTCAGATTCGCACGATTGCGATGGATTTCTGGGCGAGCCTCGACCATCAGATTCATTACAAGAAGGATTTCAATTTGGACGAGAATGTCGATGACGAGCTTCGTTCCATTGCCGACACTATTGCAGATACTGACGAGCGAATGCAGAATATAGCGAAGAACCTTCCCGATTTCGTCGATTATTCCGATGTCGCACGCCAGATTGAGATGCTCGGCGAATATTCGAAAGTCCTTGCGCGTGAGTCAAAATAAATTTTTTAGGAGAGAGTATGGAATTTCTTTTTTTTGACGTTGAGTGTGCCAACTGCTTCGGCGGTGTCGGCAAAATGTGTTCGTTCGGCTACGTTCTCGTCGATTCTGAATTCAACGTAATCGAAACTGACGATATCGTCATGAATCCCGAAGCCCCATTCGACTGGTATCTCTACAAAAACAAAAACGACATCAAGCTTGCGTATTCGCAGGAATTTTTCAGGAGCAAGCCGAGCTTTTCAGGCTACTACGACAGGGTGAAGTCGCTTCTCACAAAGCCCGGCGTGAAAGTTTTCGCTTTCAGTGCGCTTAATGACATCGGGTTCGTCGTCAGCGCGTGCGAAAGGTACGACAAAAAAGTCTTTGATTTTTCCGCGTACGATTTGGAGAAAGTCATAAAATCCGACGACGAAATTTTCGGAAGCCTTGAGGAGCGTTGCCGCATACTGAATGTCGATAATTCCGACCTCCATGCGCACAAAAGTTCCGACGACGCAATCATGACGATGCGGCTTTTGAAATCATACATCCAGAAAAAATCCATCACGGTCGAGTCGTTGATGAAATCTTCAGGCGGTGTCTGTTTCTCTACAAAAACTTTCATCAAAAAACGCGAGGAGCGGAACAGAAAAAAGTTGCGTCAGGCTAGCGGCGGAGAAAAACGTAAGAATTACGGTGCTCCACCAAGAAAAAACAAATCGCCGAAAACCGGAAAAGCATTGAATAGGCGGAGAAGCGATTCTAGGACAATAACTTTTGAATGAAGCTTTCCGTGTCTGAAATCAGCTCCGCACTTTTTTGAAGACGCTGAATGTTGAAGTTTCCGATTGAAATCCTTCTGAGTTCTGCAACTTCATTTCCGAGCGCGCTGAAAATCCTTCGGACTTCGTGGAATTTTCCTTCCGTTACGGTGATTGCGCATTCGTTTTCGGACATCCATTCAATCAATGCGGAAGATGTTTTTTCTTCGTTGAATTTCTTTTCGGCTGGCAGGAGAATGCCTTCTTTTGCCTTGTCGGAATATTCTTTTTGGAGATTTGCATTTGCTTTTTCTTTCAGCGTCACGGCGTACTGTTTTCTGATTCTGCTTTCGGGATTCGTCACGAAGTTCGAGAAAAATCCGTCGCTCGTAAGTATCAGAAGCCCTGTCGTCTTTGCGTCCAGCCTTCCGACTGAGTGCAGTCTTTTTATGTCGGTTTCTTCGAGGTTCGGAATGTCCTGCTCGGAAAGCCATTCGTACACCGTCTTGTGCGAGTCTGACGCTCTCGAACATACGATTCCGCCCGGCTTGTCGATGACGACGTAGATGTCTTTTTCGATGCGGAATGTGCTTTCGATTTTCTTGCCTTCGGAAGTTTTGCCTGTTATTTTTATTTCATCTGAGGAATCGACCATTGCTTTGCCCGAAATGATTTTTTTTCCGTTTACGAGAATCTCATTTTTCAGTATGAAATTTTTTGCCGAGCGGTTCGTGCAGAAATTCATCCCGGTCAAAACTGCGTCGATCCTGTGTTTTCCGAAAATATCTTTGTCCATAACTTTTTCTGTCCTATTTTTAAAAAATTCCAAGAATATTTTTATAGACTAATGAATCTAAATGCATTAAATTCATTTGTAGATTTTTTATTATTATAAGGAGTAAGTTCATGGCAGTAAAAGTTGCTATTAACGGATTCGGCCGTATTGGTCGCTTGGCATTCCGCCAGATGTTCGGTGCAGAAGGTTACGAGGTTGTCGCTATCAACGATTTGACAAGCCCAAAAATGCTCGCACACCTCTTGAAGTATGATACAGCTCAGGGTGGATACGCTGGCCGCATCGGTGAGGGAAAACACACAGTTGAAGCTCACGACGGAGAAGGCGAGGACAACTACATCGTAGTTGATGGCAAAAAAATCGTTATCTACAAGATTCCGAACGCTGCTGAGCTTCCTTGGGGAAAAATCGGCGTAGACGTAGTTCTCGAGTGTACAGGTTTCTACACATCAAAAGAGAAGGCAACAGCTCACATCACTGCTGGTGCTAAAAAGGTTGTTATCTCAGCTCCAGCTGGAAACGACCTCCCAACAATCGTTTACAACGTAAACCACAAGACTCTCAAGAAGGGCGACAATGTTATCTCTGCAGCTTCTTGTACAACAAACTGCTTGGCTCCAATGGCAAAAGCTCTCAACGACGCTTTCCCAATCCAGTCAGGTATCATGGCTACAATCCACGCTTACACTGGCGACCAGATGATTCTCGACGGTCCACAGCGCAAGGGTGACCTCCGCCGCTCACGCGCAGGTGCTCAGAACATCGTTCCTAACTCAACAGGTGCTGCAAAGGCTATCGGTCTTGTAATCCCAGAGTTGAACGGAAAACTCATCGGTTCTGCACAGCGTGTTCCAGTTCCAACAGGATCTACAACAATCCTCACAGCAGTTGTTAAGGGTGCTGATGTTACAAAAGAAGCTATCAACGCTGCTATGAAGAAAGCATCTGACCCAGAGACATTCGGATACAACGAGGACGAAATCGTTTCTTCTGACGTTATCGGAATGCGCTACGGCTCACTCTTCGATGCAACTCAGACAATGGTTACAAAGATTGCTGACGGACTCTTCGAGGTTCAGGTTGTTTCTTGGTACGACAACGAGAACAGCTACACATCTCAGATGGTTCGCACAATCAAGTACTTCAGCGAGAACTGCTAAGTTCCCGGTAAGTTCGCGTAAGCGAACGACGAACTGCTAAGTTTTAGCTTGCGCAAGCAAGCGGCAGTTCTAGAAAGCACGTTTGAGTGTTAAAAAGGCATTGGTCTTTATGACTGATGCCTTTTTTGTTTTAGAAAGTTGCTCAATGTTGTAAAATTGTAGCATGAGCAAAAATTACGATTCTGACGAAAAAAATGTTGATGTTGGTGGCGTCGACGTCTCCGACATGAAGACGCTTGATGCCGAAAAAGATTTGAAAGGCAGAAGACAAAACGCGAAGAAAGCGAAGAAGGGAAGCGTCGGCGGAAAAATCTTCCGTTTTTTTCTCCTTCTTGTTGTGTTGGCAATTGCCGCAGGGCTTGCATTCTGTGCATTTGACAGAAAATCCGCGATTTCTTCGATTCCGAACAGCTTTTCTTTTTATGTGAAAACATCTTCCGCAATCGATACAATCGACCCGATTCTGGATTTGCGCGCAGCCGATGTTTTTCTTTCGACACCAGAATTCAAAGGTTTCCGTTCGCTTTTCATGGATTTGAGGTCGTCGCCAATCAGAAAAAACTGGATTTTCAGAAAACTGGCGGCACGGCCTGTCGATGCTGCTTTGTACGACGGCGCAATCGAAAGCGGAAAGCAGAATTTCATTGCCGCCGTCAATTTCGGGTGGATGTCGTTCATTTCGCGTAATTTCAAGACTGTCTATCCGAAAATTTTTCCGTTCATAAAAAAAATCCTTTACGAGAACAAGGCTGAAATAAAAGTCGTTGATGATGAGAATCTTTCTTATTTTGAATTGAAGCTTGACGGCGAAATGTATTATTTCGTTCCTGCAAAGAATCTCGTGATTTTTTCTGATTCAAAAGAGCTTCTTATGATGTCTGCGGTTGCCGCGAATGACATCACTTATACCGAACCTCAGAAAAAACTCATTTTGCAAAAGGCGAAGGAGCTTCGGATTATCGCGAATGCGAGGAAGCTTGCCGAGACTTTCACGAGCCAAAATGATGTCACGGGAAATGTCGCGGCTTTGCTTCCTGAAAATGAACTTTCCGTTGTCGCGCTGAAATTTTCCGACACCGACATTTCGATCGACATGAAGGTTCCTGTTTCGCTGAATGACGAAAAGACTGCCGCTTTGAGAAACGTGTTCGCGAAAAAATCGACCACGCCAGAAATTCTTTCGAGGATGACGGACATCGTTCAGTATTACACGATTCTGAACATCGGAACTCTTGAGGAATTGCAGAAAGGAGTTTTTCCGATTCTTCCTGTGAAAAATCCCGATGCGATGTGGAATTCCGCGAACACTGCATGCCGTTTCGCGCTTTCGATGGATATTTCGGATTTGATTTTCTCTTGGTCTGGAAAAGAGCTTGCCGTTCTCGGAATTGAAAATCAGAACGACCCGGTTTTTGCGGTTCAAGTTGCGGACGAGAAAAAACGCCAGGAGGTTTTTGACAAAGTTGCTGATTCATTCTTCGTGAATTCCGACAATTCGCTCATTCTTGACGGAGTTCGCCTTCCGCGCTTGAAGCTTCCTTCTTTTTTGAACGGCATTCTTTCGCTTTTTGGCGTTTCAATTCCGAAGCCGTATTACATGGTGCTCGATGATTTCATCTATTTTTCTGAAAGTCCTGAAGCTTTGTCAGCGATTTTTATGGAGAATGATTCTGGGAATTCGCTTTTGAAAATCGACAGCTGGAAAACCGTTTCGTCAGGCTTGAAAAACGATGTCGCAGTTTCGCTTTTCTACAATCTTGACCGGTCGATTCCGTTCTTCATCCGCTCGAATGTTTCCGTGTCGCAGGTGCTTGAGCTTTACACGATGGGAAGGTTCGATATCAGGATAAAAGATGATGAAATCAATTTCGTCTTGCAGGCGAATTCCTCGATGTCGAAGAATCTTCGCGCTGTTCCAGGATTCCCTATCGAACTCGACAAAAGCGCGGTCGTTCAGAGCTTCGTCGTCGAAAATGAGCAGAGTCCGCGTTTCGCTTTCTGGACTGAGAAAAATTCCATAAAACGAATCGATTTGTCCAGCCTCGAAATGAAGGGTGTTGAAGATGTCGGAAAATGCGAACTTGCCCAAGTCGGTGCGAAAGTCAAAAATGGCGCGCTTTGGGCTGTCAGCTCCGACGGTTACGTTTATCTTTTTGACAGAAATCTTTCTGCTCTTGAAAATTTCCCTGTCGTCCTTCCTGAGCGCACAGTCTTTGGAATTTCATCATGCGATGACGGAATTCTCGTTCCTCTTGAAAACGGCTCAATCGCGCTTGTCCGCCCGAACGGGACAGTTTCTACAATCAAGATGCCGGAGATTTCCATAAAATCGTCGCCGAACGTGCTCGGAAATATTGCTTCCGTGTACGACAAATCGTTCTTGGGTTCAATCTACTTTGCCGATTTGAAGAATCTTTCTTGCATGAACGAAGAGAATCCGCTGAATTTGTACGAAATCGGCTTCGGAAGTCCTGTGAGCCTTTCCGCTGACAAAAAAATCTACACGGCATTCGTAAGCCAGGCTGGAACGCTTTTCATTTGGGAGGATTTTTCTGGCGAGCCGGTTGTCCAGAAAGACATAAGCGGCGGAGCGGAATTGGCATACGGCACATTTGAAGGACGAATCTGCGCAAGTTCCAAATATTTCTACGCTCTTTCCAGCAATGCTGTTTTGTTCAGAATCGGTGTTGACGGCGAGGTGCTTTCTGTGAAAATCCCGAATGCGACTGCAAAAGACGCTTTCATTTCCGTGAAGAAAACGGAAAAATTCGGTGAGGAGCGTGTTTTCGTGAATGCCGATTCCAATATCATTTACGGATTCAATGAAAAATTGGAGCTTCTTTCGGGATTCCCTCTTGTCGGTTCTGGAAATCCGTTCTTTGCGGATGTTGATGGCGACAAGAAAAATGAAATCCTTTCTATTTCTCTCGACAAAAAAATCACGGCATGGAAATTGAGGTGAACTTTATGAAGAAAATTTTTGCTCTTGTTTTGTTGCCGCTGCTTTTTTCCTGCACGTCTTTGCAGCAGGATGTGAATATCGAGCAGGTTTCGTACAGCGCGGAAGTTCTTTCGTTCGAGGAGAGATTTGCGTTTATCGATGCCGATTCTTTCCTGCCGCAATCTGATTCTGAGGCTGAGAAAGAGAATCGTGAGCGTGTTGAGAAATTCATTTTCGACATCGACAAGGCTTTGGAGGACAATTCTGTTCAGAAAGCTTCCCGTGCTCGTCTTTTCGCGCTCGCCGGCAAGGCATATCTTGTTTCGGGAAGCAAAAGCAAGGCTTCGGCGATGTACGAAAAATCCGTTTCAGAATACAAAGGCGACACTCAGGGAGTGATTCTTGCGCATCGTCTTGGGCTTTTGAGCACGAATAATATAGAAGAAAAAGTGAACGAAGTTTCCGAGAGAAATCTGCTTGTTCTTGAGCGGGCGATAAATCTTTTTCAGCAAAAAAGATATGCGGATTCCGTAGCGAAATTTGACGAATCATTTTTGTCGCTTGCTGAATTTTATCAGGCAGCATACGGAAAAATCAGGAATCTCTCGTGGAATTTCAGAAATATCGATGCTGATTCCGACTCCGCAGAGCTCCTTTCGCTCCCTGAAATCACAGTTTCTCAGATGCTCTCGATTGCGAAAGGCAAGTCGGATTTTCTTTACAATCTTGCCGGCGGAAAAAAGATGAGCGACAGGGAGTTTTATTACAAAGTCTCATCGACTGGGCTTCTTGATTCAGTTTCTGCTGAAAGTCCGCGCGTGGAATCTGACGAAAAAGCTTCCAAGTATCTTTCTGCCAGATTTTTGTGGAATCTTTACAATGCCCGGAAAAAATCCGCGAATCCGAAAAAGTATTCCGAAAAATTCAAAAAATCGCCCGTGATGGACTTGCAGCTCGATTCTCCAGACTTTGATGCGGTTCTCGGCTGCGTGGAGGGAGAATTCATGTCGCTGGAGGACGGACGCAATTTTTATGGCGAGAAGACTGTCAGCGGGACGGAATTTGATTCTTATGTTGAAAAAATGGAAAATGCACGGTAAAAAACTGTGGTGTCATTCCGAATTTGTTTCGGAATTTTCCATAATGTCGTCGGAAAATTTCAGTTTAATGACAGTTTAATTTTAGTTTTTTTCTTTTGACTTTGAAAAATCTATGGTTTATCATTGTTGCATTGATTTTATCGAATTTTATATGTTTTCTTTGGAGGAAAATAAGAAATGATTAAGACAGTAAAAGACATCGATTTGCAGGGAAAGAGAATCATCATGCGTGTCGATTTCAACGTTCCGATGAAAGATGGCGTTGTTCAGGACGATACAAGAATCGTAGCAGCGTTGCCTACTATCAAATACATTCTTGAGCAGAAACCAAGAAGCCTCGTTTTGATGAGCCACTTGGGCGACCCGAAAAAAGATGTGAAGAAAGCTCAGGAGAAGGCTGAGAAAGCTGGAAAAACATGGACTGACGCTGATTCAGAGAAATTCATCAACGGAAAGAACAGACTTGAGCCTGTCGTAAAGTATTTCGCAGAGAAACTCGGTGCTCCTGTAAAATTCCTTCCTGATGCACTCGGACAGAAAGCTGCAATCGATGCTCTTCCTGAAGGTGCTGTCGCAATGCTCGAAAACACTCGTTTCCACAAAGAAGAGACTTCAAAAGATGCTGCAGAGCGCGATGTTATGGCGAAAGAACTCGCTTCATACGGCGATATCTTCGTCAACGACGCGTTCGGAACTGCACACAGAGACCAGGCTTCTACAGCTTCTATCGCAAAATTCGTCTCAACAAAAGTTGGCGGATTCTTGATGGAGAAAGAAGTCAAATACATTCAGCCAATGGTTGAGAATCCTCCAAAACCGCAGGTTGCTATCATCGGCGGTGCAAAGGTTTCTTCAAAAATCGCAGTTCTTGAGTCTCTCTTGAAGAATGCTTCTGCGCTCGTTATCGGTGGCGGAATGGCATATACATTCTTGAAGGCACAGGGCTACAAGGTCGGTATTTCTCTCGTTGAGGATGATTTCATCGACACTGCAAAGAAACTTCTCAAAGACGCTGAGGCAAAAGGTGTCAAGATTGTCCTTCCTGTTGACCATGTTGCTGCTGACAAATTCGATGCGAATGCAACTCCGGTCGCTGTTGACGGAAAAGACATTCCTGACAATCTCATGGCAATGGATGTCGGTCCTAAGACAATCGAGGCTTACAAAGAAGTTCTTTCTACTGCAAAGTCAATCGTATGGAATGGTCCGGTCGGCGTATTCGAGTTCGATGCGTTCGCAAAGGGAACTGAGACTGTCGCACGTCTCGTTGCGGAGGCTACAGGACGCGGTGCAATGACTGTTGTCGGTGGCGGAGATTCAGTTGCTGCTGTCAACAAATTCAACCTTGCTGACAAGATGAGCCATGTCTCAACAGGTGGCGGTGCTTCTCTTGAATTCCTCGAGGGCAAAACTCTTCCTGGAATCGCTTGCTTGGAAACAAAGTAATTTAGGGAAAGAATAATCAAATACCAGCGGCTTGTCGGTTGTTTGTCGCTGGTATTTGTGTTTGAAAAATAAGGTGGTTTGTATGCGTGCTAAGTACATTGCTGGTAACTGGAAGATGAATATGGACAGGGCTGGTGCCGTTGAGTTGGCAAAGGCTCTTGTGGAGCAGCTTAAAGATGTTGACAACACTTTCATGATTGCGCCTCCTTTTGTTTATCTTGATGCTGTGTCTCAAATCGTAAAAGGTTCCAATATCATTCTTGGTGCGCAAGATGTTACTTATACAGAGAATGGTGCGCATACTGGCGAAGTTTCTGCATCGATGCTGGTTGATATCGGTGTCAAGACTGTAATTCTTGGTCATAGCGAGCGGCGCAATGATTTTTACGAGAACAACAAGATTGTTAACAGCAAAGTGAAAATTGCGTTGGAGCATGGACTTGATGTGGTTTTGTGTATCGGTGAGAGATTCTCGCATCGAATTGTCGGCGTGACAGAATCTGTCTGCGCTCTTCAGGTGAAGACTGCGCTTGCAGGCGTTTCTGCCGAGCAGATGTCGAAGGTGACGATTGCTTATGAGCCAATTTGGGCTATCGGAACTGGGCAGACAGCTACCCCTGAAGAAGCCAACAAAACTCATGCCGCTGTCCGTAAGACTCTTGCGGATATGTATGGGCAGAATGTTGCGGATGAGACGAAGATTCTTTATGGCGGTTCGATGAATGCAAAGAATGCCGAGGAACTTCTCGTCCAGCCTGATATCGACGGTGGACTGATTGGCGGTGCGTCGCTGAAGGCTGATACATTCGTTCCTATTTGTAAATTTTCTGTAAAATAAAATAGGGTAGGCGGAAACTTAATTTGGTTTCGATTGTTTTGGCCGGCAGTTTCAGTTGATTCTGTCGGCTTTTTCATGTAGTATTACTGTTCTATAAAATTAAATGTACCAATAAAATTTGGAGAAAAAAATGGGTCCTATTAGCGTAGTTCTTTTGGTTGCTTTTGTTATCATCTGTGCACTTTCTGTTCTTCTTGTTCTTGTTCAGGATCAGGATAACAGTGGCATGGGCGGAATGCTTGGTGGCGGAAATTCTGCCGCATTTGGAGCGCATTCTGCTTCTGTTTTGACAAAAGCTACGGCTGTGCTTGTCGCGTTGTTCTTTGTTGTTGTTTTTGCACTTGCATTTGCTAACAAAAAATCAGCAAAAGGTCACAGTGATACTTTGTCTGAAGCTGCGAAAACTATGAATATTCAGGGAGATGCTTCTAAAGATGCATCTGCTGCAGATTGGTGGAAAGAAAATACAGAATCTAAAGAAGCACCTGCATCAACTGTTGAGAATAATGCGGTTGAAAGCACTTCTTCTGATAGCAATGCTGTTGAAAATACTGCTGCTGAGCCAACTGCAGAGGTCGTTGCTGAGCCTGCCGTTGAAGCTGTTGCAACTGAAGCTCCTGTAAGTGAGGAATCTGCCGCAGTTGTAGAGACAGTTGCTCCTGCAGAGGCTGCTGCTAACTAAGTTGTTAGCGTGTTCGTCATGAAAAGATGGACACGGAATAAAAAAAATGCCGCAAGTTTTTAGATGACGCTGGTGAACTTGCGGTGACGATGAAAATGCAATTTTTTTTGCGTTTTTCATCGTTCTGATGTTTTCAGTGATATTTGGAGGTCATTCTATGGTGCTTGGTGAAATTTTTCCAAGAGAAACAATAGTCGTAAATCTCGAAAGTACTGAGAAGGATGAACTCTTTGAAGAGTTGGTCGAATCCATTCATAAATTCTGTCCGAACCTTGACAGAGTTGCTGCTGTCGAAGCATTGAATGAGCGCGAATCGAAAATGTCAACAGGCATAATGCATAGCGTTGCTGTTCCTCATGCGCTTGTTTCCAGCATGAAAAAAACAGTTGGCGCGATAGGTGTCAGCAAGTCCGGTATCGATTACGATGCGCTCGATAAAGCCCCTGTTCATGTCGTTTTTATGATTCTTGGCGCGGATGGTGAAACGGAAAAGCATATTCAGATTCTGAAACAGCTTGCTTTGGTTCTTCAAAATCCTGGAATTGTTGATAAAATTGTTAGATGCGAAACTGCTTCTGATGTGTTTAATTTGATTTCAAAGACAGAGGAATCTCTTTCTGAATAAGGAGGTCAATTATGGCTGATAAAAAAATGAGCGAAGAGGCCGAAATTCTTGGTCACCTTTTGGAAGTCGAGCAGAATGCCCAGACTTTGACTTTGAATGCACAGACGGAAGCTGACAAGAAAATCAGTGTTGCAAAGTCTTCTGCCGATGAGAAATTCAAGGAATCTTTCGAAAAAATCGTTGCTGATAACGAAAGAATTTATGAGGATTCCGTTGAGCAGATAAAGGCAAAGGCTGATAAGGAAATGCAAGATTTTAAGGGCAAAATCCTTTCTTCTGTGAAAACTACAGAGAAATTTGATTCTTGTTTGGATAAAATCTTGTTTGCTTAATTTCAAAATATGATTGATAATAAAAAGTGTTAGCAAAATTGGCAGATACAATATCTGCTAAATTATCGAGGTGATTTTTATGGATTCGTCTGCAGCTTCTGCTTATGTTTATGCAAAAGCGGGTGGAATGCTCGCTAAGTCGTTTGTCGGAAAAAATGCTGCAAAATTGTTTTCTGTAAAATCCCTTCGCGATTTGTATTCCCTTCTTTTTTCTGGTGAAGTTCCTTCCATGCCAGAAATTCTCTTAGCAAAAGAAATTGAGTCACGTTCTGAAAAGCAGTTTCTTAACCAGTACATAGACTTAATCAAAAATTTTACACGACCGTCTGATGTTCTTGTCGCGCTTTTGAATTTTTATGAATACGATAATTTGAAAGCTCTTGGAGCCGCTCTCTGTCTTGGAGAGCCTTCTTTGCCAGAAGTGTTCAGTATAAAGGCTTTTTCTTGGCTGAATTACAAGGCGTGGCCGAACATAAAAAAAATAACGGAAAAAACGCCAGTCTCGTGGTATAATGAAATTCCTACCGTATCAGAGTTGCAGGATTATGATTCAAAACTCGATTCTCAGTATATAAAAGAGTTGTGGTCGGCCGTCCAAAAACTTTCTGGTGATGATAGGATCGAAGTCGAAAAACTTGTGCGAACAGAGTTTTCTTTTCGCAATATACTTTGGGTTCTTCGTTTGAAAGTTTATTACAAAATGTCTTCGGAAGAAATCCGCAAGCGGCTGGCATTCGCAGATGAGTCTAAAAAAAATCGCGATGAACTTGCCGGCGATGCGTTTGCGATATTGGAAAAAGATGTTTCTTCGTATGAAGATTGGAAAAATTGGAAGTATTTCCGCCATGTCAATCCTCATGACGACGGTTCTGTTTGGGAACTTGACCCTACATGGGTTGAAAAATCTTTCAAAGATGAATTCAGCAAGATGGCTTTTTCGGCATTCCATAAAAATCCAATGAGTGTTTTGAGCTTGGTTTCGTGGTTCAAAATAAAACAAGGTGAGCTTGATATGATAAGAGCTGTTGCCGAAGGTCTTCGCCTTGACATCGGTTCGGAAAAGCTTATGGCTGCTGTTGAATATTCGGAGTTAAAATAAGGAAGGGGAGATATATGGCTAGAACAACTCCTATGCGTTTGGTCGAATTGATGGTCCTGAAACAGGATATCAGTTCTGTTATCGAATTTTTGGGAAAAAAAGGAAATTTTCAGTTTCAGTCGCGATACACCTCGACTGCTTCCGATGTTGAGAATTCAAAGAGAAGCAATCCTGATGGCGAAGTTTTTTTGAGACTTCAGCAGGCGAAAACTTTTTTGAATCCAGACAATTCAGTTAATATAAAATTTGATGATGCGTTTTACAACAACGCGACGAAACCGACTTCTGCTGATAGGGAAAATGCCGATAAATTTCTGGCGGAAATTGATTCGCTTCGTGCGAAAGAAAATGAGTTGTCGGAGGAGCTGAAACGTGTAAAAAATGCTTGTGATGAAGCTCATTCTTTTGCAAATCTGAAAGTTCCTTTTGATGATTTGGATCATGTTTCGTTTTTGTCGTTGCGTGTAGGTCGCATTGATCCCGCATTGCTCGATGATTTAAGGTTCTCTGTAGGAGATAGGGCTGTAATCATCTCTCTTTCAGATGAAAATGGCGATAGGTCAAAGATTTTGGCGGCTTCTTCCAAAAAAGCTAGGTTCTCCCTCGATTCCGAGCTAAAAAAATTCGGCTTTGTGAATATGGAAATTCCGAAGGACTTCAAGGGCGTGCCGGAAGATGTCCTGCAGACTCTTGATAAGCAGCTAGAAGATACGAAAAAAGCTTTTGCGCTTGTTGAAGAGGAAAAAAAGAACCTCGCAAAAACTCATGCGGAATTGTTCAAAAAACTTTTGGCATCGTTTTCTATCGGAAGTCAAATCATCGAAAAACAGAATTCTCTTGAGTCTACGAATCTCGTTTATAGAATGACGGGTTGGATTCCAGAGAGCGACACTCATCCGATGATGAAAGAACTCGGGGATTTGACGGAGGGACGGATTGCAATCCGCGTTTACGAGCCTCACGAAGTTCCGTCCGTCATCCGTGGTGTTGAAAAAGTTCCTGTAAAGCTCAAGCATGGAAAAGTCGTCAGCGCATTCGAAAGAATGATTTTCAGTTACGGCTCACCGCTTTATGGAACTGTCGACCCGACTCCGTTTGTCGCAATCTTCTTTACTGTTCTTTTCGGAATAATGTTCGGCGATTTGGGGCAGGGGCTTGTGTTCTTGCTTGCCGGCATTCTCATGTCCAAGAAGGTTATCAAAGTCGGCGGTTGGAACAAATTCGCTCCGATTTTTATGTGCATTGGTATATCAAGTTCGATAATGGGATTTTTTGAGGGCGAATTCTTCGCAAATACGGAGGTTCTCCTTCCTGTCAGCGGTGCGATAAAAAGGTTGTTTGGCATTACTGACCCTGAAGCTTTGAGAGAGCCTTTGTTCAGCCTTGAATTCTGGGCGGCAGAAAATCCGATTGTTCCGATTTTCACGATTTTCGGAATTACAATCGGATTGGGATTCGTGATAAATTCGATAGGTCTCATAATCAATTTCTACAATAATCTTTTGAAAAAGGATGTCGGAAGCGCGTTCTTCGGAAAAATCGGTCTTTCAGGAATGCTCTTTTTCTGGTACGTCGTGTTCTTCGCCATTCGCATAGCTGCTTTCGGTCATTCTCCTGCGGTTTACGACTGGGTGATTATCGGAATTACGCTTTTCTGCTCGGCTTTCGGCGAACCGTTCGAGCGTTTGTTGGACGGAAAAAGGCCTGTCATTGAAAACGGAATCGGTGCGCTTTTGATTGGCGGTGTGGTTGAATTGATAGAGGTCATTTCAACTTATCTTTCCAATTCGATAAGCTTTGTTCGTGTCGGTGCGTTCGCTTTGGCCCATGCAGTTCTCGGATACATCATTTCTTCTATGGTTGCCATTGCGCCGGCAGCTGGTGCTGTTGTCATAGCAATCGTCGGAAACGCAATCGTAATTGTCCTTGAGGGAATGATTGTTGCGATTCAGGTTATTCGTCTTCAGTATTACGAATTCTTCTCTAAATTCTTCAATGAAACAGGAAGTGAATTCAAACCGTTCGCTTTCAGTTATAAATAAATTTTGTGAGGTGAAAAAATGAATAAAAAGGTCCTTTCAATTGTTGCTGCTTTGCTTTGCTTGACTATCTTCGGTGCTTTTGCGGAAGCTGGCAAAAATGAAGTTGCACAGACTGAAAATCAGACTATCGTTCAGCCGGAGACTGCACCGGAAGCTGATGCTTCTAACTCTAGCGCAATCAAGTATATTGCTGCTGGTTTGGCAGTAGGTTTGGCTTGTATTGCTGGCGGAATGGCTGTCGGAAAAATCGGTGCCGCTGCAATGGGTGCAATGAGCGAGAATGCGGAACTCTCAGGAAAAGCTTTGCCTTTCGTCGGTTTGGCAGAAGGTATTTGTCTTTGGGGATTCTTGGTCGCTTTGTTGATAATAATTTTGTAATTTTTTTTAAGAGCAGGGAAAAACTTTGGAATACTTTGTAATTGGCGAACGCGAAATTGTTCTGGCTTTCAAACTTGTAGGTGTTGATGGGAGCGTTTCTGTTAATAGGACAGAAGCACTTGATGCTTTCAACAGAATTACAGGTCGTGGCGGAATTGCGTCCGTTCCAGCTTCTGAGCGTCCCAAAGTCCTGATTCTGACGGAAGAGGTTTCGAGTATGCTTGAAGATGAGGTTCTTGATTGGCAGAAAGGAGTCGAATATCCGCTGATTGTGGAAATTCCTGGTATTCGTGGTCATCTGGAAGGCAAAAAGACTTTGACGGATTCGATTCGCGAGGCTATTGGAATTCAAGTTTAGGGAAAGCAGAATAATCGGGAAGACAAAATGGAAGAACTTAGATCCACCGAGATTCTTGACAAGGAAATTGAGGCAGACGCAAGAAAAAAAGCCGATAAAATCCTCAAAAACGCAGATTTGGAATGCGAGAGGATTCTTGCCGATGTTGAGAATCGCGTGAAAGATGCATCGGAGCAGAAATCAAATTATTATAAGTCAAAAATTGAGCAGTTCGAGAAGAATGTCAATGCGGCACTTCCTCTTGAAAAAGAGCGTTTTCTTGTGAAATTTTATGCGGACTCAGTTTCGTCGGCTTTGAATGATTATTTGAAAAAGCTTGGATGTGAAAAAAGACTTTCCCTCATCGAAAAGTCGCTTGAAAAAAAATCTTCCATTGTTTCCGGGAAGAAATTCAATGCCTATGTGTTCGGAATCGATTTGGATTCTGCAAAAAAGGTATTGTCAAATCAAAAAATCGATGTTGCTGTCGTGTGTGAGAAAAGTTTTGAAAAAACAGGCGAAGAAATCGCCTTTGGAAACGAAATACACGAGGGAATCATTCTTGAAAGTGAAGACAAAGTTTTGCGCATACGTCTGACTATTGACCAGATTGTTCGTGAAATAAAAGATACATATTCGGAAGAGCTTGCTCTCTCCTTGTTCGGAGGAAAATTGCCAGAATGAGTCAGGCTTCAAAAAAAATATCAGGAAAAATTACTAGAATCTCTGGTCCTATCGTTTATGCGGACGGATTGGAAGGTGCGGACTTTACGATGTTGTCGATGTTGGTGAGAAGAAAATCATCGGCGAAATTATCAGACAGAACGAGGGTAGCGCGACAATCCAGGTCTACGAGGACGATACTGGAATGAAAATCGGCGAGGATGTCGTTTCGAACGGTCGTCCGCTTTCGCTTCGGCTTGGACCTGGTCTGGTCGGCACGATTTATGATGGAATTCAGCGTCCTTTGGAGGCGATGTACGAGAAATCAGGCGCGTTTCTGACACCTGGAGACAGAACCGAGCCGATCGACATCAATAAAACTTGGAAATTCGATGCGCTCGAAGGAATTTCTGAGGGATGTGAGATTGAGCCTGGAAAAGTTCTTGGAACTGTTGAGGAAACGGCTTCGGTTCTCCATAAAATCATGGTTCCTCCGTATATCGTCGGAAAAAAACTCAAGATGTTCAAAGGCTCAGGCGAGTATACTGTTGATGATGTTATCGGAATAACTGATTTTGACGAGGAGATTAAGCTTTCTCATTATTGGCCTTTGCGAAAACCTCGTCCTTTCTCGAAAAAACTTACTGTCAGTCAGCCGCTCGTAACTGGACAGCGTGTCATCGACGTGTTCTTTCCGCTTTCGAAGGGCGGTACTGCGGCAATTCCGGGCGGTTTCGGTACTGGCAAGACGATGACGCAGCACGCAATCGCAAAATGGTGCGATGCGGATTTGATTGTCTACATTGGTTGCGGTGAGCGCGGAAACGAGATGACCGACGTTTTGACAGAGTTCCCGACTTTGATTGACCCGAGAACTGGCCGTTCGTTGATGGAACGTACTATTCTCATCGCTAATACGTCGAATATGCCGGTTGCGGCTCGTGAAGTTTCGCTTTATTCGGGAATAACTTTGGCTGAATATTACCGCGACATGGGAATGCACGTCGCAATCATGGCTGACTCGACTTCTCGTTGGGCAGAGGCTTTGCGCGAACTTTCCGGGCGTATGGAAGAGATGCCTGCAGAGGAAGGCTTCCCTGCATATCTTCCTACTCGACTTGCGGAATTCTATGAGCGCGCAGGTCGTGTCACTTCGCTTTGCGGTCAGGAAGGCTCTGTATCCGTAATCGGCGCTGTTTCTCCTCCGGGCGGTGACTTTTCTGAGCCGGTTACTCAGCATACAAAAAGATTCATCCGTTGCTTCTGGGCATTGGATAGGGAACTCGCAAATGCGCGCCACTATCCTGCAATCGGTTGGATAGAGTCTTATTCCGAATATGCAGATGAAATCCGCGAGTGGTGGGACAAATTCGACCCTCGTTGGGCTGAAATTCGACTTTCCGCTCTTGAGCTGCTCAAAAATGAGCAGCGTTTGCAGCAGATTGTCAGGCTCATTGGTCCTGATGCTTTGCCGGACGAAAAGAGAATCGTTTTGGTTGTCGCTGACATGATAAAGAACGGATTCTTGCAGCAGTCGGCATTCGATGCAATTGATGTCTATTCCGTTCCTGAAAAACAGGTTCAGATTCTGCTTCTCATAATGAATTTCTACAAGCGCGGTCTTGCGGTCATAAAGGCTGGAGTTCCTTTGCCGAAAGTTGCGTCTTTGCCGGTAAAAGATGAAATCGTCCGCTTGAAATCTTCAGTGCCGAATGACAATCTTTCGATGCTGAAGGATGTTGAGGGACACCTTGACGAGCAGATGGGAAATCTTGAACGAATGTACAGGAGATAGTGATGAAAGGTGTTGAATATAAGGGACTTTCTTCTGTCGATGGTCCAATCGTCGTTGTAAAGAGGTCAGAGAATGTCTTCTATAATGAAATCGTTTACGTCAGGGACAAGTTCGGGGAGAAAAAGACAGGCCGTGTAATCGATTTGAACGAAAACGAAGCTGTCGTTCAGATTTTCGGTTCTACGACCGGCTTGGATTTGAACGATACCACAGTTGAATTTTTGAGCGAGCCGATGGAGCTTCGCGTTGGCGAAGGTCTTCTCGGACGCATTTTCAACGGACTCGGCGAGCCTATTGACGGTCTTCCGCCGATTGTCTCGTCAAAAAAGGTCGATGTGAACGGTCTTCCGATAAATCCGTTTGCGCGTGTGTATCCGAGAGATTTCATTCAGACTGGAATTTCTTCTATCGATGGAATGAACACCCTGATTCGCGGTCAGAAGCTGCCGATTTTCTCTGGGAACGGATTGCCGCACAATCATCTTGCCGCGCAAATCATACGTCAGGCGAAAATCTTGAATTCGGATGAGCAGTTCGTAATGGTTTTTGCCGGAATGGGAATCAAGTACGACCAGGCACAGTTCTTCATAAAGTCTTTCGAGGAATCAGGCGTTTTGTCAAAGGTCGTCATGTTCCAGAGCCTTGCGGATGCGCCTTCGATTGAAAGAATCATCACCCCGAGATGTGCTCTTACTGCCGCTGAATATTTGGCATACGAAAAAAATATGCACGTTCTTGTCGTTATGACTGATATGACAAACTACTGCGAGGCGTTGCGAGAGATTTCAACGACGCGAGGCGAGGTTCCTGGCCGAAAGGGATATCCTGGATATCTGTATTCGAATTTGGCGGAGCTTTATGAGCGTGCGGGAAAAATAAAAGGCTCGACTGGTTCGATTACTCAGATTCCGATTCTGACTATGCCGAACGATGACATTTCGCACCCGATTCCGGACTTGACTGGATATATCACTGAAGGACAGATTGTTCTCGACAGGGAACTTTCTCAGAAGGGCGTATATCCGCCTGTTTCCGGTCTTCCTTCTCTCAGTCGTCTTATGAAGGACGGTATCGGCGACGGAATGACTAGGGAAGACCATGCAGCAGTTTCTTCCCAGCTTTTTGCCGCTTATTCGAAGGTTAAGGCAATCCGCAATTTGGCTGCAATCATCGGAGAAGAGGAACTTGGCAAAGAAGATCAGATGTATCTGAAATTCGGAGAGGCTTTGGAAGGCGAGTTCTTCACCCAGGGTGAATACGAAAACAGGTCGATTGAAGAAACTCTCAATTTGGGTTGGAAACTTCTGAAGCTTCTTCCTCAGAATGAACTTTACAGAATCAAGCCTGAATTGATTCAGAAGTATATGCCGAAGGATTGATGAGCTATGGCAAGATTGAATATCGCTCCTACAAAGTCAAATCTCATCTCCGTAAAAGAGCAGTTGTCGGTCGCCGTTGACGGATATGACCTGCTTGAGCAGAAGCGCGAAATCCTCGTGATGGAACTTATGCGCATGGTCGAGAAGGTCAAGCTTCTTGAGCGTGATATCGATAAAGTCGTGTCGCAGGCATACCCTGCGTTGCAGAAAATGCTCATGATGGTCGGTAGCGACCGCGTGGAGCGAATCTCGCATGGCGTGAAGTACGATTACAACATGAAAGAAAAGCCTGTCGTTGTTGGCGGAATGAATTTCAACACGATTGAAGTTGAGCTTCCGCAGCAGCAGCTTTTCTATTCGTTCATGGGAACATTCGCCGATTCCGACAAAGTTATGGTGGAATTCTTCAAGCTGCTGAATCTTTTGACGGAGATGGCTTCGATTAGGACGATTGTTTGGAGGCTTGCAAGCGAAGTCAAAAAAACGCAGCGAAGAGTCAATGCGCTGGATAAAATGATAATCCCTCAGACAAAAGAGACGAAAATATATATAGAGAGCGTTTTGGAAGAACGTGAGCGAGAAAATGTCTTCGTTCTGAAATCGCTCAAAAATAGAAAATCGTCGGATTAGCAGAAAGCCTCGGAAAAATCGGGCCTTTCTGTTCCTAGTCAAGTCAGGAGAGAAATCGTGATAAAGCCGCTTCTTCAAAAATTGGTTGTAGCTGTCAATGGTTCTGAGCAGTCTCTGAATGCCGCCATGTATGCGATAATGTTCGCGAAACAGTATAAATGCGATTTGAAAGTTGTCTATGTCGTCGATACGGCAACGCTGAAGCAGCTGGAGTTGTCGAATTTCTTTATTCCTGACGAATCTGCCCGTTACAAAGCGCGGCTTGAATCCGACGGTCAGAAATATCTTGATTATGTTGCCCGCCTTGCTGCCGAGAAAAAAGTGCAGATTTCCACAGAGCTTAGAAAAGGTTCTGTTTGGAATGAAATCGTGACTGCTGCCGATGAATTTGACGCGAGTCTTATTATGCTCGGCGGAAAAAGGCGCGATTATTTGGGAAGGCTCTACAAAACTTCGCCAGTGAATTCCGAAATCATCGGAAGCACGAACCGGAATGTGTTCATCGTAAAGGAAGAAGACGTGGAAGGTCTCTTCAAACTTGCGTGATATCGCCGCTTAAATTTTTGCATTAAATTGAACACACACTTTGATTCTGATAAAATCATAGAATTATGAAAACAGAACTTATCAAAGATATTTTGACATCTTCCCCGGACGGAAGGACTGTCACAGTCTGCGGATGGGTCCGCACAATCCGCGACTCAAAGAACCTTGTGTTTGTTCAAGTGAACGATGGTTCTTGTTTCGCCAGCATTCAGTTGACATTCGACAGGACGAATCCTGCAAATCCTTCGAATATCGAAAATATTGAAAAGTCTATCTCCGACATTTCGACTGGAGCATCGGTAAAGGCAACCGGAAAACTCGTCGAGTCTCCTGCTTCAGGTCAGGCTGTCGAAGTCAATATCGAGACACTTGTCGTTCTCGGAAAATGTCCGGGCGACTACCCGATACAGAAAAAAGCCGCTTCAATGGAATTCCTTCGGGAGAATGCTCACTTGAGGGCAAGGACGAACACATTCGGCGCAGTGTTCAGAATGAGAAGCCAGATGGCGTTCGCATTGCATTCGTTCTTCCAGGAGAAGGGGTTCTACTACATCAACACTCCTGAAATTACTTGCTCGGACTGCGAAGGTGCAGGCGAGATGTTCCAGATTACGACACTCTCTATGGAAAAACTTGCCGAGGTTGCGCTTGAGAAGGGCGCGGCCGGCATGAAAAAAGAAGATGCCGCAAAGCTCGTGAACTACGGAAAGGACTTTTTCGGAAAGAAGGCCTCGCTCACCGTTTCGGGACAGCTTGAGGCTGAGACGCTTGCGACTGCGCTCGGACGCGTCTACACATTCGGACCGACATTCCGCGCCGAAAACTCGAACACGACACGCCACTTGGCAGAATTCTGGATGTGCGAGCCTGAAATGGCATTCTACGATTTGGAAGACGACATGGACATTCAGGAAGAGTTCATCAAGTATCTCCTGAACTGGGCGTTGACGAAATGCGCGGCGGACATGGAATTCTTCAACAAGAGAATCCAGCCTGGCGTAATCGATACTCTCAAGCATGTCGTGGAGACTCCGTTCAAGCGCGTTTCGTATACGGAGGCAGTTGCCGAACTTGAGAAACATGCTGACGAGTTCGAATTCAAGCCGTATTGGGGCTGTGACCTTGCGACCGAGCACGAGCGTTATCTCACGGAGAAAATCTACAAGTGCCCTGTCATGGTCTACAACTACCCGAAAGAAATCAAGGCGTTCTACATGAAGGCTAACGATGACGGAAAGACTGTAAAAGCTGTTGACGTTCTCGTTCCTGGACTCGGCGAAATCATCGGCGGTTCCGAAAGAGAGGAGGATTACGACAAGCTTTTGAACAGGATAAAGGAACTCGGACTCAATCCTGAGGATTATTCTTGGTACCTTGACCTCCGCAAGTTCGGAACAGTTCCGCACTCCGGATTCGGACTCGGATTCGAGAGACTCCTGTTGTATGTGACAGGAATGCAGAACATCCGCGACGTGATTCCATATCCACGCGCACCGAAACTCGCAGACTTCTAATTGAAGAAAAATGAAAAACGTCCGAATGCTTTTTATCAGAAGCAATTCGGGCGTTTTTTTTATTGTATGACGAATTTCAAATCAATCTATTGGAGCCTCCGTTGTTATGTGGTAGAAATTATCGTTATGATAATAACGTTGTGGAGAGAAATCGTCAAGGAGAGAATAGAATGTTATGCACATCATGCAAGCGACCTTGCACGGCTTTATGTAAAAGTGCTTTTTTAATCTTTTGAGGTCATTACAATTACCCTTTTGTGCTTTCTATTGATTATTTTACATTCGATAAATACACAGAAGATTTCAAGCAATTTGATAAGATTCAAAACGAATTGGAATGACTCTGACGCTAATGCATATACAAAGGAGATGATAGAATGTCTTTCAAACATTTAAGTTTTATAGATTTATTTTCACAAGAAGAGCTCGTTGTAGAGTTCTGCTAGCAATCAGGAAGTTTTGTGATTCATTTTCATTTTAGCAAAAATTATGCTTCTCGGTATATTTTTTTTTCTCACTTCTTCCTGGCGCGACCATTCTTACTCTTTTGAAAAATAAAAAAAAATCCGTTATTCTTGATACGGCGTTTTTTGTTGGAGAGTTTGCAGAAAAATAATGCCAGTTAGCTGAAATTTCGTTGTGACGGGGTTGTTTTTTATGACAGATATGATTCGGATTCTTTTTGCTTGCCATGATAATGTGGCTCTTTCGCCTATGGCAGCGCAGATTTTTTCGCACATTTTACGGAAAAAGAAGATTTCGAGTCATTTCAAAGTCGATTCTGCCGCGATTTCGGAAGATGCAAAAGTCGGGGTTGCTATGACCGACGGCGCAAAAAACATTCTCGCGCGTGCTGGTGTTGATTCCGGATCGCACACTTCCGTGAAGCTCGATGCAAGCGTCGCCGACAAATTCGACTGGATTGTCTGCATGACAGGAATGGACCGCCGGAAGTGCTTCGATATTTTCAAGGGCAATGCCGTTTACGTCACGCCGAAAGACGTGAGGCGCGTTTTCAAGACAGACCCCGCTTCCCCGATTTCGCTCGACGGCAGCATAAAGCCCAGGGTTTGCTGCCTGATGGATTTCACCGGTTTCTCCAGAGATTTGATTGACCCAGAAAAGACCGGCGACTACAGGATGGCGTTCAACGAGCTTTCGTCCGGCTGCTCTTCGATTATTTCGCTCACTTCATTCGGATTGTGATTTTCCCGGCGGTGGTTCTTTTCTAAGCTCCATCGCCTTTTTTGTCAGGTTTTCCTTCCTTATTTTCATTTTCAGATTCTGTCGGATTTCCTTCCGGCTGCTCTTCTTTTTCTTCAGTTTTTTCTTTTTTCACTTCTTCTATTTTTGGTTTTTCCACCAGCTTGACTTTTCCTTTCAGAGTCAGGATTCCGTTTTTTTCTCTGAGCTTGAGTTTTCCCGCGTAGACTTTTTCTGCCGCGTCGTCGAATCCGTCGTTTTCAAAGCCGTCGCTTTCGTCTTCACCTTTGTTTGCGGAATCTAGTTCTTGCGTTTTTTCATCGGGATTTTCATTTTGGGCGGAATCCTTGTCAGTTTGTTTTGAATCTTCCTGTTTCGGTGTTTTTGCTTCTTCTTTTTTTTCGTTGTTTTCAGCTTTCTCTTTTTCGCCGTCGTTTTTTTCGGTTTCCTTGAATTTTATCCTGAACGAATTTTTTATTTCGCCGTTCTTTTTTTTCTGAAAGTTGACGAATACATTTCCGCCCTCGTCGCTTTCGATTTTGTACGAATTTCCGCGATGGCTGAACGTGACCGTGATTTTTTCCAGATTTTCCGCGTCCTTTTCGATTTGAAGGTTGTCTTCTTCTATTTTGCTAAAATCACAGACCGGAAAAAGCAGGAAGGCGCGGAGCGTTTTCGGAAGGATTTTTTTCTTCGACTGATTCTGGTAGACAGCGAGCGTTTTCTTTGTCGAATGGTTTTTCGACGCGCCAGAAACTGCATCGTACTTGTCTTTTATTTTTGTTTTCGTCGTTGTCGACGATGTCGTAGTTTCGTACGAAAAGTTCATGTAATTTTTCTCGTCGGCCTCTTTTGTGTTCAGCCGCATGTCGATTTTCAAGTTTTCAGAAAACAGTGGCGAATTGAGGAGAATCGAATTTGCAAAAAGAAACAGAATCAGGAATTTCGTTTTCATATTTTTCTTACGATGCTGATTACCAGGCAGATTATGAAGATGAATGCGTTCACGATGACGATTGTGGCTCCGCTCGCGCTTCCGATGTACCACGAAAGAATCAGTCCCAGAATGCAGGAGCAGAGCGAAATCAGGAGCGAGAAGAATATGTACCGCCTTGAATTTCTTGAAATCATCCTGCTTGATGCTGCAGGAAGGACTAGCAGGCTGTTTATGACGAGAAGCCCTGTCCAGCGGATTGAAATCGTGACGATTGCGGCTGTCAGAAGCGAGAATATCATCTCGACCGAGAAAGTTTTTACTCCGCGGCTTCGCGCAAATGTTCCGTGAAGGTTCGTGAGAAGCATTTTGTTGTAAAAGACGACGAACACCACGAGCAGAATGACGAGCGAAGCGAAAAGCTGTGCTATTTCCATAGGCGTGATGCTCAGGATGTCGCCGACAAGGTATCTCTGGTATTTCGAGAAATTCCCTGTTGCGCTCAAAAGCACGATTCCTAGCGCGACCGATGTCGATGAGAAAACGCCGATTATCGTGTCCGCGCTCGTTTTCCCCTTGAACTTGACCGTGATTATCGCGGCTCCGAGCAGAAGCGAGAAGGCAATCATTGCGATTAGCGGATTTCCGATTCCGAGCAAAACTCCGATTGCGATTCCCGTGAGCGCGGAATGCCCGATTGCGTCCGAGAAAAATGCCATCTGGTTCGAGACGACGACGCTGCCCAAAAGCGCGAAGAGCGGGGCTGCAAGAATCACTGCGAGAAAAGCGTTTTTCATGAAATCAGCTTCAAGCCAAGAGAATGGCAGGATTGTCGAAATTATTGCGTAAAAACTTTGCATTTGAATTCACTCGTATTTTATTTTTCCGAATGTCTCGATGAATTTTTCATCTGAGTACACTTCCTCAACCGAACCTTCCGCCGCGATTCCCCTGTCGATGAAAACAACTTTGTCCGCGTGCTCCGCAATCAAATCAAGGTCGTGGCTCACAAGCAGAATCGTAACGTCGAAGTCGTGCCTGAGTTTTGCGACCAATGCGTAGAAATCTTTCAGTCCGTTCCTGTCAACGCCCGAAACCGGCTCGTCAAGAATCAGTATGTCGGGCAGCGGATTTATTGCGAGCGCGAGCATGACTCTCTGAATTTCTCCGCCCGACAAATCCCCGGCTCTTTTGTCGGCAAGCTTTTCCGCGTTCGTCGCCGAAAGGATTTTCCTGACGCGTTCCGTGTCCTTTTTGCGTCTCGGAAGCCAAACCGGATAATTCGATATGCAGCTCAGGACCAAATCCGAAACTGAAACGGGACTTCCTTGTGCGATTGCAAGCTTTTGCGGGACGTAGCCGAATCTCGGCTTTTTTCGCGGCTTGATTTTTATTCCGCCGGGCGAAACTCCGTGCTCGTATGTGATTGTCCCCGTATGCGGGATTTCGTCGAGCAGCGCGCGCAAAAATGTCGTTTTTCCGGCACCGTTTCTGCCGACGATTGCAGTCAGTTCTCCGCAGCGGATTTGCAGGTTCACGTCGCCGAGAATCGTCTCCCCGTTTGTCTTGACGGACAGATGCTCGATTTTTGTGAGGCAGACATGCGGATAGATTGTGGGGTGGTGCAGGTTCAGGTTCATTTCAGTGCTGTCAGTAGAGTTTCCAAATTCTTTTTCATCGCGTTGATGTATGCGTCCTTGTCGGATTTTCCTGTGACGCACGGGTCAAGCTCGTAGATTCTGCTCTTTGTCTCGCGCGCAATGATTTCCGCTGATGAGCTTGAATACTGCGGTTCTGCAAAAAGCGGGATTTCCTTTCCTGTCTTCTCGTTTTCCGACTTGATTGTCTCGATTGTCTCGCTCAGCTCTTTCGGGTTCGGAGTCGTTCCCGGCTCGCGCTCGATTACGCTTGCGATTTCAAGCGAGAATTCCGCCGCGAAATACGGGAATGCCTCGTGAAATGTTATTATTTTCGCGCCCTTGAAAGGCTCAAGCTTTTCGTGCATTTCGTCCTGAAGATTCTGCAATTTCGCGATGTATTTTTCCGCGTTCTTCGCATAGATTTCGGCATTTTTCCCGTCAAGCTCGCAGAGTGCCATCGAAATCGCATTGACTTCGTAAATCGCTCCCGAAATTGACACCCAGATGTGCGGGTTGTCATCCGTCACGACGAAATCCTTTCCTGCGACGATTGTCTTGTCTTTCTTCGTATCGAAAACTTTATCGATGAAGTCTTCCATTCCGAGTCCGTTGACGACCACGATGTCCGATTTTTCGATTGCCTGCATGTCTTTCGTCGTGAGCTGGTAGTCGTGAAGGCAGCCCGTGTCGCTCGGCGCAAGCATCGAAATGTCAACGTCCGCGCCTTCGCAGATGTTCATTAGCATTATGTAGAGCGGGTAGAAACTTGCCGTTATCGTCGTCCTGCCGCCTGATTTCTTTTCGTTGCACGAGAACAGAAGCATTGCCGCCGCCGCCACGAACATGATTTTTGCGGCGATTTTCGCACTATTGATGATTCTTTTCAGCATGATGGGTTTTCCTTTTTATTCAAGCAGATTTATTTCGTTTCGCAGGAGATGTGGCTTGCGTTTCCGCTTCCCAAGTGAACGCCGTCGCCCTTCGATTCGAAGACTTCCCTGAGCGTTCTCCAGCCGAGGACTGCGCATTTCACACGAGCCGGCATGTGCGCGATGTCCTGCAGTGCGCCTGCCTCGTCAAGTTCCTCGATTTCTTCCTGAGTGGAAGTTCCTTTTATCATTCCCATGAATATTTCCGCAAGGTGAAGTGCCTCGTCCTTCTGCTTTCCGATTACGAGGTCGAGCATCATGTCGCAAGAAGCCTGGGACACTGCGCATCCTGAACCAGTGAATCCGCCGTCAACGATTTTGTCGTTCTCTGTTTTCAGAAAGAGCGTGATGTTGTCGCCGCAGCTCGGGTTCACGCCGTTAAGCTCTATCGTCGCTCCCGGAACTGATTTTTTGTGCGCCGGGTTTATGTTGTGTTCGTTGAGAATTTCTCTGTAAAGTTCTTTTGTATCCATAAATGCCAATACTAATGAATTTTCAAAGGCATTGTAATAGGCGACTGCTGAGTTTTTTGTGGATGCAACTGTCGGAAAGGTATGCGCTGTGCGCATGCCGGAATCGGCTGCATCCACTTCGCAAATGGTTGGGACTCATTTGCAAATCTGCAGCCGTGTCAGACTTTGAATTTGTCCACTTGTGTGCCGATTTTCAGAATCGAATGTTTCATCTGCTCTGCGACATCTGAAAGTGCGACTCCGGTTTCGTTGATTTTTCGCGCTCCGACCGACATTTCCTCCATGCTCTGCCCCATTGCAAGAGAAGCGTTCTGCAGACTTTGCACTTCCTGAAGAATCATCTTGTTGCCTTCCTGCATTTCGCTCGAAGCGTTCCTGACTTCCACCGTGCTGTCGTTCATGCTGTGGAGTGCTTCCGTAATCTGCTTCGAGCCTGCGTTCTGCTCTTCCATCGCCGCCTTGATCTGCATGACGAGCGCGTCCGTCTCCTCAAGCTTGTACGACACCGATTCGAATGCGAGGCTCGACTCTCCCGATGCCGACACGACTTCGCTTATGGACTGTCTGATGTTGTTCAACTGGTCGCCGATTGTCTTCGACTGCTCCGCCGATGTCTCAGAAAGCTTCCTGATTTCGTCCGCGACGACGCTGAATCCTTTTCCCGCCTCTCCAGCGTGCGCAGCCTCGATTGCGGCGTTCATCGCAAGGAGGTTCGTCTGGCTTGCGATTGCCGATATTGCGACGTTCGCTTCCTGGAGCATCTGCGACTGGCTCTCAATCAGCCTGATTCTCTCGTTGACTGAGTTCTGCGTCGATATTCCGACCTGCGAGCTTGAGCGGAGGTCGTTGAAAGAGGAAGCCATCTTGTCGACGGAATTGTTTACGGACGAAATGTTTCCGATCATCTGCTCGACTGCCGCGCTTGCCTGCGTTACTCCTGCCGACTGCGACTCAATCATCTTTTCGAGAGACTCGATGTTCGATGCGATTTCGTTCACCGCGCCTGCTGTCTGCGCAACCGACTGCGACTGCGTGTCAATCTGCCTCTTCATAGAGTCGATGTTCGCGATGATTTCTGTTATAGAGCTTGCCGTGTCTTCCGTTGCTCCCGAAAGATTCTCGCCAGCAATCAGAAGGTCGTCCTTCGATTCCTTTACGTCGCCGATGATTGTCTGGAGTTTCTGCGTGAAGTCGTTGAATCCTTTTACGACTTGCCCGATTTCGTTGTTTGACTGGACTGCGATTCTCTTCGTCAAATCCGCGTCTCCCGATGCAATTGCGACGATTGCGCTCTCGACAGTGTTCAGCGGTTTTAGAGAAGTGACGAGCAGGAATGTCGTAAGTCCGATGAGAATCACGATGCTCGCGATTCCGAAATACAAGAGCATTCCCTGTATCTGCTTAATCAGGTCGTAAATCTGGTTGTCAGGGATTGTCAGCGCGAGCGACCACGGCGTTCCCGTAATCGGTGTGTACACGATGAAGTCCTTGCCTTTGTTCGTGGTTGAATTTTTCCAGCCCGTGCCCGATTTTCCTGCGACCATTTCTTTCGCGATTGCCAGATCCTCGTCTCCGTTTGTCGCATCCGTTATGAAATTCTTTTTCATGACAAGTTCTTTCTGCGGATGCGTCATGACAAGCCCCTCGCCAGAAAGCAGGTATGCGTATCCGCCCTCTCCGATTTTTATCTCGTTTATTTCGTCCATCAAATGGTTGACTGTCACCACGCCTGCAATCATCGCGAATGTTTTTCCGTTTCTGTCTTTCAGTGCCCTTGTTATGTGGATTACCGGCTCTCCTGTCGTTTTCGATATCACAGGGTTGTCAACGAAATCGTCCTTTCCGTTTTTCATAATCGCCTGGAAATAGTCGCGCGAGCTTATGTCGGTTTCCTTTCCTATGTCGGCGCGCGCTTGTCCGTCCGGGCCTGCTACCAAAATGTAGTCGAATTCGTCGCGCATGTCGTCGTGGTCGGGCTGCTGCAGCCAGCTGAAGACTTCCTCAAGGTCTCCGTTCTTCACTTCGTCCGCGTACAAGTACGTGTTCAGTTCCTTGAAGTAGCCTTCTAGATGATTCTGAACCGAAAGCGAATATCCTTTTATCATGTTCGTGTAGACATCGGTGTTTTCAAGGAGTATTTTCTTCTTTGAGTTCGCCGATATGATTAATACTTGAACAGCGTTCATTACAAGTATCACAAGTCCGACGAGAATCACAAGCCTTCTTTTCAGGCTCGTTCGTTTTCCTTTTGTTGATGATGTATTTGCCATAAATGCTCCTGTAAGAATTTAAAGAAAAGTTACTTTAAGTTTACAGAGTAATTTAATCATTTTATTTGGTTTAAGTGTAATTCAATTGTGGATGCAGATAAAAAAAAGCTGCCCGAAAATAAATCGGACAGCCTCTCTTTTTCATGAAATCTGAACTATTCCTGTGAAGTCAGTTCTTTGTAGTATTCGGAATAATCTTTTCTTCCGTCTTTTGTGAATGCGATTGCCGTTCTGGGATGCTGGTTCAGAAGCCCCGTAAGAAGATACTGAATGTCATATCCCCATCTCACGCCCGCTTCTTTCATCGGCTTCATGTGCTGCTCGATGAATTTGAGGGCAGGGTAGATGTTGTACTTCGGGTTCTTGAGGAAACCGAGGAGAAGCTCCATCGCGCAGTTGCCGGCACCGCGTCCCATCTCCGCATATGTCGCGTCGAGGAAGTCAACGCCGTCGCCGCACGCCTCGATTGTGTTCGCGAAAGCGAGCTGCTGGTTGTTGTGCGCGTGGATTCCGATTTTCTTGTTGTATTTCGCGCCGAATTCGCAGTATGTGTCCGCGATTCTCTGCATCTGCTCAGGGTAGATTGAGCCGTACGAATCGACAATGTAGATTACATCGACAGGTGACTGACCGATGATGTCGAGCGCAGCCCTTACGTCTCCGTCCTGCGCCGCCGAAATCGCCATGATGTTGCATGATGTCTCGTATCCCTTGTTGTGCGCGTCCTCAATCATATCGACCGCGCCAGGAATCTGGTGGACATAAGTTGCGACTCGGATGAGGTCAACCGGCGACTCCGATTTCGGGCGGATGTCTTCCTTGTATTTCGTGCGTCCTACGTCAGCCATGACCGCAATCTTGAGATCTGTGTTGTTGTCGCCGACGATGGAGCGGATGTAATCGTCATCAGAGAATTTGCTAGGCCCGAATTTGTTCACGTCGAACATATCCTTGTCAGCTTTATAGCCGAATTCCATGTAGTCAACTCCGGCTTTCACGTTCGCTTCATACAAAGCCTTTGCGAAACCGTCCGGGAAGTAGAAATCATTCACAAGCCCTCCGTCTCTGAGCGTTGCGTCCACGACTTTGATGTCCTTTCTGTAGTCGATGAGTTTTGAAATTTCCTTCATGTTAGTCCTCTTTTCTTCGGCACTCTGTGTTGTTGATTCGGAAGCGATTCTTTCGAAAAGCTCTTCCTTGCTCCTGTAATAATGGTAGATGTTCGCGGGCGTGATTCCGCATTTTTTTGCGATATCGCGCATCCCGATTTGTGAAGGATTTTTCTCTTTCATAAGTTCTGCAACTGCCGTTTTGATTTTTTCGGCGATTTGTGCATTCGGTTTCCGCAATTTACGTCTCCTTTTTTACAAGATGAGAATAATTTAACGCGTGTTTACTTTTCGGTCAATATGTTTTATCAAAAATGAACAAAAAAAACGGGCGTTCAGTTTATTATGAACAAACCAAACGCCCGTTTTCAGATTCTGAATTTTCGCTAGTCCTTGAATCCCGACCACTTCCTGATGTTCGGAAGCTTCGAGAGCAGTATGTCAACTTCCTCTTCCGTGTTGTAAAGGTAGAGCGAAGCCCTTGCCGATGCCTGAATGTTCAGGTACTGCTGGAGAGGCTGTGCGCAGTGGTGTCCCGCCCTTATCGCGATGTTCTCGTCCGAGAGAAGCGTCGCGATGTCGTGCGGATGAACGCCGTCGATTGTGAACGTGACGATTCCGCATCTCTTTCGTCCGTCCTTGCCGCCGACGATGTGGAAGTGCGGAATCTTCTTTATTCCCTCGATGAGTTTTTCCGCAAGGTCGTTGTCGTGCTTCTCGATTGTCTCAAGACCCACCGACTGGATGTAGCGGATTGCGCTCGCCATTCCGACAGCGTCGCCCGCGCTTACTGTTCCCGCCTCGAATTTGTGCGGAACTTCCGCCCATGTCGCGCTTGTCTCGGTCACATATTCGATCATCTCTCCGCCTCGGAGGAATGGAGGCATCGCTTCGAGAAGGTCTCGCCTTCCGTAGACCGCGCCGATTCCCATCGGGCCGCAGAGCTTGTGTCCGCTCAATGCAAGGAAGTCCGCGCCGAGATCCTGCACGTCAACCTTGATGTGCGGAGTTGACTGCGCTCCGTCAACAATCATGACGGCTCCGTTCTTATGCGCGATTTCTGCAATCTTTTTTATCGGGTTCTGTGTGCCGAGGACGTTCGAGACGTGCGTCACTGAAACGATTTTCGTCTTCGGAGTGATTTTTTTGAACTCGTCCTCAGGGATTTCGCCGGTTTCCTTGTCGACGTACATGAATTTGAGCGTCGCGCCTTTTGTCTGGCATACGAACTGCCACGGAAGGATGTTCGAGTGGTGCTCCATTATCGAGACGACAACCTCGTCGCCCGCGTTCACGTTCTGCATTCCGTATGTGTAGGCGATGAGGTTCAGCCCTTCCGAAGTGTTCCTCGTGAATATTATCTCTTCCGATTCCTTCGCGTTCAGGAATTTCGCGACGGTCGTTCTCGCGTCCTCGTATGCTTTCGTCGCCCTTTCGGAGAGCGAGTACAGACCCCTGAGCGGATTTGCATTCTGCGTGGAGTAGAAGTGGGACATTGCGTTCAGAACGAGATATGGACGCTGAGCCGTTGCGGCTGTGTCCATGTAGATTAGTCCGCTGTTGTCGCTTGAGCTGTTTTCGTCTATCGCCTTGAATAATGGAAAATCCTTTCTGTATTTGTTCATTTTAGCTCCGTTTTTCGTTCACTTATTTTTTTGAATTTCAGGATTCCGATTGCTGAATTTCAGTTGTCGATGAAGTCCGCGATTTTTTCTATTATCTCGTCGTTCGGAATCAGGTTCGCGACGCTGATGATTTTCGCCCGTGACATCATCTTTTTTGCCTCGTCCTCCGATATTCCCCTCGACTGCATGTAGAAAAGTTCGTCCGCGCCGAGCCTTCCGAGCGTTGCGCCGTGCGTTCCCGAAACGTCCTCTTCGTCGCACAGAATCACTGGGAGCGATTTGTTCGTTGCCGCCGGTGACAAAAGCAATGTCTCTTCCTGCTCGTCGCCTGTCGCTCCGTGGCAGCCGTTCTTGAAGTCGATTGTTCCCCTGTAGACTTTTGTTGCGTTTCCGTCAACGACGCCTTTTGCGTGCATTTTCGTGTCGGTGTCCGCGCCATGATGGTTCACGGCATAGTTCATGTCGAGCAGCTGGTTTTCTTTTGCGATGTACGCCGTGTCGGATTTGAACTTTGACTTGTATCCGTTCAGCTCAGCTTTCACCTGCGCGTAAACGTCCTTGCCGCCAAGCTCAATCTGTGTAACGTCGATGAACGCGTTCTCGTCCGCCTCGCATTGCGTGTCGTCGATTTGCGTGAATCCGCTTCCGAGTAGCTGGACTTTCACGAGGTGAATCTTCGAGTACGGCTTTGCAATCAGCTTCGTCTTGATTTCCGAGATTCCGCCCGCATTTTTCTCGCTCGTGTAGTCCATTATGACTGTGACTTCCGCGTTCTCTTCAGCCGTAACTGTCTGCTCGCCAGAATATCTTTTTCCGTCCTCGAATTCGTAGTGGAGCAGAATCGGAGTCTGGACTGCGCTTTTTGCTTCTATTTTTGTGTTCAGCCCCGTAGATTCGACATTGACTGAATCTTTTGAATTTTTGTTCTCGACTGTCTTTGCGTCCGTCGAAATCGGCATTTCTTTCAAATTGACAGATGCGCCGTTCATCTTGAGCCATGTCCACGTCAGCGCGGGTGTTATGTTCGTGTTCGGTTTTGTTTTTGTTTTTGCCATCACATGTTCCCCTTCATTTCAAGTCGGATGAGATTGTTCATCTCCACTGCGTATTCAAGCGGAAGTTCCTTGCTGACCGGGTTCGCGAATCCGCTTACAATCATCGTCCTCGCTTCCTCCTCGCTGATTCCTCTGCTCATCAGGTAGAACACCGCGTCGTTCGAGATTCGCCCGATTTTCGCCTCGTGTCCCACGTCGCATTCGTCCGTGTGGATGTCCATCGCAGGAATCGTGTCCGAGCGCGAGATGTTGTCGAGCATCAAACTTTCGCATGAGACGCTCGCCTTGCTTCCTGTCGCTTCTTTTGAAATGTAGATTGCGCTTCTGTATGTTGAGATTCCGCCGCCCTTCGAGATTGATTTCGTCGTTATGACGCTCGAAGTGTTCGGGGCTAGGTGGAGCATCTTTGCGCCCGTGTCCAGATTCTGGTCTTTTCCCGCGAAAGTGACACCGGTGAATTCTGCCCTCGCGCCTTTTCCTACGAGGTCGCTCTCCGGGTAAAGGTACGAGACGTGGCTTCCGAACGAGCCTGAGACCCATTCGACCGAGCCGCCTTCCTCGACGCGTGCCCTCTTCGTGTTCAGGTTGTACATGTTCTTCGACCAGTTCTCGACCGTAGAGTAGCGGAGGTGCGCGTTTTTCTTGACGAAAAGCTCGACGCAGCCGGCGTGCAGGTTCGCCACGTTGTATTTCGGGGCGGAGCAGCCTTCGATGAAATGCACGTCCGCGCCCTCGTCAACGATGATGAGCGTGTGCTCGAACTGTCCCGCGCCTTTTGCGTTCAGGCGGAAGTATGACTGGAGCGGAATTTCGACCTTGACGTTTTTCGGGACGTACACGAACGAGCCCCCGGACCAGACCGCGCCGTGCAGTGCCGCGAATTTGTGGTCGTTCGGCTTCACGAGCGTCATGAAGTGCTCTTTCACCATGTCGGCGTACTCGCCGTGGAGCGAGCTTTCGAAGTCGGTGTAGATTACGCCCTGCTTTGCGACCTCGTCCTGCAGGTTGTGGTAGACAAGCTCGCTGTCGTATTGCGCACCGACACCAGCAAGGCTCGTCCTCTCTGCTTCCGGGATTCCGAGCTTTTCGAATGTCTCCTTGATGTCGCTCGGAACGTCCTCCCACTTTGCCTGCATTTTCGTGTTCGGCCTGACGTATGTTGCGATTTCGTCGATGTTCAGCCCCGAAATGTCAGGACCCCATTCCGGCTCTTTCAGTTCGTTGTAGATTTCGAGTGCCTTGAGGCGGAATTCCCTCATCCATTCAGGGTCGTTCTTGTCTTCCGAAAGTTTCCTGACGATTTCCGCCGTAAGACCCTTTTCGTTCCTGTAGAAACCTTTCTCCTCGTATTTGAAATCGTAAGGAGAAGATTCGCTGTCGTTGATTTTTTCTATATTCTCTGCCATCTGTTTCTTTTCTCTGAAATTCGAAAATTTGAATTTTTGATTTTTGAATTTTTGATTGAAAATTCTTGAGTCAGTTTTCTTGTTCGGTTACTTGATGAACTGCTCGAATCCCTCGTCGTTGATTTTCTGGACGAGCGTGCCGTCCGAATCCTTGACGATTTTTCCTTTCACGAGCACGTGCGTCTTGTCAACGTTCAGGCTTTCGAGAATCTTTGTCGAATGTGTGATGATGATGAGAGCCCCGTTCTGCCTTTTCTGGTATTCCTCGATTCCCTTTGAGACCGTGCGAACCGCGTCAACGTCCAAGCCGGAGTCCGTCTCGTCGAGGATTGCGAGCTTCGGCTTGAGCATGAGGAGCTGAAGGATTTCGCTCTTCTTTCTCTCTCCGCCCGAGAATCCGACGTTCAAGTCGCGCGACGCATACGACTCGTCCATGTTCAGAAGCTGCATCGTCGCCTTGAGCTCTTTCTGGAACTGGAAAAGCTTCACGCGCTCGCCAGTCTGCTGCTGGATCGCGTTCCTGATGAACGATTCGAGAGTGATTCCAGGAACTTCGAGCGGCTGCTGGAAGCTTAAGAAAATGCCTTTTGCCGCGCGCTTGTCAGGCGAAAGAGACGTGATGTCCTCGCCGTCGAACATGATTTTTCCGTCCGAGACCGTGTATCTCGGGTTTCCCATAATCGTGTAGCCGAGCGTCGATTTTCCCGCGCCGTTCGGTCCCATGAGGACGTGCGTCTCGCCTGCGTTTATGCTCAGGTTCACTCCGTCGAGAACCTGTTTTTTTTCTATTTTTACTGAAAGATTCTGTATGTCCAAAAGTGACATTTTTGCCTCCGAATTTATTTTGCTTAATTGTCTAGTGAAAAACTAGGAATTATTTCTTCCAATAACTTACATGAAATTCATTGATAGATTCAAGTATTCTACAAAAAAGAGGCGATTGAGGTAATGGAAATCTCCAAAAACTCACTTTCGCATTTTTTTGAGGATTCACGGCTGTTGAATCATGTTCTGATTCAATCTAGAATCTTCTATTAATAATCACATAAATCAAATTTTGGAGAAAAAAATGAATAAGGCACTTGAAACGCTCAAGGCTCGCGGATTTTTTGCGCAATGCACGGATGAACAGGCACTTTCTGACAGAATGGACAAGGGACCGGTGACTTTCTATGTCGGCTGCGACCCGACAGGTCCTTCTCTGCACATCGGTCACATGGTGCCTTTCTTTGCGCTCAGGCACTTGAGGAAATTCGGCCATCACGGAATCGCATTGATTGGCGGCGGCACTGCAAGAATCGGCGATCCGTCTGGAAAGACCGAGATGAGAAAGATGATTACTTACGAGCAGATTGATTCGAATGCCGCAAACATAAAAAAGCAGCTCGACAAATTCATCGGCTTTGACGACAGCTCGGCATATTCTGTGAACAACAAGGACTGGCTCGCCGACATGAACTACATCGACTTTCTCCGCGACATCGGCTCTTGCTTCTCTGTGAACAAGATGCTCACGTTCGAGGCATACAAGCAGAGGCTTGAGCGCGGACTCTCGTTCATCGAATTCAACTACCAGCTTCTTCAGGCGTTCGACTTCTACCAGCTGCATTTGAGGCACGGCTGCGACCTTCAGATTGGCGGCGACGACCAGTGGGGAAACATCACCGCAGGCGTTGACCTTATCAGAAGAAAGTGCGGCGGAACGGAAGAGTCGAATGCGGAGCATCAGGTTTTCGGCCTGACATTCCCGCTCATCACACGCGCTGACGGAAAGAAAATGGGAAAGACGGAGAAGGGCGCAATCTTCCTTGACGAGTCGCTCACTTCCGTTTTCGATTTCTTCCAGTACTGGAGAAACGTCGCTGACCCTGATGTCGAGAAATTCTTCAAACTGTTCACGTTCCTTGAGCTCGACGAGATTTCCGAGATTTGCAAGGGCGACATCAACGCTGCGAAGGAACGGCTCGCGCTTGAGGTCACTCGCGTCATCCACGGGGAAGAGAAGGCGAACGCTGCACTTGCGGGCGCAAAGGCTGCATTCAGCGGCGAGGGCGACAAGACACAGATGCCGACTGTCGAAGTTTCGAAAGCATCTGTGGAGGAAGGGCTCGGAATCCTCAATCTCTTCGTTCAGGCAGGGCTCTGCTCTTCGAACGGCGAGGCGAGAAAACTCATCATCGGTAACGGCGCGTCGCTCAACGGCGAAAAAGTTTCCGACCCGACGAAGAAACTTACGCTTGCGGATTTGGACAAGGACGGCGAATTCGTCCTCAAGTCAGGAAAGAAAAAGTTCTGCCGTGTAGTTCTTAAATAGACCTTAATAAAACTTCATTTTTAGATTCCGAATCAATTTCGGAATGACAATAATACGGGCGGATTCGGTTTTTCATTTTTGAGATTCGGATTCGCCCGTTTTTTTCGGTTCCCAATGCCAAATAAAAATCCGATTCGAATAAAAATCGTCATTTAAAATTCCGATACTCTAAGGGAGAAAATCTGCATTTTTATACGGGCATCTCTAAAAACGATTTTTGGCGGTGACTGTATGCTACATGAGCTTGGAGTACTATGAAAAAATATTTTTTTGCGTTTATATTCGCTTTTGCATCGGCTGCTGCGTTCTCGCGCGCCAATTCGGTTTCGATTCAGATAATCCAGAACAACCCCGGTCAGGAAAAAGTTTGGGTGACTAGCCAGCTTTTCGAGCAGTCGGTCATCAATTTTTATTTCGATGCGGGGCGGATTGTCTCGAATTCGCCGATTTACATTTCCTCAAACGACAGCGACGAGAACAGAAAGGCTCTGAGGGCAGCATTAATCGAAAACAACGATGGCGGAATGGATTACCTTGTCAGAATCGAGCTTTTTTACAAAAGTTCGAATTCTTCCGTGCCAGACATCCCGAAACTCGCGAACGTCGAAAAAGTCGAGTGGAAAGTCTACAACGTCGGGACTGGAATCGAGCTTTCGTCGGGAAGCAAAAAGCCGGGAAAAATCAATTCTTCAAATGACAACGAAATCGGAATCGAGAGATTCGCATACGCTGTTGCAAAAGACGTGACTTCATCAATCGATGAAAACTGATGAATGAGAGACGAATGATAAAAAAGGGGCTTTCTTTGAAAATGATGGAACTGATGGATCTGAGGATAAAAATTAAGAAGTCGATTTGCTTTCTGTTGTTTACATTCTCGCTCGCGTTTTCTTTTGCCATTGCGCATCCGTCTCTTGAAGGTCGTGCTGTCGTAGCCGATGATGGCGCAATGTCGAAAGGAATGTTTGCCGAGGCAGTCGGATTTCAGCCCGGTGACATGATAGACGTTCTGAATCCGCTCAACGGAAAATCTGTCGAAGTTCTCGTGCTCGGCGCGCTCGACCCGAGCGAAGGTCTTGCAATCCGCCTTTCCGCGGAGGCTGCCGAGACAATCGGAATCAAGAGAAAGTCGAACACGCTCGTGAAAATCACGAAAGTCGCTTCGTCTTCCGACAAGCAGACTTTTTTGGACGATGAATTCGGCGGCGAATTTGATGACGATGAAATTTCAGAAGAGGAAGATTTCTCGGAATCGCCTGAGGATAATCTGAAAAAGGCCGACGAAGAAAAAAATGACTCGGAAATCACGAAAGCTGAGAATCCTGTTCCTGTTGAGGAGAAATCTGAGCCGGAGCAGTCTGAGCCTGAAATTTCAGAAGAAGATTCCCCTATAAAAAAAGAGGACGAGACTCCGCTTGAGCTTGAGCCGAAAGATGAAATAAAAGAAGATATCTCCAAAAACGACACTGAGCCTGCGAAAATCGAAAAGCCTTCTGAGTCAGAAAATCCGTCTGAACCTGCGGAAAAGACCGAGCCAGATGAAACTGTGGAGCCTGAAAAGACAACTGAAGTTGTTGAAGCTGTCGAGCCTGTCGAAAACACAGAGCCTGAAAAAACAACCGAGCCGGTTGAATCTGAAAAGCCAGTTGAAAATACAGAGCCAGTTGAAAACACTGAATCAGAGAAAATCGAAGAGCCTGTTGAAAACGCAGAGCCGATTGAAAATACCGAGCCTGTTGAAACTGTGGAGTCGGAGAAAACAACCGAGCCAGTTGAGGTTGCAGAACCGGAAGAAAAGACTGAACCGGTTGAAGTCGAAGAACCTGAGGCTGTGACAGAGCCGACAGAACCTTCGAAAACAGAAGAGCCTGTGGAAGAGCCGGAGCCTGTTGAAAATACTGAGCCTGAAAAAACGACAGAGCCAGCTGAATCAATAGAGCCAGCCGAAACTACGGAACCTGAAAAAACAGATGAGCCTGTTGAGCCTGAAAATCTCGAAAAACTTGAGGACACCGAGCCGAGCGCAGCTGATGAATCCGATTCGGCAGAGAAAAATGCGGAGGAGCCGGCTGAAAATGAGGAGCGTCTTGATGAGGACGAGCTTCCGCCTGCCGATGACGATGAAAAGTCAGAGCCGGCCGAGCAAAAAGAATCTGACGGAAAAAATGAAGACGCTGAAACTGAAAACGCAGAATCCGAAGTTCCTTCCGAGAGAAAAGAAGAGCCGGCTGAAAATCTTGAGCGTCTTGACGATGAGACTTTGCCGCCAGCGGAATTGCCTGCCGAAAAGACAGACGACGGTGAAAAAGACATTTCCGAGCCTGAAATTTCCGATTCCGATTCAGAAGTGCCTGAAGCCGTGAAAAATGAAGAGCCGACGAAAACAGAAGAGCCGGTCGAAAAAGAGGAAGTTGCCGAAGAGACTGTTCCGCCTATGCCTGAAGAAAAAGAAGATGTTTCGACGGAAGAGGGCGAGCATTACCAGCCGATTTTCCTCACGCCTGCGGACATGAATCCTCCTGAAGACGAGAAGTCTGAGAAATCGGAGGAGATTCCTGTTGAAAAAGAGCCTTCGGTTCCGTCTGATTTTCAAAAGAAATATGACATTCCTGAGGAATTCGTGATTGACGGTGCTGACGGTGCGGGAAAATCTGAGCAGAAGAAAACTCCTTCAAAGAAATACGATATTCCTGAGGAATTCGTCATTGAAGGCAGCTCTGAATCTCCGAAAGCCACTGAGCCGGAATCCGAGAGCGTCAAAAAAAGCCCGGTTTCCGAGTCCCCGAAAAAAAAATATGACATTCCCGAGGAATTTGTAGTTCAGCCGACGAAATCGACTTTGCCGACTGGAAAAAAAAATGAAAATACAAAGCAGCCTGTGCTTGATTCCGCAATCAAAAGCCATGTCGTGCAGCAGTCGGAATTGAAAAAGGGGAAGTATGTTCAGATTGCAAGGTTGTCAAAAACTAGCAATATAAAGCAGATTCTTGACAAGTATTCTGGAAAATACAACATTTCCCTCGTTCCGACTACATTCGGCGACTCGACCACGTATCAGGTTCTCGTGGGGCCGCTCGGAAAAGACTACAAGAAAGTTCAGAAAGAACTGAAATCACTGGGCTTTAAGGACGCGTTCGTAAAATAAAAATCGCCGTGCTATTGACGATTTTTCGCTTTATGCCTATATTGTGAGGAAAACTTTTTAGGGGGTGCACCGGTTTCGACGATTGTGACGAAGGCATTTACTGCATGTGGGAGTCAAGGTTCCCTGAACTGAGAAAAAAATAACTGCAATTTTCGCAAGAAAAGAAGAGGAAGTCGTAGAGGCTTCTTCTGCAGAAGCATTGGCAGCCTAACTGCCTTGCCGGAACTCATGTTACGCTGTTCCTAGTGGCGTGATGTTCCGTCGATGATAGGGACTTGCTTTTCGGAGTTTCAGGTATCCGGGAGGGACTTTTTAATCTGAATACGGAAGAGACTCTTGCCGTGCTGCCAACTTTTCCCGACAACCACCTCGCACGGATAAACATGTAGACGTATCTGGCTTGCACTTTCGGACGCGGGTTCGACCCCCGCCACCTCCAGCAGAAGAGCTCCCGATTTTCGGGGGCTATTTTTTTGCATCGAAAAGAAAATCAAGTAAAAAGCTGAAAAACTAAAATCCATGCTATATCGCAGCACGAACAAAAAAAGGCTGAGCGGAAAGCACTTCGCCTTCCGGACAGCCTTTGTGTGCGACACCAAGGAAACGCTTTTATCTAGCGTATCCCCGAAGTTTAAGTAGAACTACTGCGTAGAAATAACCTTGATTGCACGGCATTTACACTAGTCACCTAAGTCGCCTGATTCATCAAAAACAGTAGAAATAACCTTGATTGCACGGCATTTGTTCTGAGTAGCATAAGTCTTTGAAAGAATTTCTATGTCAAATTTGTAACAGTAAGCAGCTTCCCCACCGCTCTCTGTAGATGACCAGTATCCCTCTGAACCATTTGTATTTATACGTGTAGCAAGAGAAGGGTTAGCTTCTATAATATCTTGAAGAACACCATTTATACCAGAGCTGTAAGGCATCAAATACCGGAGTTCTTCTAGTGCAGGTAAATACCACCCAGTAAGCTCACCTGTTATTGTTTTTGATGCTAGTTCTGCTATATGGGCATAAAGTGGGAAGTCATCTGGACTTTGAGCGAATTTGGCCGTATTACTAGCTCCATCATATTCACTTGTTCCTACTGCAGTTGATGCTGGTTCTGATCCGTCCTTTGCCCAGGCATATTTTGTAGTACCTTCTTTCAATTCTACAACCCAGGCTTTTCCTTCTTCAAGCTTATAGACAACACCGCAGGCAGCTCTCCTCTGTGGATTTTTCAGATACATTACCTGATCCCAAGAACATGCAGTTCCGTCATTAAGTACTAAATCATAAAGTGCATCTGGATGAGGTTTAAGAATTGAATCCTTGTAAGTTGCAGTTACGGTTACATTTTCAGCAATCATTGTAAAATAGGTACTACTTGAAGATGCATTATCGAATGTAACTCCATTGTTACTTACCCACTTGTCAAACTCCTTTCCTGAATCAGGAGAGTTTGCGCTAATATAAACTGTCTCTCCAGCAGTAGCTTCGGAGTTTCCAGTAGTGTCATATGCAACAGAGCCATTTACAACAGTGACCGTATATTTTGGCTTGGATTTAGCCGTAATCGTTACATTTGAGGCAATCATTGTAAAACTGGTTACTGCTGATGTAGGATCTGCAAGAGTTACACCCTCGCTTGCTTCCCATTTATCAAAAAACTTTACGTCAGCCTCTGTAAATTTGACATATACAGTATCGCCAGGCTCTGCACTTGTAATTCCTGGTACACCAGGCTCTAATGTACTAGTCGCTTTACCGCCTGTTACAGTAATTGTGTACGCGCTTGGCGCAGCCGCTACGATAGTAACCGTAATGGCTTCGGATGAAATCGCACTGTCTTCGTGGGAGTCATCTCCCTTAACGTAGTACCATACATAGTAAGTACCTGCCGTAAGGTTTTCTGCTGTCGGAATTGTGGCGCTGAAATCTTCAGTTGAAGAAGGTTTTGTGTTCTCCGTAGTGACGGCATACATCATAGTACCGCCGCCTGCAGCTCCTGCGCTTACAAGGGTTGTAGTTGAGCCTGCCTCAATATCACCAGCTGTGGCTGCCGGAGCCGTAGCGATTGAAGCAGTAGAAGTATCTCCGCCTTTATTTGACGTATCGTCATCTTTATTCGGAGTGTCCGGCGTGTCTTGAGAGTCGTCGCTTTTTTCGTCTGTAGATGACTTTTCGGCAATCGTCAGCTCGTCGCCTGTGTTGTCAACGTTCACGAGCTTGCCGGTCGAAAGCGAGCCTTTGTAGGTCGTTGATGTCGTGCTTCCGCTCTCAGTTTTCACAAGAACGATGTCGCCGCCGTCGTATGCGGTGATTACCCATGTTTCGTCGGTAAGGTTTATCGTGACCTTTCCGTCCGCGACCGTGCCTATGGATTTTCCGTAAGAATCCTTTACCGTAGAACCGGAAATCGTAAAGCTCACATTGCCGATAGTGTACGTTCCGTCAGGTATGTTTATGACTTTCGGCTGGAATTCTTCGCTTGAATCATCGTCGTCGCTGTTACATCCTGTCACAAGGAGAGAAAGCAGAAGGAGAAGTATAGTTATTACCCCCCCCATTTGTATAGGTGTTTCATAAGATACCCCCTAAAAATTTGGATTATTTTAAAATTATGGGGCAGCATTTAAGAAAAAGCAAATGAATTTTTGAAGATTTTGTAAAGATAATTTACATACGCATATCGGGCCGTTTTCTGAAGTCCCTTTTTTGCCCCAGACAAAAATCAAATAAAAAACTGAAAAATAAAAATTACAACGCATAATAACTGACGCTTTGAGAAGGCTTATTTTTTGCAATATAATAGTGACAACAAAAATTCTTGGATGAAACAATGACCGGTTCAGAACTCGAAATCCGCAAAAAGATGATAGAAGAAGGAATCATCAGCCAGATGTTAACCCTTCCAAGCAATATGTTTTCTTCCGTTACACTTTCTGCAACCCTCTGGTTCTTCGACAAACAGAAAACTAAAGAACCGCAGAAGAAAGACAAAATCCTTTTTATAGATGCCCGTTCAATTTTTACCCAGGTAGACCGCGCTCACAGAAAGTTCAGCGACGAACAGATAAAAAATCTGGGAATCATTACCCGCCTCTACAATAGCGACACTCAAGCTTTTAAAGACCTCATAGCAGAATACACCGCCGCCCTTAAAGCCTCCCCTCAAGCAAGCAACGACAAGGAAGTAAAAACAAAAGCCTACTGGCAATCTCAGATAGACTGGCTCACCGAACGCTTTCCGGACGGAAACTACACCGATGTAATAGGCCTCTGCAAAGCCGCCAGCATAGAAGACGAAGACGGCATCCGCGACCAGGATTATTCCCTCAATGCCGGCCGCTACGTAGTAGTTGTAATCGAAGACGACGGTATGACCGAAGCTGAGTTCAAAGCCAAAATGCTGGGCCTCAATACCGAACTTACCGGCTTGAGCAAAGAAGCCGCAACTCTGGAAGCTAGAATAGCAGATAATTTGAAGGAGTTGTTCGGGGAATGAGAAACGAGATTGCAATACATAACAGTGAATGGATAAAAGATAAAATCTACACGATTCGCGGCGAGCAAGTGATGTTGGATTTTGAGCTGGCGGAAATCTATGGCTATGAAACCAAACGATTTAATGAGCAGGTAAAGCATAATATCGAGCGATTCGATGAGGATTTCAGATTTCAACTGACAGTCGAAGAATTCAACGAAATCTTGAGGTCGAAAATTTCGACCTCAAGTTGGGGCGGAACACGATACAAGCCCTACGCATTTACTGAGCATGGCATTTTCTTTCAAGGACAGATTTTTGACGCTTATGCAAAGTTCGAAAGTTTTATTGCGCAGGCGAAAAAAGCCGAACAGAAATGGGGAAGCGGAATCATAGAAAGACTTAGCCTTGACTTTAAGAGTGCATTTCCAAAACAAAGCGGTTTTTCTACGACTAACCTTTGGTACATAAAAAATGGTTTGTATTTTATGATAGTCATAAGGAAAAACTCCACCAGCTTGGTGGAGAATTCAAAAATCAAAATGAGGTTAGAAATGGAAACAGTGATTGCATATTTTGACGAAACAGGCGACGACGGACTTATAAACAGCTCTAGCCAAGATTTTGTTTTGACAAGCATTTACACAAAAACAACTAACTGGCAGAGCAACTTTAATGCAATGAAAAACTGCCGTGCGCTTCTCAAAGAAAAATACGGATTTCATGCGACAGAAGAAATGCACACAAAAGCGTTTTTGACAGACAAAAATCCATACAGAAATTACGGCTGGACAAAAGAACAGAAGCAGGAAATCCTCATCGCTTTTACAAAGTGCATTGCAGAGCAAATGGATTTGTCAATCGTAAATGTCATAATCGACAAAACAAAGATAACGGACAACAGCTATAATGTCCTTGAAAAAGCACTCACATACAACATTCAGCGAATAGAAAACGACAGCGAAGGAAATTGGAACTATATCATAATTACCGACAAAGGTAGACTTGCTCCAATGCGAAAAACGGCGAGAGCAATAAGAGCATACAACCCGATTCAGTCGCATTACACTTTTGGAGCAGTGAACCAGCCGATAAAATGCCTGATAGAAGACATTTTGGAAAAAGACTCGTCGGAATCGTATTTTATCCAGATTTGTGATTTTGTTTCGTATTTTGTGCATTTATATTTTAAGTGCGTCGTGAATGGACAGCCGTTGCCTGCCAGAGTGCAGAATGTGATAGACACACAGTTTGTGTCACGAGTTATGGCGACATTGAAATATTACGACAGACTGAACTTGAAAGCGTCAAAATCGAATGAATACGGACTTGTGATTTATCCGAAATAGACAAAAAAAACACCACCTACGAAGCATTCGCTTTTTCAGTGGTTCATACATAATATATGGCGAAAATACGTGATTGTCAACAGACAAAAATTGTCACACGGATTCTGCACTTGCTAGGATGCGAATGAGTCCTAATCGTTGTGCAGTGGAGGCAAGCGGTCACGGCACGAGCTACCGCTCATACCTCCACGAAAAACGCAAAATCAATTGAGAATGGAGAGTTGAGAAATGGAAACAAAAGAATATAGACTAGGCGAATTAGCAAAATTTTCAAATGGCATTAACTTTGATAAAGATGCTTATTTTGGAAATGGTATTAGATTGATAACTGTTTCAGATTTCGGAAATAATTTTTCTCCTGCCTACGAATCCTTAAATAGAAGTTTCAAATGAAGTCGTAAAAGAAAAAGATTTGATTTCAAAAAATGATATCTTATTTGTTCGTTCTAATGGAAATAAAGAATTAGTTGGTAGATGTATGTTAATCGACAACGTTGATAAACCAACTACATATTCAGGATTTTGTATAAAATGTCATTTTGATAATGAAAATGTTTCAGATCCCAAATATTTTACTTATTATTTTAAAAACCAGTATTTTTGAAAATGTATTTCGAATGCTTCTGGCGGGACAAATATCCAGAATCTTAATCAAGAAATTTTGTCAAAGCATAGGGTACAACTTTCCTCTCTCCCCACACAACAAAAAATCGCCTCAATACTATCAGCCTACGACGACCTCATACAAAACTACAAAAAGCAGATAGAAGCCCTGCAAACCGCCGCCAGCGAACTCTACAAAGAATGGTTCGTCCGCTTCCGTTTCCCCGGCTGACAAACCGCTGAGTTTGAAAACGGAATACCAGAAGGATGGAAAATTGTTCGTTTTAATGAAATTGCTAAACTGATAAATGGAAGAGCATATTTAATGCCTGAACTTCAAGAAACAGGAAAATACCGAATTGTTAGAGTAGGAAATTTTTCTGGAAAGGATGAGTGGTTTTATTCCGATATGGAGTTGGAAGATAATAAATATTGTGAATCTGGAGATTTGCTTTATAAGTGGGCTTGTAATTTTGGACCAGAAATTTGGAATGAAGAAAAGGTAATTTATCACTATCATATCTGGAAAGTAATTCCAAACAAAAATAACATGAAAAAAATGTTTTATTAAACTTCTCAACTCCACAATGGCTTGGTGGAACAAATGGTACTGCTATGGTTCATATTACAAAAGAATCAATGGAGAAAAAAAGAATAGTTCTGCCTTCATTTGAATTAATAAATGAATTTGATATTATTGCTGAAAATCTAAATAAGCGATGTAGAAATTTAGAACAACAAATCACCAACCTAACCCAGCAGCGCGACTTGTTGTTGCCACGGCTTATGAGCGGTAAAATAGAGGTAAAATAAGTACTTATGGAAAAAAAGAAAAAAGAATTTATACAGAATTATATTAACCAATTACAACAAGAACTAGATTCATTTTCTGAAGGAAATTCTGATGAATCTTCTGTTTTCGATATTATAGTTGAAATTAAAGGAGTATTCGCAGCTGATTTCCCAGATTTAGATGCAAATCTCTCCTTTAATAATGGTTCAGCAATTAGAGATGCAAAAATTGTACTTGGCTTATTAAATAAAGCTCTAATTGAAGATTCTGTATCTGAAGATATTGATAATGCAGAATATGAAGAAAGTATGAATGATCTTCAATTATCATTTGAAGGAATTAGAGCGACAGTTGGTGATTATACAAAAGAGGGGTTAATAAATAATTATCTTAATCAACTCTCAAAAGCAATAGAAAATCAAGATATAAAAAATATCAAGAAACTATTAAATCTAGTTTATGATTGGTATTGTAGAGAAATATCAAAAATAAATCAAAATGAATGGTGTTTTAATAAAGAAGAACACAGAGAAGCCAAGAATATTGTTAAAACTCTTATAACGAGATTTAACAATATTCCTGATGATTATATTGCAAAAACGAGAAAGAACACTCTTCAAAAACTTAAACAACCTGTCACGAAAAATAATGTTCCCCTCATATTCATCAGTCACAGTTCTTCTGATAAAAAATATGGGGATGCTCTTAGAAAATTTATAATTGGTTTAGGTGTAAAAGACGACCAATTAATCTATACATCTCATCCATTAAATAAAATTCCTTTAGACAAAAATATTTATGAATATTTAAGAGAGAATTTTAATAATAAAGTTTTCATGATAATTCTCTGGTCAGATGCTTATCTGGAAAGCCCTGCTTGCTTAAATGAAATGGGAGCTGCTTGGGTAACTCAATCTGATTATACAAATATATATAATCCTAATTTTACATTTGGAAATCCAAAGTATCATCAATGTGCTGTTGATACGCGTAAAATGGGAGCAGTTTTAAGAAATGATGAACATTGCAAGGCAAATATGATTGAACTGAAAGATAAAATACTGAAGATGTTCAATCTTGAAATAGATGAAAAACACTTTATGGTTTTATTAGATGAGTTTATGAAAGATATAACAGATAAATAAAATAGTTGGAGAATTGCCAAAATGGAAAATTTAGATTTATTGGTTAAACAATTAGTTTCTCTTCCAAATGAAACTGATTGGCTGGAATTTAAGTGTAATAATTTTGATCCGGATATGATTGGAAAAGACATAAGCGCCTTGGCAAATTCTGCAAGTTATCGTGGTAAAGATCAGGCTTACATGATTTGGGGCATTGATGATATAAGCCATGAAATTAAAGGAACAAATTATAATCGGTTTTCGAAATTGAATGGGAATCAAGAAATAGAAAGTTGGCTTAGGAATCTTCTTTCAAAAAATGCCGACTTTGAATTTGAAGACACAGAAATTGAAGATAAAAAAATCGTAGTACTTGTTATAAAAAGAACAACGGGTCAACCTGTTACATTTAGGAAAGAGTCTTATATCAGAATCGGTTCCTACACAAAACCTATTAGAGATTATCCTACACAGGAAGCTCAGCTTTGGGACAAACTGCGACTTACAAATTTTGAAACACAAGCTGCAAAATCTGAAATAAAAAAAGGAGATATTTTTTCATTTTTAGATTTCTCTGTATATTTTGAACTTCAAAATATTACTGTGCCATCAAATCAGGATGGAATTTTGCATTACGCATTAGAAGATAAAATCGTAGTAAAACAAGATAATGGTTTATATTCTATTACAAATTTAGGGGCATTACTTTTTGCAAAAAGAATAGAAGATTTTCCTTCTGTTAGCAGAAAAGCAATTCGTTTGATTCAATATGAAGATGACACAAAACTTAGAATTCTGAAGGAATATAGCGGACATAAAGGTTATGCGGTTGGTTTTGAAGGTTTAATGCAATACTTAGAAGCTTTATTACCATCCGAAGAGGTAATTACAGAGTCTGTACGAAAAACAGTAACAAAATATCCTATGGTTGCTCTTCGTGAAATTATGGCAAATGCACTTATACATCAGGATTTTACGATACCTGGTTCAGCACCATTGGTAGAAATTTTCGGAAATAGAATTGAAATTACAAATCCAGGCACACCTCTTATTGATATTAAGAGAATTATCGATAATCCACCAAAATCAAGAAATGAAATTCTTTCCTCATTAATGAGAAGACTAAAGTTATGCGAAGAATTAGGTTCTGGCTGGGATCGTATAACTATTGAATGTGAATTAAAACATTTGCCAGCGCCGAAAATTGTTCTATATGAAGAAAATACTAGAGTAATCCTTTATTCAAACCTTTCTTTTAACAATATTTCAATTGAAGATAAATTATGGTCAGTTTATTTACACGCATGTCTGCAATACTTAAAAGGGGAACATCTAACAAATCAGTCTTTAAGAGAAAGATTTGGCATTGAAGAAAAAAACAAAGCTATTATTTCCCGCTTAATTGCAGATGCTGTTTCTAAAAATCTTATAAAGGTTTTTGATGAGACAACTGCTCCAAGATATAAAAGTTATGTTCCGATTTGGGCATAATTTTAAGTTGATGCTAAGTTGATAGAATTTAATTTCTAGTGGTGTTTATTCATAATAAATCAAAAGATAACACTAGATATAGTTATAAGCTAAATAATTTAAGTTGACGGCAAGTTGATAACTAGTTTAGCTGGGCAGAATATGCATTTCGTTTCGTAAAATGGCAAGTTTATTTTGAGTAATTGATTTGTCTATTTCGCAAAATTGAGAATTTATCGTTTTTGCGAAACAGAATAGAAGAAAATAGGGGAAATCAGCGGTAAATTTTTCCTGTTTTGTGCAAATATCCACTTCATGCACAAAAAATCAAGAAATTTGTGCATAGATCTATTACTCAAAATTGAGAATTTCTTGATTTTGAGTAATAGATAATCAATTCCATTTCGCAAAATTAAAAAAATGTTGATTTTGCGAAATGAGATATATGAAACAAGGGAAAATAGTGGAAATTAAAGGAAATTCCCACTATTTTCTTGTGTTTTGTTCTTTTCAAATGTTATCCTTAACGTATGATAGAAAATCCTCCTCTAATTACAGATGCTCTTTCTTCAATACAAATCATACAGTTGTTATCTGAACCAAAGTACAGAGATTTATTCCGTAAAATTGAAAAAGAATATCCTTATTGGGATAAAATCAAATACCTTGGAACAAAAGAGTTACCAGCCGAAACTTTATGGCAGCTTGTAAAGTTTTCCCGCTTATCTAATATCAATTTTGCTCAATTTGGTAATTATTCATTCAAATTTAAAATCACTAATTATATTCAGCAGCTTCTTCATGAATTTGACATGAACTTTGGAGGAACTCCTTCCGGTTCGACAACAATTTCAGAGAAAAATAAACAGTATTATCTTTTAAGTTCAATTATGGAGGAGGCTATTGCATCAAGCCAGATGGAAGGTGCAAATACAACAAGAAAAGTTGCAAAGGAAATGCTGCGCAAACAGATTAAGCCAAAAGATAAAAGCCAGCAGATGATTTATAATAACTACAACACAATCCGTTTCTTGTCTGAACAAAAGGAAAAAAATCTTTCGCCTGAACTATTACTTGAAATTCATAAAAGGATTACAGAAAAAACATTGGATAATTCTGATGATGAAGGAAGTTTTAGAAAGGATGATAATATCTATGTTGTAAATGGAATTACTGGTGAAGTTGCACACGAACCTCCATCCTATACTGCAATTCCTGAAATAATCAACAAATTATGTTCTTTTGCAAATGATGATGATGATGTATTTATTCATCCGATTATCAAGGCCATCATTATTCACTTTATGATATCTTTTCTGCATCCTTTTGTTGATGGAAACGGAAGAACTGCCCGTTCTCTTTTTTACTGGTATATGCTTAAGAAAGGATATTGGATGACGGAATTTCTATCTATATCCAGAATTATTTATAAGAAAAAAGGACAGTATGAAAAAGCCTTTTTATATACAGAACATGATGATTTTGATTTGGGATATTTTATTCAATACAATATGAACGTTCTGAAAGAAGCTTTTGAAGAGCTTAAGATTTATCTTGAAAGAAAGTCTGAAGAAAATAATGCCCTTCTGGAATTTAAGAATATAAAAGGAATAAACGAACGTCAGGCTCATATTATCAAAATGATTCAGGAAAAACCTGGTTCTATATTTGAATGTAAGAATTTGATAAATGTTCTGGGTGTTTCTATAAAAACTGTACGCTCCGATTTGGAAGGATTAGTACAGATGGGCTTTATGACAACAATTCCTATAAATCAAAGACTTGTTGGATATACTAAAAGCGAATTATTTGATACTAAATTAGCGGAAATTAGTGGAAATTAGTGGAAATTCCCTCTATTTTTATATTATGTCTCGGAATTATCCCCACACGCACTTAAAATAAATTTTGACGTTTCAGAAAAAAGTCCTATGTTATAGGTATGACTTATTTTGAGTTCGATGAGAAGTTTCCGACCAATGGAAGTAGTTTACTACTCCTCTTTCTTTAGAGCTTCTTCAGTCTTTTTATTAAAAACAGCTTCATCAGTTTTTTTCTGCAAAATTTCTATTTGCTCTTTTGAAGCTTCGTCACCACCTTTTATCATAAATTCAAAAAAATCCTCTTTCCAAATCAGCTGGTCAGCAAGTTTATCGAGAGCATAAGCATTATTTATGACAAATGTTTGAATTTCCTTAATCTCGCTTTTTGAAATGGAACATTGTCCCTGCATTTTCCTCCATACTTTTTCAGGAATTGTTCCATCTAGCATCATTGGACAGGTCGGTTCTTTAAAGTTTAAACCTTTATCCATCTGAAATTTTATGTGTTTTGAATATTTTCCTTTTTTATAAGTTTCAGCCTCATCAATCCAAATATTAACAGGTAACCCCGTTTGCTTTTTTCGGACATTTGACATTTCCTGAAGATGCAAATTGTCATAATCAACTATCACCTCTTTCAGTTTCCCAGCCAGCGCAACAAATTTCTTCAGTGAAGCAAATATTTCGGAGTCTTTTTTGTTTTTCTTTTCGTTCAGTATAGTTTTAATTCGGTTTATTTCCTTAAACATTTCACTTCTATTCATTATGTCACTCCTCATAAATAATATAGGTCTTTTTGTTCGCAAGTCTTCAAAAACTCTTTTTTCTTTTCCACTAATTAAAACATAACGGAATTATCCTCTGACTTACTTTTAGGACTTTTCAATAATTTCGATTACCTGCTCTTTTTGCTTGGAGATTTCATCTGCAGTGGCAGATTCAGTTTTCTTAATCATAACCTTCATAAAATCTTGAAAATCAATTTCTTTATCAGCAATCTTTTCTAATGCAAAAACATTGTTTTTTACAAAAATAGAAATCTTTTCTATTTCTTTGCTTTTTATCGAGTGTTTTTTGGGAAATGTTTCCGGCACAACCTTCCCATCAAAAGTCATTGAAGAAAAACTTTCAGTTCCTGAATCATCTGAATTTGCTTGAAACTTTATTCTTTTTGCATGTCCTCCTCTGATGTATGATTTAGAATCATCTATATATAAATCTACAGAAAGCCCACTTTTCTTTGCTGCCAATCTGGACATTTCTTGAAGGCACTCTTTTACTGAATTCAATTTTGCAGCATTATCAACTCCAAACTTTTCTAAATTACTTTTCTTCAAAGCCTCAACTACCTCTTTACTCTGCATTGGGTTTTCTGTTCCAAAATGTTTCGGAATTATCCCCGCAAGTACTTTTTAGAAAAAGTTGTATTTATCCAGAAACTTTTCTGAAATCTGAAAAAGGATATATACAAGAATCTCCCGAACGGTCTATAACAGATAAGTGAAAAGGCTTATCTGTTTTTTCATCGCCGTATAATTCTGCTATGCAGTCATAAATTTCATTTTTGCGAATATCCATTCTATCATCACCCAGATATTTTACTTCATATTTTACAGGTTTTCTTTTCATCTCTCTTAACCTCTTTCTTTATTACATCAAAATGGAAACATCTTCAACCCACTACGGAAAAAGGAGTATTTCAACTACAACTAGAAGAGGTAAAGATAAATTTTATTGTAATAAATGCAGGAAGAATCATTTTATTGAAAATGGTGTTTGGATACTAAAATAAAAACAAAGAAAAGTCGTAGCAATACGGCTTTTTGTATGTTCTGCAATATTTTTAGAAACATTCTGCTGAAAAGAACCTATATTATAATCATAATACAGGCTAGGAGGTGCAAAGATGGGCAAATTTATTTATACAATCGAAAAGCTTAATAATAAAGGTCACATTTGGGTGTTTCGTAATGACGGTGAAACAAAAAAAGAAGATGGCATATTACTAAACTTCTTCATCGAAGAAGAGCTTGTTGAAGCATTGGCAAAATTCCCGAAAAGTTGTGTTTACGTTCCTGAAGATGATGAAGAGCTTATAAATGAAGGTAAAAGACTTGCTGAAAAATTGGGACTTCAAGCTTTAACATTACCTGATTGAATGTCCTTATAGCCTTCTTTATCAGTTGTCGAAATAAGCCAGCCATCATCATCAAATGCTTTTAGATACTCATTTAGCATTGCAGTAGGAGCTGTTGAAGTTGCGTCTTGCAATTTGTATTTTTCAATCAAAAATTGAACATCTCTAATTTCTTCTCCACTTGCAATAACTATAATACCTGTAACTTTTGTATTTTGTTTCGGAATTATCCCTTAACGTACTTTGATTAGTGTCCAGTGCCTTTCTTTTTCAATACAGTGTAATCTGGCAGTTTTGAATCTAAAGGAACTGGATTAGAATCATTGTTTATGTTCCATTCGTTACATATTATCTGAAAATTCGTTGTTCCCTCCGCATAAATTTTGTTTTTTGTATTTTCTTTTAAGAAATTAAAGATTTTTTTTCTTTCTTTTGAGTTTAACTCTGCTTGGTATTTTCCATGTTTGAAATAATCGTTTTCTAATATTTTTAAGCAACCTTCTTGACCTGTCTTTGCATTCTTAAAATGAAAATGAGGAGTTGGACCTTCGCCACTGTAAACACATATTTCATAATTTCCAACAGTGGCAATTCTTGCCATTTCTTGAAGCAGGTGTCTTCCTTCAAGTTTTTCTTTTATTTCTGAAATTGCAGCTCTAAAATATTGCTCTGTTAATTTATCCATAATACTTCACCTCACATATAATATAGGATACTTTGCACAAAACTTTTCAAAATGGTCAAAAATAGAAACAATCCTAAGAGATAAAGATTGGGTTTTGCTAGGTGAAAAACTTCGTCAAAAAATAATTCAAGTTTTGATGTCTCTAGGCTATTATGGATTCTTTAATTTTGAATGTACTGAAAGATGTCCGTACCTTATGGACTTTGGAATTCGTGGTAATTACGAGAACTCGGCTTCTTCTGGAATATTTAATAAAGATTGTTTAACTGAAATTGAAGTATTAGAACGAGAAGATTTTGGAAAACCACGAAGTACCTAAATTAAAAGATCTTTAACAGCTTTCTCATCTTCCAAGTCCGCCTGTAAGTTGAAGAAATCAAATTCACCTGATTTTATCCTCTGAATACCCTCTTTAAGAGACATTGTTGAGTTTTCCTTGAAAACCAAGTAAAGAACTTTTGTATTCTCCTCTGTTGTGAATCCGTAAGTTTCATTTAATTGTGTCATCATCTGCTCCTTTATAATAATACGGAATTATCCCCTTATGTACTTTAACCAACTAATTAAAATTATTAGGAGTTAGAAGAATGAAAATTACGAATATCTATGACAAACAACTTCAAGCAATCGAAGAGGCAGAAATGAAAGTTCGTGTTGCAGAAAGGAGATTGTTTGAAGCAGAAAGAGAATTAGATGAAACTTTGGATTTGGTTGAAGCTGAGTTGAATGAGCAACGTTCAAACCGCAATTACAAAAGGCTTTCAGTTTGTTTGATTCGGATTTTTTTTCGCCAGGACGGAGCGGCAGGAGAAACATAGATATGTTATCGGTTAGATGAACTTCAAAAGCTGGTGCAGAAGGTGCTATGTTCCATTGTTGGTCGCAGTTCTTCGAGTATTGAATGGCTTAAACCCGTTTTTTGTGTAGAAGTCTAATAGGAACGGATTGTCTTCACATTCAAGAAATTCAAGAACACCACCTGCAGCGAAACGCAAAGTTTCAATGATTTGCTGTGCAAGTGCGAGCAAGTCACTTCCTGCAATACTGACTTTTTTGGGTGAAATTAATTGCATTAGAGTGCAGGAAATGTTCTACATCAGCGTTCTGCGGTGAAGAAAACTCTGAGAGAAGCGACTGTAATTTTGCTTCCCCCAGAAACGATGGACTTTCGGAATCCAAGTACGAGCGGATATTAACGATGCTATACTTATCGTCCATTTCCGCCCCTCTTACTCATAAGTTTTAGGATTTCGACAGGGGAAGAAAGCAAAACTCCAACAGTTTCAGTTTTTTTTTGCAGAAATGTCTTTTTCCGCTGATTCTACAGCGGAAAGAAACTGTTCCACGCCTTTTGAAGTTGAAATAGTGAAGCTATGAGTAATACTTGACGTTGCCATAAACACCTACTTGTGTGTGATACGCACAGTATAGAACAAGGAGTCGAAAAAACATAGACACAAAAGGAGGTTGAGCGTAGTCGAAACCACCATGAAAAACACAAAAACGGTCATTTCGACTTCGCTCAATGACCGCAATTTTAACGAGGTACAGAATGCTTTACAGACAGAAAAAAGATACTTATATCCGCAATTATGACGGAGTGGGCTACATCACATCGACAGGGCTTTTCAACGACCGCTGCACGAACGAAAGCGGCACGGTCTTCTTGTGCGCGTTGAGCCGAAACCCGCAGACGCTCGACGAGCTTGTGGACAAAATCGCGCCATCGTTCGCCGATGACAATGTTCCGCGCGAGACAATCAAAAAAGACGCGGCGGAATTCTTCGACACGCTCGTATCTGACGGCTTTGTGGTCAAGGGCGAAACAGAAGAAGAGCTGAACGAGGCTGACATCGGATTCACTTACAGCGCCGTGCAGCCTAAGACAATCCGCGAGGACTTCACGCCGACGATTCAGAGAGCAGATTCTTCAACGCAAGAATTCCTTGAAAAGCACTTTGCTGGAAAGCCGCATTTGACGAGTTTCCAGATTGAGCTGACATCGAAGTGCAACGAACGGTGCGTCCACTGCTACATTCCGCACAAGTTCAAGCTCTACGACATCACCGACGAGATGTATTATTCCGCGCTCGAACAGCTTTCCAAAATGGGCGTTCTTTCCGTCACGCTTTCTGGCGGCGAGTGCATGACGCACCCCAAGTTCAAGGAGTATCTCCGCGCGGCGAAAAACTACGACTTTTATGTGAACATTCTCTCCAACCTCACGCTTCTCGACGACGAAATCATCGAGATTATGAAAGAAGGCAACGTGTCGAGCGTGCAGACTTCGCTCTATTCGATGGTGCCGGAACACCACGATGCAATCACCCAGCTCAAGGGCAGCTTCTACAAGACGCGCGATAACATTTTGAAGCTCATTGAGAACGATTTGCCGCTCCACGTTTCTTGCCCGACTATGAAAGGCAACAAAGACGATTACGGCGATGTTCTTCGCTGGTGCCACGAGCATAAAATCCGCGCGCAGACCGACTACATCATGATGGCGATGTACAACCACGAGACCTCGAATCTCGCGAACCGCTTGACTGTGGAAGAGGCTGGAAAAGTCATTTCTGACATTATGGCTGACGATGTTGACTATCAAAAGGCTATTCTCGCGCCCGATTTCGTCCAGCGTTGCAATGAAAATCAGTTCAACCCGGAGCGCAGACTGTGCGGCGTGGGCATTTCGTCGTGCTGCATGGTGGCGAACGGCAATGTGTATCCGTGTGCGGGCTGGCAGGAAATGGTCTTGGGCAACTTGAACGAAACGCCGCTTCAGGAGATTTGGGACAACAGCGAGAAAATCAAATGGCTCCGCGGCTTGAAGATGAAAGATTTGGGCGGAGGCGAATGCTGCAAATGCGACAAGGCGGCTTTCTGCGCTCCGTGCATGGTACGAAACGCCAACGAGTCTCCGACAGGAAATCCGCTTGAAATCAACCGCCATTTCTGCGCGGTCGCGGCAAAGAACAAGCAGATTGTCTTGGACTGGCGCAACGAGAAACTCAAGGCTGTTTCAAAATGACAGACTACCACGTCCACATCGGGCAGTTTGACAAAGCATATTACTTTGCAGACCGCGTTTTTTCCGCGCTAAAGGCTTCCGGTGTGGACGAGGTGTATTTTTCCAGCACCACAAGCTGTCTTTATTGTCCACCAAAAGATTTGTATGAAGGTGTCCGCGGTGAAGTGCGAGACGCTCTTTCGGCCGCGGCGGAAATCGGAATCAAAGCGCACGCGCTCTATTGGGTCGTGCCTGACGTGCGTTTTTCCGGCATTTCCACAGAGCAGGCGATGGGCGAAATCGCATACGACGGCTTCAAGATTCACCCGCGGGCGCAGAAATGGAATTTGGGCGACGAGAGAATCCGCTCTCTTGCAGAAGAAAACTTTTCGTACGCGGAAAAGCACGACAAAATGATTCTCATCCACTGCGACGAGGATTATCCGTCGATACTCTTCGAGCCGCTCATAAAGGCGCACCCCGCTTCCCTTGTACAGATGGCGCACTGCCGACCGCTTTTCGACACGCTCTATATGATAAAAACTTACCCGAATGTGTTTGCGGACACGGCGATGGCGGACAGCGCGACGGTCTCCGCATTGCGCGGCGGGGGCTTCTCAGAACGAATCCGTTTCGGAAGCGATTTCCCGATAACGCATTGGCGGCAAGCCAATCCGCAATCAGACCCGACCGGCAGGGAACTGCGCGAATTCTTAAGAAAACGCGTTTTCTGCGCGAGGTGAAAAGCGGAAGGCTTGCGCACGCAACTTTTGAACCTGAAATTTTTGGCGAATTCGACGGAGTTTTCATCCAGCTTTCCGATGAAAGCACAAAACCCCGCAAAGGCGACACCATTCCCATTACACTGACACTCAACACCGACTTCTCCAGCTACGAACAATATGTTTTCAAAATAAAGGCGAACGTTCAAATCCTCAACGAGAACTCGTTTCTTGTTTCAAAGCCGGTTCCGATTTTCGGAAGTCCCGACTCCTCAGAAAACCTCACCGAGTACACGGTGTCATTCTCAGGATACAGGAAGGATTTCTACTCTTCTCCTGTACTGCAGAAGACGCTCTACTTGAAATCGGATTTCGCAGCCCCATGCGAAGTAAAAGTGACGGGAAAAGCCTTTCGCCCGGACAAAATCTGCGTGGACTTGTGCGAAAAAAGCCTTTGCTTCGATTTTACGGAGGAACAGGGGTAAACGATGAAAAAAAATCTTTCCGCAAAGGATTCCCCAAAAGACTCCCAATCATCCGCAGTGAACAGGACGGTTGTCATATCAAGCGGCGACTATGCGGGAAAAAAGAGCGCAGACTTTGATTTCTACGCGTCAGCCGCGGCTCTGGGCGACTACCGTTTTTTGGTGGACATCGTGGCCGCTCCAGAATCAGGATATGTGTATGGAGTCTGCCACAAAATAATTTCCATCAGTTTCAGCGAATAGGACTTGCCCATGAAATCTCCGTTTTCCAAAATCACCCTTGCCTTTTTTCTTGCAGCATTTGCTTATAAAAGGACGAAAGCTCACAAAAGACGAAGAACAGAAAGTTAAGCTTGCCTCAAAAAATCTCTATAAAAAACTCACAGAAGAAAAACAGAATCTTTTTGTTGTAGACTGGTATAAAGACAGACAGGCTTCCACAACTGTAAAAGATGCGATTATTTCTTCGCTTGATGCAGATTTGCCTCTGAGTTTTGACAAGGACGCTTTCGAGTCAAAAATCAATTTGCTTCTGAATCATTTCGTGGATATGTCAGTGCAGCATTACGGCTGGCTTGGACAAGTTGCGTAAAATTGATACAAAAACGTGAATCGGGCTGCTTTTGCAGTCCCTTTTTTTTTGCCCCGAGTGTGCTAAAATATGTGCGGTAAAGATTTTTTTATGGGGGAAGAATGGCGATTATCACAGTTTCAAGGCAGTTCGGCTCGAAAGGCGATGACATTTGCGAGGCGTTGGCGAAAAAACTCGGGTACAAGCTCGTTGACAGGAAGGCACTCAGGAAAAAAATCATGATGCTCGGATGCCCTGAGGATATGATGAAGAAATTCGACGGGCTCAAGCCGGGATTCTTTGCTTCGTTCTCAAAATACAAGGATGAATATCTGTATTATCTTCGGACTGCGATGATTGCGGAAGCTTCGTCTGGGAATTGCGTTGTCGTGGGTCGCGGCTCGTTTTTGATTCTGAAAGACATCGAAAACTGCGTATCTGTCAGAATCCTTGAGGAGAGGAAGAGCCGTGCGGAGCGTGTCGCAAAGCTCTACGAGACGAGCGAAAAGGAAGCGATGCGCGTTGTAAGAAAGGCGGACTGGCATCAGCTTGGCTTCCACAGCAGCTATTTCGGCGCGAAACTCATGGATTTCTTCCTTTATGATCTGACTATAAACACCGGAAAATCTGACATCGATTCTGCCGTGAATTCGATTGCTGAATATGTGAAAACTCAGGTCACACCCGAAAAAGAGAAAATCGGGCAGAACCAGATGGACGTGCTCGCGCTTTCGCAGAACATCGTCAATATGCTCATATTCACATACAGCGTGGAAGTTGACAATCTGCGTGCGGAAGTTGACGGAAAGAATGTCGTCCTTACGGGCGTCACAAGCTATTCGGCTTCCGTCGAAAGAATCCTGAGCATCCTTTCGCTTGAAATTCCTGAATACACGGTTGTGTCGAAGATAAATGTCGTTCAGGATTCGATGCGGAAATCATTTTAAAATGCGGAATCGAAAATGACAAAAATCACAGGACTAAACGGAAAATTTAAAAGACGCGCATTTCGTGTTTTCAGTTTTCTCAATCTTTTCGGAATTGCGTTTGCCGCTCTCTCTTCGTGCTCGCGTTCCCCGGAGATGACCTTGGAGGAAATCGAGGAGTACAAGAAGCAGCACCAGAATTCGCTTGTCGAGAGGACTGTCTCGCGTCCGTACAAGGGCGAGCCGTATCTTGCGGGGCGTGTCGGCGGCGTGTGGAACACCACAATCAGCGGCGACCCGAAAAGCTTCAACCTTCTGATTGCGGAGCGTGACTCTGCAACAACTTCCGTTCTCATGCCGCTTCTCGACTGGCTTGTCGATTACGACTACAACTCGAAAAAATGGTATCCGCGTGTCGCGTCATTTTCGATTGTGACGGACGAGGAAAAGGACAAGCTCGATGTTTTTTACACTCTGCGCGACGACCTTTACTGGAGCTTCTTCGGTTCTGACAAGAAAGTGAAGGTCACCAGCGACGACGTTGTTTTCTGGTACGACGAAATCTGTGGCGACAAGGAAATGGAGTCCTCAGCGTACAACTCAATGTTCATGGAGATGAAGGACGGCAGTACCGGCGAGGTCACAATCGAAAAAATCAATGACAGGACGTTCGTGTTCCATTTTCCGCGCATAATCGCAGAGCCTCTTCTTGCCACGAACATGACTTTCGGCCCGATGTTCATGTACAAAAAAGCGAAGGACGAGGGCGGAGCTGACGGCGTGAAGAATCTCAATTCGGTTTCGGTTGACCCGAAAACTCTTCCGAGCATGGGGCGGTATTTCATAACCGAATACACTCCGGGGCAGCGAATCGTTTACGAGCGAAATGCCGATTACTGGGAGAAAGATTCTGCCGGCGTTTCTGTCGCTTATCCTGAAAAAGAGGTCGTGAAGATTCTAAGCGACGAGAACACGAAGCTTCTTCTTTTTACGAAGGGCGAACTTGAGTCTTACAGCCCGTCTCCTGAGCAGGTCGATGATATCGTTTCCAAGTCGGACAACACTTTCGACTTTTACGGGAACAAGCTCGGAAAGAAAACAGGCTACACGGTCTTCAATTCTGACGGAAGCCAGGCGGCTCCGTTCTGGTCGTTCAACCAGAATCCGAAAAACAGCGGCATGCCGTATTACAAATGGTTCTGCAAAAAAGAATTCAGGCAGGCGATGAGCTGCCTTCTGAACAGGGAGCGAATCATCAGCCAGTCGTACAGGGGGCTTGGTCAGCCGAAATATTCGTTTTTCCCTGAAAGCAATGCGTACTTTGATTCTTCTGTCGAGCTGAAATACAAATACAACCCGGATATGGCGGAGGAGCTTCTTTCGAAAGCCGGATTCAAAAAGGGCGAGGGCGGATTCCTCTACGATTCTGACGGAAACAAAGTCGAATTCGATTTGACGGTCATTTCTTCCGTCTCGACTTACGGCGACATCGCGCAGATAATTTCCGATTCGCTCAAGAAAGTCGGAATCACGCTGAACGTCAGGCAGACGGATTTTCAGCGCGTGGTGGAGCAGCTGACGAAAAGCTATGACTGGCAGAGCCTTCTGATCGGCTTTTCGGGCAGCAACACATTTCCGACGCAGGGAAGCAACGTGTGGGTGTCGTCGGGCAACCTGCATTTGTGGAACCCGCTCCAGGAAAAGCCCGCGACGGATTGGGAGGCGAGGGTGGACTACCTCTACAACGAGGCAAGCTGCATAGTCGAGCACGACAAGGCTTTTCCGCTCTGGAAAGAATATCAGGAGATTCTTCTTGAAGAGTGCCCTGTGATTTACCTTATCCGCTCGCGCTCGTTCTTCGCTCTGCAGAACAGGTGGAGCATGGACAATATGTATTTCGACAATATGTACGGGGCTAGCACAGACCGCCTCTACTTGTGCGAATGATTTTTTTCTGAATATCTTCGATAAAAATATAAAATGATAGAAACTGAAACTGAAAACTTAAAATAAAAAATTAAAAAATGGGGGCAAATTCTGATGTTTAGGACACTCGTTGCAATGATAAAACTTTCCGCGTTCATGATTGGGAAGAACGGTCTTCTCCGCAAGGCGAAAAAACTCGATGCGGAAGGAAAAATAAAAGAGAGGGACGAAATCGTGAATTCGATTGTTCCCGTCTGGGCAAGGTATGTCTTTGAAATCACGAAATCGGAAGTTGAGGTCGAGGGGCTTGAGAAGCTTCCGTCCGACAAGGCTGTCGTGTTCGTGGCGAATCATCAGGGATTGATGGACATTCCGCTTCTGTACGGGTTCTCAGGGAAACCGATGGCGTTCGTCGCAAAAATCGAGCTTGCGAAAATCCCGCTTCTCTCGTCGTGGATGAAGCTTTTGCAGTGCACTTTCATCGACAGGAAAAGCATGAGGGCTTCGCTTGAGGCGATAAACACTGCCGCCGCAAATGTTTCGAAGGGATATTCCCAGATGATTTTCCCGGAGGGAACTCGATCGAAAGGCAGGCCGCACATTGAATTCAAGCCTGGAAGCTTCAAGCTCGCGTTCAAGTCGAAGGCTCCGATTGTTCCTGTCACGATTGACGGAACTTGGCGGATTTACGAGGAGCATAATGACGTAAGGTCTGCGCACGTCAAGATGATTGTACACGACCCGATTGAGACAGCGAATCTTTCAAAGGAAGAAATGCAATCTCTTCCTGCCACAATCGAAAAAATCGTCTGCGCACCGCTCGGCGAATAGAGTTGTCATTCTGAACTTGTTTCAGAACATGAATGCAATGTTTTGAGGTTTTCCATGAAGTTTTTCAGAAAGCTTTTTGCCACGGTTGCTTCTCCGTGTCGGTCGTTCAAATTGCGTTTTCCGCTCGCCTCGTTCGTTTCGTCCCGCCTTGTGACGATGGTCGCCGTGCTCTTTTTTCTCGGCTGGGCATTGTTCGCGCTCATGGCACTTGCGCCCGGCGACATCGTGGACCAGATGGTGAGCCAGCAGCTGATGAGCCAGGTCTCGAATGGGCCGGGCGGGGACTCCGGAAAGGACAATTCGTTTTCGGAGGAGCAGATTGCGGCGACAAGGGCTGAGCTTGGGCTCGACCAGCCGTTCACCGTGCAGTATTTCAGATGGCTCAAGCGTGTCCTCGTCGAGCATGACCTTGGCGTGAGCTTGATTTCGCGCGCTCCAGTTTCGTTCCTCATAAAAAGCAGAATCGTGAATTCGCTCGTTCTGAATCTGATTTCGCTTGTTTTCATAACGCTTTTCTCGTTCGTTCTCGGCGTGTATTTTTCGAGCAAGGTCGGAACGAAAATCGATGTGGCTGCGACGTTCTTCGCGCTTTTCTTCCATGCGTTTCCGGGAATCCTTCTTCTGATTCTCCTTCAGCTTTTTGCGGGTGCGACGAATCTTTTTCCTGTCACGGGCTATCCTGATTTTCCGTTTTCCGAGAATCCCGCGAAATTCTCGTTCTCGTTTTTGTACCACGTCTTCCTTCCGCTGTTCGCTTCGTTCCTCGGCGGTTTCGGCTCGACGATGCGAATGATTCGCTCCACGATGCTCGACCAGATGGGGATGCCGTACATAACTGCGCTCAGGGCTCGCGGAATATCCGAAAGGCGCGTCTACTTGAACCACGCTTTCCGAAACACGCTGAACCCATACATAACAGGAAGCGCGAATCTTCTTGCGGGGCTTTTCTCCGGTTCGCTCGTCCTGGAAATCATCTTTGCGTATCCGGGAATCGGGCGGCTCATGTACGAGGCTGTTCTGCAGCAGGATGTGAATCTCGTCCTTGCGAATTCAATGTTCATCGCGGTTCTCGTTCTTGTCGGAATGGTCATCTCGGATATTCTTCTTGCCGTCGTTGACCCTCGAATCCGCTACGGTAAAAAATAGTTCTAACAAAAAATAGGAGTTTCAAATGAAAAAAATCAAATCGGCAGCGTTTGCCATTGTTTCTTCCGCGCTTGTAATCGGAAGTGTCGTTTCGTGTTCGCTCAACGATTTCACAAAGTTGCTCGGCGGTTCTACAAGCGTGTCCAAGCCGACATTGAGCTTCAAGGATATCGCAATCAATTCGCTCGACACGGAGGGCGTTACTTTCAAGTGCAATTATTCCGTGACGAACCCGTACAACGTTTCCGTCTCGATTTCCAAAGTCGCTGCCGACATCACCTGCAACGGCAACGCGTTCACGAGCCTCACCGCGAACGAGGGTGTTTCGCTTGCCGCAAAGGGGACGAAATCGAACACGTTCAATTTCAAAGTTCCTTATGACTCGCTCATCAATTTCGCAAAGTCATATTCGGCGAGCAAGACTTCGCTTCCGTTCAATGTGAAGGGAACTGTCGGTCTTGATTTGAGCAGGGTGACTTCGCTGACGAACAAAACATTGAGCCTTCCGTTCAACAAGACAGTGAACGCTCCTGTCGTCAAGCCGAGCTTCACCCTTTCGAGTCCGAAACTCGTTCTTCCGACCACATCGGAAATCGTCTCTGCGTTCAAGAACAGCGGAATGTCTGCTACGCAGGCTGCGAAAGTCGCGGCGAATCTCGTCGCCGGAAAATCAGTTGACTCAAGCGTGTTCGACAACGTGAATTTGAACATGAAGTTGAATTTCAATCTCGGCGTGTCGAATTCTGGAAGCTCTGCATGGAGCTATCTTGTGAAGTCGTGTGCCATAAAGACCGGCGACAATTCTGTCATTTCGCTCGACACGGCAAATTCGGCTGCAATCACTTCGTCAAGCGGAACTGTTCCTGTGACTGCGACTCTCAACACTCTCAAATTCAGCAAATTCATTGTCCAGATTATCAACAAGAGCGGGACGAACCCGACATTCTCGCTCGACAGCGGAATTTCGTTCCCGGATTTAGGCTCGACAAGCTATCCGCTTTCTTATTCGAAGGCGATTCCGCTTAGCAGCTTCGGGCTTACGAAATCGTAAAAATTGATTTTCAATAAGGTTGCACATGAAGAAGGTCTTTCGGTATTTGAAGTCACGCCCGCTTGCGTCTGTTTCGATGCTCGTTCTTGCGGTTCTGTATCTTGTGATGATTTTCGCTCCTTTTATCGCTCCGTACTCAGCCACGACTTCGTTCGAGTCGGAATCCTTTCATCCGTCGAATGTTGAGATTTCTTCGGAAGGGCTTGTCGCTCGCGAATACAGGGTGCTGAATCCTGTGACGTGGAAATATGCAAAGGTGAAGGGGCTTCAAAAGAAAATCAGTTTTTTTGTCGAGGGCGAAGAATATTCTCTGTTCGGCTTCAAATGCCGCCGCCATCTGTTCGGCACTTCTTCGTATCCCGTGTTTGTTTTCGGCTCCGACAATCTCGGCCGCGACTTGTTTTCGAGAATCGTCTACGGAAGCCGGATTTCGCTCACAATCGGATTTGTCGCGAGCGCGATTTCGCTTGTCCTTGCGATAATCTTCGGCGGAATCGCGGGCTACTACGGCGGACTTCCCGACTGGTCAATCATGCGCTTCTCGGAATTCTTCATGCTCATCCCGAGCCTTTATCTGATTTTGTTCCTCCGCTCGCTTTTGAATTCGCAGATGGATTCCGGTCAGAGCTACATGATAATCACCGTGATTCTGTCTCTGGTCGGCTGGCCCGGAACTGCTAGGACTTTGCGCGGAATGGTTCATGCGATAAAGCGCGAGGAATTCGTTGAGGATGCGGCACTTGAGGGCGTTCCGAGCATCGTAATCATTTTCAGGCACATAATTCCGCAGATAACGAGCCTCCTGATTGTCTCTACGACGCTTGCCGTCCCGGGCTTCATAATGTCGGAGACGACTCTGAGCTATCTCGGGCTTGGAATCGCGGATCCCGCAGTTTCGTGGGGCTCTCTCATCAACCGCGACATCTCGACATTGAGCAACCTGAAAAATTTCCCGTGGCTTCTCGTTCCCGTCTATCTTCTTCTGATTGTGACTCTTGCGTTCAATTTCCTCGGCGACGCGCTCCGCGATTTTTACGACCCGTATCACACCCGGATTTTCACATGGAAAGATTTCTTTTCGTTTTTTTCATGCGGATTTTCAAAAAAAGATTCGAAACGCAAAGCTGAAAATGAGGAATCATCGCTCGGAAAGGAAAATTCGGTTTCTGACAAATCTGAATCTCAAAATTCGGATGCAAATTCTGTTTCAGAAAATGCCAGTTCAGCTGGTTCAGTTGTTTCAAAAGAAGAATTCCTGCTTTCGGTTCGCAATCTCCGTGTGAGCTTCAAAATCTTCCGCGGAAACGAGAAAATCGTCGTCCATTCGGTGCGCGGTGTCTCGTTCGACATGAAAAAAGGCGAGATTTTGGGCATCGTAGGCGAATCTGGCTCCGGAAAAACCGTCACGACGACGGCGATTCCAGGTCTTCACGGCGCAAACGCGGTTGTCGAGGGCGACATTTTCTTTGGCGGCGTGAAAATCTCGTCGCTGCCGGAAGAATCTCTCCGTGAATACCGCGGAAAAAAAATCGGAATGATTTTTCAGGAGCCGGGCAGGAGTTTTGACCCGCTGCAGAATATCGGCTCTGTTTTCTTTGAGACGTTCAGGAATTCAAATCCGTCGATATCAAAGGAAGAATCTGACAGAAAGGCTGTCGGGCTTCTTAATGAAGTGGGGCTTCCTGACCCCGAAAAAAGGCTTCGGAACTTTCCGCACCAGTTTTCGGGCGGGCAGTTGCAGAGAATCGGCATCGCGCTTTCACTTGCGCAGGACTGCGAGCTTCTGATTGCGGACGAGCCTACGACCGCTCTTGACGTGACGATTCAGGCTCAGATTGTCGATTTGCTCAAAAAACTGAACGGGAGCAGGAATCTTTCGATAATCTTCATCAGCCACAACATAAACCTCGTTGCGTCTTTGTGCGACAACATAATCGTCATGTACGGCGGCTTGATTATGGAAAAGATTCCATCATCTGCCGTTCGCAATCGGAAAACGCAGAATGAGAATTCTCCGAAGCATCCGTACACGCTTGCATTGCTCGCATCTACTCCAAGATTCGGCACGCATTACAAAAACGAACGCCTTGTTTCGATTCCCGGCCGCGTAACCGACCCCGCGAATCCGGAGCCGGGATGCCCGTTCGCGCCACGCTGCCAATATGCGAAAGACTCATGCCGCGTTCCGTCTTCTAAATGCCACGTTGCGGAGTCCTGAAAATTTGATGTGGAAATTCGGCAAACCTAATTTATAATTGAAGGATAATTTTTAAGGGGGATTTGAATATGTACTTCAACTACAGCGAAAAAAGCATCTGCGAAAAGAGCACCGGAAAATCTGCGAACGACATTGTGGAAATCTACAAGGCATTGCGTTTTACAGACGGAACCGAGCTTGCGTTCATCAACAACCACGGAAGCTACAACAACGGATACGACAGCGAGAACAATTACAACCCGGCTTTGGACAACTACGTCTACTGGGGAGAGGATTTCATTCCTAGCGGAAGATGCATTCTCCTTCGCACTCTGAACACGATTGAGTGCTGGGAAGAGGAGACTTTCAAGAATTACGAGGAGCGGCTCACGACACCGGAGCTTTTCGCGCGTATGCTCCGCTTCTTTCAGAATGTCTACAAGACGATGTCAATCGACAATCCTGTTATGATTTGATTTTTATTACCGATACGGATTTTTGCAGAATATGGGCTACATTCTTGAAGCAAGGAATTTGAAGAAGACTTTTTCTCTCGATGCGGGATTTTTCGCGAAAAACGACAAGCGCGTATATGCCGTGAACGATGTTTCTTTCGGAATTGAGAGGGGCATGACTTACGGTCTTGTCGGCGAATCAGGCTGCGGCAAGACGACGACGGCAAGGCTTCTTGTGGGGATGTACGAGCCAGATTCCGGCACGGTTCTCTTTGACGGAAATGCTAGTGGCAAGCAGAAATCCGTGCGCGAGAAAGTCAAATATATTTTTCAGGACCCGTCACGCTCGCTGAACCCGAGAATGACGGTCGGCTCGATTCTGTGCGAAGCGTATAAATATTCGTCGGTATTTCCGGGAAAAAAGATTGCGATGGAGGAAGCTGCGGCTCTCCTTGTGGAAGTTGGGCTGGACACGAGCGACCTTGAGCGTCGTCCGAGTGAATTCTCTGGCGGTCAGCGTCAGAGAATTTCTATTGCGCGCGGCTTAATCATGAAACCCGACGTTCTTATCTGCGACGAGATTGTTTCCGCGCTCGACGTTTCCATTCAGGGGCAGATTCTGAATCTTCTGCTCGATTTGAAAGAGAAACGCGGCCTTTCGTTTTTGTTCATCGCGCATGACCTTCGCGTGTCGTGCTATTTCTGCGACACAATCGGAGTGATGTATTCGGGCGTTCTTGTGGAGGAGGCACCCGCTTCTGATTTGTACAAATGCGCGCTTCATCCGTACACGAAACTGCTTTTTGAGGGCAGCGAGGGGCATCCCGAATCCAAGGTAATCGAGGTGAAAACTGTGCTTGAGTCTGTCGGAGGTTGCCCGTTCGCCCACAGATGCCCGAAAGCAAATGAGAAATGCAGGACGACTCTTCCTGACTGGAAAGAAACCGGCAAAAATCACAAAGTCCGCTGCTGGAACGTGTGATTTTCAATCCGTTCTTTTTCAAATTCGGTTTTGATGTTAAGATGTTTCTGTGAATAGAAACGAAAACAAAACGAATAAAACTGCGAACAAAACGGATAATTTGACGGAAACTTCAAACGAAGAGAATTCTGCTGATGCGGCTGACGTTTTCTCGTCGGAACAGAAAGCGGCTCTTTCGGAAATGTTCGGGCTTCTTTCCAGAACAACAGATTCTTCCGTTATCTCAGATTTCTTTGCCTGTCTGATGACTCCTTCCGAGCTCGTGGACCTTGCGACCAGATGGCTTCTCGTAAAGGAAATCGACACAGGAACGACGCAGAGGGAAATCGCCAAGAAATTCCACATTTCGCTTTGCAAGATAACTCGCGGGTCAAAGGAACTCAAAAAAGACGGGAGCGCATTCAAAAAATTCATTGAGCTGTCCAAAGCGGACAATGACAAACAGCGCAAATAACACGAATAGCATAGGAAAAAAATGAACAAGGACGTAAGAAAAGTATTCGACATCGGATTGAATTTCCGAAAGCGGTTTTCGATAGGTTCGATAAATATTTTCATCTACTTTGTCGCAATCGCGTTTGTAGGCTCGGCTTTTCTTCAGCTTCCGATATTTTACAAGGATTTTTCACCGTGCAATTACATCGACACTCTTTTTACGACCGTGTCCGCCCTCTGCGTGACAGGGCTTTGCCCGATTGACATAGAACAGTTCAACATTGCGGGGCTTTCGTTTTTGATGCTCATAATCGAGCTTGGCGGGCTTGGCCTTATCGCATTCTTCTCGATTTACATCGCGCTTCCTGCAAGACGGCTCTCGCTTGTCAGCAGGCAGGTCGTCAGGGATTTTTTCGTTTCCGATGTCGAGAGCGACCACGTCCATATCGTCCGCCAGATTGTCATTTACAGCCTTCTGATTCAGTTTGTGGGCGGAATTTTTCTTTCCGTGATACTGAACAAGAACGGCGAGGAGAATTTTCTTTTTTACGGATTTTTCCTGTCGGTCTCCGCATTCTGCAACGCAGGTTTTGCTCCGTGGGCTGACAGCTTGCATCATCTCAATTCGAATATTCCGTTCAATTCCGTCATAATTTTTCTCGTAATGTTCGGCGGGCTTGGGTTCACAGTGATGCAGGACGTGATTTACTGGTGCACGACGAGAGTCAGGCGGATTCTTTTCGGGGTGGGGAAGCGACACGAAATCTCATTGCATTCGAAAATCGTGTTCGTCATGACGCTTTTTCTTCTTTTTATTCCGAGCGCGATTTATCTTCTGCTTGAATGGAATTATGCGTTCAAGGATTTGGACATTCCGTCGAAAATCATCAACGCGTTTTTTCAGAGCATGACGTGCAGGACTGCAGGGTTCGAGCTTGTCAGCGAGGGCGATTTCACGCCGGGCGGAACTTTTCTTTCGGAAGTTTTAATGGCGATTGGCGGAAACCCGGGCTCGATGGCAGGCGGAATCAAGACGACGACAGTTTTCCTCGTCATCTGCCATGCGTTCAGGCCAAGCTCGGATTTGCGCTACCTTTCGATTTTCCACCGCGACATCGACTATTCCGACACCGATAAAGCCGCAGCCGTGTTCTTCAAGGCGATTCTTTTTATCGGCGTCGTCATTTTCTCGCTTCTTTTGAGCGAGCATGATTCTCTTATGAGCGGCACAATCAGCGCAAGCGACATCACGTTCGAGTCGATAAGCGCAATCGGAACGGCAGGTCTCACGCGCGGAATCACTTCGGTTCTGAATCCCGTCAGCAAGATAATTCTGATAATCGCCATGTACGGCGGAAGGACGGGACTGATAACATTGACGATAAACATTTCGGCAAAGTCGCAGAAGATAAAGCGTTTCGTGGATTATCCGCGCGAGCAGATTCTTGTCGGCTGAAAATCAGTTAAAACGGAAAAAATACGGAGAAGAAAATGGGAACAATTTCTATAATCGGTCTTGGGAATTTTGCATGCAGGATTATCGACGAGCTGTATGATTTGAACAACACGGAAATCTTCATCGCGGACAGGAACAGGCAGAAAATCGAGCAGTACCGCGACAAAGTGAAGGACTGCGGAATCTTGGACGTAATCAACGAGGATGTTCTCAAAAGAATAATTCCGAACGACACTTCACATGCGATTGTCGATATGGGGCACGATAATGTCGAGCCTGCCATTCTCGTCACGCATTACCTTCACGACATGGGAATCGAGAACATAATCGTGAAGTCGCAGGGGGATGCGAACGCCGAAATTTTAAAGCTCGTCGGCGCAACACAGGTGATTCTTCCTGATTTGGATGCCGCACAGCGCGTGACCCAGATGCTCACTTCCTCATCGCTCTTTGACTTCCTTCAGGTCTCGTCGCTCTTTCTCATGGCGGAGGTCAAGGTCAAGAACGAGGATTCCGGCAAAACTCTTCTTTCCGCGGAATTCCGAAAAAAATACAAGCTGAACGTAATCGCGTATCGTCCGTTCGAGGGCGGCGAGCTTTCTCTTGTGCGTTCCCCTGATTTTGCGCTGATTGCAGGACAGCATCTTCTCGTCGCGGGAACTGAATCCGACATCAAAGAATACATCGGAACGAACACCGAGGCGAATGCCGTCGCCACAAAGACGAAAAAACTGAAATTCAGGGTGTTCGAGAAATTCATGCAGCACAAAAATAAAAGCTGAAAAGCTTGTTCGAAAGGCGGAAATGCGAGTTTTCGGCGTTCAATATTCTTTCGTTGAATTGAAAAAAGCCTCTAAAAAACATATAGTTTTCTGTAACTTTTTATCATAAATAGAATTTTGAGGGCCTTAAATGAAAGCTATCGAACTTGAGAAAACTTACAACCCTAAGGATTTTGAAGACAGAATCTATGCGGAATGGGTTGAGAAGGGGTATTTCCGACCTTACTCTGACAATGAAAGTCCAGTTCACGATAAGAAAAAATCGACAAACATCAATTACACTGTCGTAATCCCGCCGCCGAACGTAACAGGCGTTCTTCACATGGGACACGGCTTGAACAATACTTTGCAGGATGTCGTCGTCCGCTACCACAGGATGAAGGGCGACAACACTCTCTGGGTTCCTGGAACTGACCACGCAGGAATCGCGACGCAGAACGTAGTCGAGCGCGCACTCAAAAAAGAAGGAAAATCACGCAACGACCTCGGACGCGAAAAATTTATCGAGCGTACCTGGGAAGTCACGCACGAGCATCACGACACAATCGTAAAGCAGCAGAAGAAACTCGGAAACTCTGTCGATTGGTCCCGCGAAAGATTCACTTATGATGAGGGACTTTCAAAGGCTGTCCGCGACGTTTTCGTCACTCTTTATGAGCGCGGTCTCATGTACAAAGGTCAGCGTCTTGTGAACTGGTGCCCTCGCTGCGGCACTGCCCTTGCGGATGACGAAGTTGACCACGTTGACACTCAGGGCGCAATGTACCACATCTTCTACAAATTCGCGGACGGCTCAGGTCAGATTGAAGTCGCTACGACACGACCTGAGACATTCTTCGGTGATACTGCCGTCGCCGTGAATCCGAAAGACGAAAGGTACACGAGCATCGTCGGAAAGAAGGTCGTCCTTCCGCTCATCAACAAAGAAATTCCGATTATCGCTGATGAATATGTCGATATGGAATTCGGAACAGGTATGGTAAAAATCACTCCTGCCCACGACCCTAACGACTGGGAAGTCGGAAAGAGACACAATCTTGAAGTCATCAATCTTCTGAACCCGAACGGCACATTGAACGAAAACGTTCTTGAAAAATATCGCGGCCTGAAATGCGAGGAAGCGCGAAAGCTCATCATCGAGGATTTGACCGAGGCAGGAAATTTCAAGGCTGAAGAAAAAATGACTCACTCTGTCGGCCACTGTTACCGATGCAAGACAGTCGTCGAGCCATATTTGTCATATCAGTGGTTCGTGAAAATGAAGCCGCTTGCCGAAAAAGCACTCAAGGCTTGGCGTGACGGCGAAATCGTGTTCTACCCGAAAAAGTGGGAGAACACATACACTCACTGGATGGAAAATATCCGCGACTGGTGCGTTTCCCGCCAGATTTGGTGGGGACACAGAATCCCTGCATGGTCCTGCGAATCCGGCGAGACAATTGTATCGCGCGAAGATGTTGTAAAGTGCCCGAAATGCGGCT
>JAFXSM010000012.1 GCA_017525605.1 Treponema sp. | reverse complement strand
GGAAGAATCTCGACGTTCGGCAGCGAAACGAACGAAAAACTCGATGCTATGCAGTCAGGATTCGACGCGAGAATCAGCGAGATCCAGAGCGGGCTCGGGGAGCGAATCGAGAACGTGCATGGAGAACTTTCGAAGAGAATCGGCGAAGTGGAAAATGGTCTTTCTGCGTCACTTTCGACTGCGAACGAGAACGCGGCAACCGCCCAGAACGAATTTGAGCGTAAAGTTGACGAAGTGCAGAGGACAATCAGCGAGAACATCGCGAAAATCGAGAACGAACTCGGCGGAAAAGCGGCACTTCTCCAGAGCGATTTGGAGAACGCGATTTCCGAAGCTCAGGGCGCAATCGAGAACGCGAGAAATGAATACGACGCGAGAATCAGCAGAATCGAAAACGATTTGTCCGACAGAATCAAAAATATCGATTACGACTCGAACGACAAAATTTCAGTTTTGCAGAACAAAGTTGATGATAAATTCGACGAAATCACCGATGAAATCAACGCGAAGACTGTTGACACGACAGCAATCGCGGAAAGCCTCCGTTCAGTGTTCAGCGACAGGATTCAGAAAGTTCAGGATGAATTGTCCGACAGAATCAACGAAGCCCAGAACGGACTTTCGGAAACTGTCAGAATCATCACGCAGACGCTTGATTCCGCAATTTCTGATTCCGAGACACTTGCCGAGGATAAGAAGAACGAAATCACGGCGCGCATTTTTGCAATGCAGAACGACCTCGACAGCAGGATTACCGCATTCGAAGGCAGCGTTGACGAAAGACTTGCGACACTCAAACGCCAGTTCGACGAGACGACAGGAACGCTCCAGCGCGACATGGAAAGCGCGACGAGCGGTGCTGAATCCGTTGCGGCGAAACTCAGAATCAGCATCGATTCGACTGTCGATGAGCTTCAGAACAATTTGCAGAATGTCGTTTCCGAAATCGATGACAAAATCAGGAACGTCAAGGAGACGGCGGATGCGGTTTCTGGTGAAATCAGCGAGAGAATCGAATCTATGGATGCCGCTGTCAATGAGAGAATCGAGAAAATCGGGGAGGAGTATTCCGAGTCTGCGATTAAGGCGGACGAGACTGCTTCCGAAATCAGGGAGAAAATCATCAGCGCGGCTGACGAACTTGACAGGTTCAAGAGCGATAGCGACGAAAAGATGGCTACGATAAACGAGCAGATTTCTCAGATGATGAGGACACTTTCTGATTCTTACGATGAAAAGCAGACTGACCTCCTTGAAAAACTCGATGCCCAGCTTGAAAACTACAGGCAGAATCTTGAGTACAGGTTCAAGAACCTTGAGAAGACCGGCGACGACGTTGACGAGCTAGGCGAAACATTGCGCGAGGCAATGCAGAGCACGCAGAAGCAGGTGCTCGACGAATTCGCCGAGTTTGCTTCATCTCAGAGCAAGCGCAATGCCGATTTCAAGGACGAGATTGAGAAGCAGTCCGAGAATATCGAAATCAAGCTCGACAACCTCAGGCACGATTTGGAACTTGTAGAGGATGCGTCTTCCGACAGGCTTTCAAATCATCTCCGCGACTTTGAAAAGTCATTTACGGACGACTTGAATCAGAGAAGCGAGACTATGGCGGAATCGATGAAGAACTGGCAGAAAGATTTCAACGAGAAACTTGAGAAATTCACGACGACGTTCAGTGCTTCTCAGGAGATAATCGAAAATTCATACGCCGAAAGCATCAACGAAAAGACTGCTCTTCTCGAAAAGGAGATTTCAGGCTGGAAAGACACGTTCGATGAGAAAATTCAGGACTTCTCGAAGAAGTACGACGACATGCACAAAGTTCTTTCTTCAAAGCTCGACAAGGCAATTTCTGACGAAGAAGGCAGCGCGACGGAAAAAATCGCAAAGTGGAGCAGCGAATTCGATGCGAAACTTTCTGAATTCATCGAGAAATACAAGGGCGAGTATGATTCTCTCGACAAGAACGTGAATGACGACATACGCGAAAAATCCGAGACGCTTTCTGCTACGCTTGCAAAATGGAAGGACGAATTCGACGGAAAAATCATCGAATTCACTGACAACTACGCGAAGAACCAGCGCAGCATGGAGTCGAAGATTTCTTCCGAGCTTGATTCGAAGAGCGACGAAATCGACAAGGATTTGGCTGTCTGGAAAGAATTCTTCAGCGGAAAACTCGCGGAACTTTCTCGTTCTTTCGACAACGAAAGCAAGAAGATTAAGTCCGAGACTGAACTCAAACTTTCTTCTCTTGCATCCGAATCAGAATCGAACAGGCGGCTGCTCGAATCGAAATACAACGACGAGCTCCAGAAGCGAATCAATCTTCTCCAGCAAAGGACCGGCGAGAACAACGACAAATTCGACAAGCTCATCGCAAAAGCTCAGGGCGAGCTGAACTCGAAGATTGCGGAAATCTCTGTCGCTGTTCAGAAAGCGTCGCAGAAATCAGATTCTGAGGTTCGGGAGACTCTTGAGTCTTACGGTTCGAAAGTCAAACTTGCACTCGACTCGTCGCTCCAGGAGACCGAGGAAAAAATCGCCTCGTTCGAGAAAGAGACGACAAGCAGGCTTGCGGACGGACTCACTTCGATGAATTCGACCAAGACCGAATTTGAAAACTGGCGTGAAAAAATCAGAAATCAGTTCGAGCAGACTAAATCGATTTACGACACGCAGATAAGCAACATGGAATCTTCTGTGAACCAGAAACTTTCCGATATGCAGACGAATTTCAAATTCAACATGGACAAAATCAAGGGGGATGCCGACAAGCAGCAGCTCGACATTCAGAAAGGTATCGAAAATCTCAAGAAGCAGATTTCGACGACCATTTCCGATTACGAGAAAAACACCGACAAAGTGCTTTCCGAGCAGAAGCGTTCTTATGACGAGCTCGTTTCCGCGCTTGAGTCTAGGCTTTCGTCATCTGACAGGGAAGCCAACGACAAGATTGCGCAGATAAAAGAAGAAATCAGGACGTTCTACGAGGAAAATTCCGCGAAGAACCGAAAAGTTGTCGCGCAGATGCAGCAGGATGCAATCGACTTGCGCTCAAGGATGGACTCTATCAATTCGGAAGTTGACAGTTTCCAGAAGAAGCTCGAAGTTTACCAGAAGGCTGAGACGTTGCAGAAGCAGCTCGACGAGCAGATGACTGACTTGAAGAAGGACATCATCAAAGTCGATATGTACCACAGCAAGATGAATTCTCTTGAGGAGCATTTCAGGAACATCGAGAAAATCAACGACGACGTGGACAGCAAAATCCGCAGGTTCGACTCGGAGAAAGCTAGAATCGACACGCTGAACCTGAAATTCGAGAAGCTTGTCAATTTGAGCGTCTCAATGGACGACAAAATCAGCGAGCTTCACTCTACGAGCGACGATTTGCAGAGTATGCAGCTCGAAGTGCGCGGTTTCCAGGATTCTCTGAACGAAATGTCGGAAAAATACGACCGCCTGCAGAAAAAATCGGACATGATTGAATCTGTCTCGCAGGAAGTTGACAAGACGTTCGACGGATTGAAAGAAGTCGAGGAAAAAGTGAAGGCTGTTTCCGACAAGGCAGATGCTCTTCCTGCGCAGCTTTCGGAAATCGAGGAGCAGGTCGCATTCCTTACCGAGAACAAGGACAGCATCACTGACGCTCTCGGCAAGGTCAGCGAAATCAAGAATATCCTGAAAGACGCTGAGGATAAGGCTGTCAAACTCCAGAGCACCCGCGAAGGTCTCGGAAGACAGGAAACGAGGTTGGAGAATATGGCGCGTGAGGTCGATGAGAGAATCCACATGCTTGCAAAATACAACGGAATCGAAGCCGATATGGACGCTCCGTTGCAGCAGCCGTCTGAATTCCCTGAGTCCACAGAGCTTTCTCCTGCCGACAGGCGCAATATCATCAAGCTAAAGCGACAAGGCTGGAGCCTTGACGACATTGCGCGCACCGTCAAGCGCAGCGTGACCGAAATCGAAATCGTCCTTGAGATGGGACTCGACGACGAAGATTTGTAAGGCGCAAAAAAGAGACCTGTTCGAAATTGTAAACTCGAACAGGTCTCTTTTCGTCATTCCGAACTCGTTTCGGAATCCGTAATGCAAATTGATGCTGAGATAAATTCAGCATGACAAACTTTTTCGTGTTTTTCGTCCGATTTTATTTTTCCAAAAGGCAGGTGCACCAGACTTCAACGACTTTTCGTGTTCCAACGTCGCCGGTTTTTTCGCCGGTTTTTGCTTTCACGAAAACGCATTCATCGCTGCAGCCGAGTGTTCGTGCGATTGATGCGCGTACTTCGTCCCTGTGCGGAAGAAATTTCGGTTTTTCAAGCGCGATTACGCAGTCGATGTTTCCGATTTTCCAGCCTGCGGCTTTCACGTCGTCCCAGCATTTTTTCAGAAGGAGCTTTGAATCCGCGCCTTTCCATTTCGGGTCGCTCGGCGGAAAGTATGAGCCGATGTCGCCGAGTGCGCTTGCTCCGAGCAGCGCGTCCGTGATTGCGTGGAGGAGAACGTCGCCGTCAGAGTGTCCGTCCTCGCCTTTGTCGGACGGAATCTCGACTCCGCCAAGATAGAGCTTTCGCCCGGTTTCTGCGCTGTCCACAAGAATGTGCTTGTCGTAGCCGATTCCAACTCGAACCATCGTTTTTTCCTTCTGTGTTTTCAAATCCGATTTGTATGTGATTTTTATGTTTCCGCTGTCGCCTTTGACGATTCTCACGGTCTTGAATTTTTCGCCGGCAAACGGAACTACGAATTTGTCCCAGATTTCCGTGTCGTCGGTGCATTCCGCATTGCTTTCTTCCGCGCGCCTGTGTCCTTCAAGTATCTCGTTTAGGTGGAACACTTGCGGAGTCTGCACCGCGCTGAGCGTCGCCCTCACCAGATGTTTTCTGATGAATCCGTTCTCGTCGATTTCTTTCTGGGTGTCAGTCGGCTGCAATCCGGGAACTGACGCGCCTGATTCCAATGCCGCCGCCAGAGTCTCTTCTATTGTCGAAGATTTTATGAATGGCCGTGCGCCGTCATGTATGAAAACAATTTTTGCCGAAGATGGATTTTTCATCTCGGCTGAAACTGCCTCAAGCGCGTTTTTCACGGATTTTTGCCGTGTTTCTCCGCCCGGAACGAAGAGAAGTTTTGTCGTTCCATCGCTGAATGCAGTGGCGAAAAAACTGTCGGCGAAAAGCGCGTTTCTCGACTGTTCTTCGTTTTCTTTCAGTTCGTCCGGATTTTTCGAAAAAGGGTAGGTGATTGCGACTGCCGCAAATTTCTTTGTCTCAAGAAAAGCTTTTGTTGCCGCAGAAAGGACTGTGCCGCATTCTGAATTTTCTGTTTCAAGCGGAAGATACTCTTTTTTTACGCAGTTTTTCTCTCCCGCATTGAATCTTGAAGATGAACCCGCGGCAACAATCACGAGCGCGAGTTCAATCTGCCGATTAGTCATCGTCTTCTTCGTCTTCGTCATCATCGTCGCCAGAGTCTGAGCCGTCATCCGAATCATCAGAATCGTCCGAATCATCGTCTCCGTCGCCAGAATCATTTGAGTCGTTGTCAGATGCGAAGTCCTCGTCGTCGTCCTCGTCATCGAAGTTGTTCTGGATAGTCTTCTTTGCAACCGATGCTCCGAGCGGCTCAAGCTTTGCGTGAATCATCGCTTCGATGTCCGCCGGATCTTTTCCGAGCGCGAACGAGATCTCATCGATGAGGAGTTTCTTTGCGTTGTCGTAGAGTTTTCTCTCCTGAATCGGAAGCTCCTTTACTTTCGACCTCTGATAGAGGCATCTGACGATATTGGCGATGTCGTCAACGCTGCCTTTCTTCATAAGCTCCATGTTCTGCTGGAATCTGAGTTTCCAGTCGGAAGTTACAGGACCGTTGTCGATTGAGAGCGAGTCGAGCGCGTTCTGCGCAGCCTCCGCCGAAACGATTGCGCGGATTCCGAGCTTTTCTGTGCTTGTGACCGGAACCGTAACGAGCATGTCCGAAACTTCAAGGTATATTTTGTAGTGCTTTACGATTTTGCCTGACAATTCGCCGCTTCCAAGATATTTCTTGTCAACGATTTCTGTTATTACGCCGACGCCCTGGCTTGGGTATACGACCCTCTGATTTGGTTTGAATTCGATTGTTTCTGTGTCCATAGTTTTCTCATTCTAGCAAAAATGCGCTTATTTGTCCAAAATTGTGATTTCGACGCGCCTATTTTTCTTTCTGCCTTCTTCCGTTGCGTTGTCTCCGATTGGCCGCTTCGAGCCGAATCCTTCTGTGTAAATGTGCTCCCTGTTTCTCACGCGGATTTTCATCAGGAAGTTCGCGACGGAATTCGCCCTTTCCTCGCTGAGCGTCTGGCATTCTTCCTCGTTGTCATCCACGCGGGCGGTGTGGCCTGTGACGAGAATGTCGTTCTGGTACGACTTGAGGATTTTCGAAAGCTCGCGGAGTTTTTTCTGCTCGGAGTAGCGGAGCACCGCCGAATCAGGCTCGAACTGGATGTTTTCGATAGAAATCTGCAGTCCCTTGTCAGTTTTCGCTACCGAGATGTCTTCAAGTCCAAGCTCGTTCACTTTCGTCTGGACGATTTTCACGTTGTCTTCCGTTGCCGTCTGCTCGAAATTCGTGACTTCCGCCGTCGTTCTTCCCGAAAACACAAAGATATTTCCCTTTGCTGTCTCCAATGTGATTCTGAAATCCTCTATGTATTTCTGAATCTGACCGCGTTCGTTGTCCCAGTAAATTGTCCTGCTCGAAATTCCCATTGTGGAAACTGGCGGGTCAGCGAGAACCGTGCTGAATTCGTCGATTTCCGAGATGTGCATGAGCTTGTACTGAGCCTTTATGATTTGCAGCTCTTTTGAATTTCCGTTTTCGTCTGTGAAAGTTTCGTCGCGCTCGTATTTGTAGTTTGCGGTGAACGGAACTTTCACAGGTTCCTGCACATTGAATCTTCTGAAATCCTCGGCTTCGTATCCGTCTGCCTGCCATGTGTCTCCGACTGAAACCGGCGTTTCCGGGAAAACCGGCATGTCGCGGACAATCGGCATTAAATATTCGCTTGAGATGTCGAATTTTCCGGTCTTGTCTCTCCAGTATTTGCTTTCGCTTTCAAAATTTTCCCAGTCAACCGACTGCGCGAATCCGAATTCCGAGAAGCTTTCCGTCGTTCTGAAAGTCGCCTCAAAAAATCCGCGTCCTTTGTCGTCAACGTTCGTTGTTTCCATTGAAACTCTGTTCAATATTGTCATGTGAGGCAGTGGTTTCCCGTTTGCCCTTACATCTTCCTCGACTTTTGATACGAGGGAGAACCTGTCGCCCTTTTTGTATTTGAATTGAAGGACTTTCTTTCCGTTTTCCTGCGCGAATGCGGATTGTAAAGATAGTACTATTGTGAATAGTATTCCTGTGACAGCGAACATTGATTTTTTCATAAATTCCTCCGAGGTCTTATCTAAGATTGTCGGCTTTGCAATTTTGAAATTTTACTATACAAAACGAAGAAAATTTGATTTACTAAGACTAAAAATCCAATCAACTTGTACCGAAATTATCAATATGGGAAATAGTTACGAAAAGCCTGATTTTTGGTCGAGAAAAGCCTTTTCTGAAGGTTATCCAGCCAGAAGCGTTTACAAACTCAAGGAAATTGACGAGAAATTCGGAATGATCAAAAAAGGTTATTCCGTTCTTGATTTGGGAGCGGCTCCTGGAAGTTGGACGACTTTTCTTTTGAGAACGCTCAAGTCTCTCGGCGAATCGGAGGATGCTGAAAAGCAGAATCTTGGGAAAGTCGTCTCCTGCGACTTGAATCCTCTTGCGAAGGATGTCAGGGCGGAGAACTTGGTTTTTATTCAGGGCGATTTGAACGAAAAATCAATCGTCGACAAAATCCGTAATGAAGGACCTTTCGACCTGGTAGTATGTGACGCCGCGCCGCTTACAACCGGAAACAGAGTCGTTGACACCGCTCGTTCACAGGGGCTGGTGAAAATGGCTATTTGGTACGCGCAGTCAATGCTGAAAACCGGAGGAAATTTTGCAGTCAAGATTTTCCAGAACGGAGACCAGCAGGCGCTTCTCAAAATGATGCGTGAGATTTTCACCACCGCGAAAGGCTTCAAACCGGTGGCGTGCAGATCCGAATCTTTTGAGACATATCTGATTGGAATAAAAAAGAAATAAGGATGTCTGAAACAAAATGAAGCTTATCGAAAGAATTTCGCTGAAAACGGCCGTCAAATGCACTTCTTTGACAGCTTGTGTTTGTGCCGCAGCAATCATCGGCACTGTTGTCATCGTAAATCTTCCTGGAAAAGAAGATGGTCAGGGTGGTTACGATACGAATAGTTCTAGGGGTGTCGATCCTGTTTTTCAGGCGGATGCTGATAATTCCGACGGTGAGCTTATAGAGACTTCTGCTGAATCCGCGCTCGGAAAAAATGCTGCTTTCAACAATAAATCGGATTCTTCGGCAAGTTCATTTTCTGCTTCGAATTCAAACGTTTTTTACTTCACATACAGAATCAAAAAAGGCGATATCGCCGGTCAGATTGCCGAGAAATTCGGTATTTCAACTGATTCAATCCTTAGCTTTAACCACATCAAGAATGCGCGTGGGCTTCAGATTGGTCAGTACTTGAAAATCCCTACAATGTCGGGAATCCTTTACACAACGAAAAAATCAGACGAGACAATTTCAAAAATCGCGGAAAAATACGAGGTTGACGCTTCGGGCGTTGCTTCCGCAAACAACATTGCGATGAATGCCTCGTTGCCTGTCGGAACTACTTTGTTCGTAACGAATGCCGCGATGGACTGGGCGGAAAGGCAGGAAATCAACGGCGACTTGTTCAAGAAGCCTATAAAATCTGCATTCAGGATTTCGTCTCATTACGGCTGGAGAAACAGCCCGTTCTCTGGCGGACGCTCTCACCACACTGGCGTTGACATGGCTTGCCCGACAGGAACTTCCGTATATGCCGCTGTTTCTGGAACTGTCACTTCGACAGGATACAGCCCGACTTACGGAAACTACGTCATCGTCCATCATCATTCCGGTTACAAGACGCTTTACGGGCACTTGAGCGCGATTCTCTGCGTGACCGGCCAGAGAGTTGACCAGAACACGAGAATCGGACGCGTCGGAAGCACAGGTCTGAGCACTGGTCCGCACCTGCATTTCTCTGTTTACAAAAACAATGCGCTTGTGAATCCGGAGCTTCTCTGGTACTGATAAATCTTTTGACGAAAAAGTTAAATTCGTTTTGATTAGCACTGCGCGATAGGCGCATAAGGCGGCAGCAAAGGAAATGTGAAACCTGCATTTTCTTGCTGCCGTTTTTTTTATGTTTTGGTTTTGGGAATTCTTGATTATTCGACAAGAAACTGCAAATCGTTGAAAAGAATCCTGTCGATTTTTCCCATGACGAGAATTTCGTTGATTCTTCCGATAAGCTCCCTTTTCAGTAAATCTTCGTTTTTCGTCTGGATTTCTTCCATTGTCATGGACGCGAAGAATTTTGTGATTATCGATTTTATCTCGCCGTGCTTCCTGTCCATTTCCTCGTAAAAAGTTCTGTCTTCCTTGTACTCAAGCCACGGGGAAACGATGAGAGTCGCATTCGGTTTGTCTTTTTCGGTTTTGAGCTGAATCCACATTTTGCCGATGAGGTTGTACTGCACGTCCTTTCCGAATTTTCCTTTGGACGCATCGACAGGGCGGTCGTATTTTTTCTCAAGTCCTTCGCCTGGGACTGCATGGTGCTTCACGACCGCGACTGCCGTAAGGGCGATAATCGAAAGGAGTATCAGAAAAATCACGAATCCGAGAAATTTGTTGAATTTACTCCCCATCTTTTTCACCTTCCGATTCAGATTCGTTTGTCTCAAATTCTTTCATCAACGCTTCGAGCCTTGCATTCGCCGCAAATCCGCCAGCCTTCATCGTCACGTGTATTCCGTCGTCGAGCCAGTTCTCTTCGGTTATCATGCCTGTTTTCCTTGCCTCCGCAATGAGATTTGTTTTTTCGAGCGGAACAATGTATGTTTTTTCCATGCCCATGAGCGAGGAGCAGATTTTTTCGGAAAGAATGTCGAATCCTTCGTGGGTTTTCGCGCTTATCTTCACGTTTTCAGGAAAAAGCGAGTCGAGTTTCGCGAGCGTGATTTCGTAATCGCTCTGCTTCCTTAGTTTGTCGATTTTGTTCAGGACGATTAACCTCGGGGATTTGTCTGCGTGGATTTCTTCCAGAACTTTCGTGACCGTTTCGTACTGGAATTCGATTTTTTCGTCGCTCGAATCAAGCACAAGAAGAATCAGGTTTGCGCGCTCGGCTTCTTCGAGCGTTGATTTGAATGCGTTGACGAGCGAGTGCGGAAGGTTCGAGATGAATCCGACCGTGTCCGTCAGAAGAATGTTCGCGCCGTTCTGCAGTTGCAGTTTTCGCGTTGTCGGGTCGAGCGTCGCGAAAAGCTTGTCTTCTATAAAAACGTCCGCGCCGGTGAGCGCGTTCAGAAGCGATGATTTTCCCGCGTTCGTGTATCCTGCGAGCGCACATGACGGAACCGGGACGCTCTCGCGCTTTTTTCTCTGCGTCTGCCTGTCTTTCACGACCTGCGAAAGCTCTTTTTTGACGAGCCTTATTTTTTCGCGGATTTCCCGCATGTCAAGTTCAAGCTGCGTTTCTCCCGAACCTTTCGAGCCGAAATTTCCTCCGCGCTGTCGTGCCATGTCGCCGTAGCTGTGCGCAAGTCTCGGAAGCGAATATTCAAGCCGCGCGAGCTGAACTTGAAGGACTGCTTCTTTTGTCTGCGCCCTCTGCGCAAAAATCCGCAAGATTACTTCCTGCCTGTCGAACACCGGTCTGTTCGCGAGCTTTTCCCAGTTCCGCTGCTTTCTCGGGTCAATCTCGAAGTCGAATATTATCACATCCGCGCCAAGTTCCTCCGCAAGCGCGCAGAGTTCCTCCGCCTTGCCTTTTCCCATTCCATATGCGGGAGTCATCTCCCTTCGCGTCAGCGAAACTTTTCGAACGGTCTCAAGCCCGAGCGTGTCAACAAGCCCTTTCAGCTCCGACAAATCCTTTCCCGGATCCCCGATGAGAAGGGCGGTCACTTTCTTTTTTTCTTCAGCTTCCAAATCTATCATCATTTTCCTCGATTTTTCTTTTTGAAAATTCATCTTATCAGAATTTCAGAATTTGATTTCAAAGTCCTATAAAGAGAGTTGAATTCTTCCGAGAATAAAAAGTAAAACTGTCGGAAAATTTGGAGCTGATTTTTGACTTCAGGACAAAAAGTTGCCGTAAGTCTTCTGGTTTCAGTCGTTCTGTTCGCTGTTTTCACAGTCTTCGCGTTTGTTGGCATGTTCAATTTCGTAGAGACGAAATTTTATCAGCCGATGGTTGTGGAAGGTATCGAGGAACGTCTGGTCAAGATTTCGGACGCGCAGGAAAGATATATAGAAAGTCTCTTTAAAAGATTCGATTCATTCGTTTCGGATGAGTCGGTCAAGACGTATCTTGATGCGAAACCTTTGGATTCCGACGTTCAGAAAAGGGAAAAAATCCGCGTGGGGCTGATGATGGACACGAGGGCACTTCGCGGAATAAGAATCATCGACAGCACAGGAATCAACATTCTCTACAGCTCGTTTCCGTCTGACGTGATGGCGGCTTCATCTTCGTCAACGACCTACAAAAAATATTCGGATTTGGTTTTTGCAAAAGTCGATTCTGAAATTCCGTATGCCGATATCAAAGTTGCTGACACGAGAATCGGCGGAATCGGAAAGTCGAAGCTGAACAGAATTTATCTTGATGACGAGCGCAACAGAGTCGTGTTTTCGATGCCGTTCACCGATTCTTCCGAAAAATATGCAGGAACGATTGCATTTTACTGCGACCCTAGCGATTTCAGCCGTTTCCTTTTCGAGGAAAATCTGGTTGACATAACGGGCTACGGATTTTTGATTACCGATTCCGACGGTTTTGGCGGATACGTTTTCGGCCTTTCGAATGTCGGACGCACTTCGCTGAAAAATCTGATTCTCGAACAATGGAACGACGATTCGAAAAAGAATGCTTCTTCCGAAAAATCAAATCTTTCTGTCAGGTATATCGTTCCTGAAATCGACTCGCACATGGCCGATAGCGAAAATCATGCCGCTCAAAATCCTGAGTCCGAGACCGACAGTGCTGATTTTGAAAAATACAACGACGTGAAAATCCTCTTCTCAAAGAAAAGTTTCCGCGGCGATATCGGGGTCATCTCCTGGATTTACGACAGGGACATCATGTATTTTTCCGAGTCTGTCCGTTTCATGCTGCTCGTCCTGACGTTCGTGACGCTTTTCCTGATTGTGTACCTCATCTTCAATTTGCGGCATGACGACATGGTTGTAATCCGAAAGCGAATCAAGCAGTTCCAGCTCGCGTTCATTTCCGAATCGATTGAGCAGATGGACGAGCGCAACGGCAGGCGACTTGATATCGAGTCGCGCAAGAACGAAATCAACGCGGAAATAAAGAAAAGCCTCGGTCGCCGCGGCAAAAAATATTCTTCTCAAATCGACAGCCTCTTGAATTCCAGCTGGAGCGACATTTTTACGGCACTCGGCCTTCGTTCCGACGGAAAGCAGTCAGTTGCAATCGACTCCGACGAGCTTAGGCGCGTCCTTGAGGAAGTTCTCGGCAACGGAAGTCTCACGATAAACGCAAACGTAAAAACTCTCGCCCCTGCGGAAAATGCGCCTGCCGAAGAAAACAAAACGCAAGCAGACGAACCGTCATCTACAGCGCAAATTGAAACTGCCGACGAAGTTGAAAAGGCAGAAAACACAGATGAAGCAGAAGAAATTTCAGAAACAGAAACTGCTGACGAAGTTGAAGAAGCGGAAAGCGTCGAAGAAGTTGAAGAAGTTGAAACTGCAGATGAAATTGAAGAAGTAGAATCAGCAGAAGACGCAGAAGAAATCGAAGAGGTCGAATCTGTAGAGGACGTTGCAGAAGCAGAAAGTGCAGATGAAATCGAAGAAGTTGAAGAAGCAGAAAGCGTAGAGGAAATTGAAGAAGTTGAAGAAGCAGAAAGCGTAGAGGAAATTGAAGAAGTTGAAACTGCCGACGAAGTAGAAGAAATCGAAGAAGTCGAATCTGTAGAGGAAGTTGAAGAAGCGGAAAGTGCAGATGAAATCGAAGAAGTAGAATCAGCAGAAAGCGCAGAAGAAATTGAAGAGGTCGAATCTGTAGAGGACGTTGCAGAAGCAGAGAACGTTGAAGAGATTGAAGAGGCTGAAAGTGCAGATGAAACTGGCGAAACTGAAAATTCTGAAAACTCAGTCAGCAGAAAAGTTTCGCTTG
>JAFXSM010000011.1 GCA_017525605.1 Treponema sp. | reverse complement strand
GCTCTTCCGTCTTGAACGTCCGTAAATCTGCCTTTATGAGCTTGAGTTCCACGCCCTCGTCTTTAGCTGATTCCTTTGCGGTGTCCAGCTCGCTTTGGATTATGTCAACGCCCGTCACGTCAAGTCCGAGCGCGGCAAGCTCGACCGAAATGCGCCCGACCCCGCACCCCGCGTCGAGCACCGTGTCGCCTTCTTTCAGCTCCGCGATTTCCATGACTTTCTCGGCAATCGCCGGTGCCTCCGCCCATTTCTGCTCGTCGAACATTATCGGAGCGTAATTCGTCCAGAAATCCTCCGACTCGAACCATTCTTTCTTCTCGTTTTCCATACTTCCGCTTTCCTCTTTCATTCATCAAACCTCATTCCTCATTTTCCCCGTCCGCCACTTTCATGACGCTCCCTTCCTCGAAATCCGCGAGCACGCTTCCGTAATCAACTGCATTTTCAGTTGCGCCGGCTTCCGAGTCCAGCTGCTCCTTTTTCTGGGCGACGGAATCCTTCTGCTTCTGCCAGAGATTTTTTGCAGCGTACAGGATTTCGCTTGCCTCTCCTGCGCGGACGTGAAGAGCCTGCGCAATCTCTGATTCCTCCGCGTTCGCAAGATTTTCGAGGGTCGTGAAAGTTTTCAGGAGAATCTTCTCGCGCTTCTCCCCGACGTGCGGAAGTTCCTTGAAGACGCTTTCCGTGTTCTCCTTCGTGCGCAGTTCCTGGTTGCGGCTTGTCGCGAACCTGTGCGTCTCGTCGCGCACCCGCTGCAAAAGACGCAATGCGTCGCTCCATTTCGGAAGGCAGATCGGCTCTTTTGCGTGCGGCCGCCAGATTTCTTCGTCGCGCTTTGCAAGTCCCGCAATCGGAATTTCAAGTCCGAGCGATTTTATGATGCCGTCAACAGCGTTCACTTGCCCGATTCCGCCGTCAATCAGAAGCAAATCCGGAAGCTCGCTTTTTTCGTTCGCGAGCCGTGAGTATCGCCGTGCAGTCACTTCGCGCATCGATGCGAAGTCGTCGATTACGCCGTCGGTCGTTTTGAGCCTGTACTCGCGGTAGTTTTTCTTGTCGGGGTTGCCGTCCCAAAACGAGATGAGAGACGCGACCGGGAATTTTCCGCCGATGTGCGCGATGTCGAATCCTTCGATTCTTCGCGGCAAGCTCGGAAGGCCGAGCAGCTTTTTGAGTTCTTCCATTGCAGGGAAGTCGCCGCGCTCCCGCATACGCCTGATGATGTCCTCGTGCGCGTTGTGCTTCGCCATTTCGAGCAGGGCAGTGTGCTTTTTCTCGACTTTTGAATTTCCGTTTCCGACCGAAATCACTTCGATATTCACGCTGAATTTTTCATGCAGGAATTTCGAAAGAAAATCCTCGTTCGATTCTGAATTTTGTGATTCCGAATCTTGTTCGTTTTTTCCTTCATTCTGCGACACGAAAATTTTATGCGGAATCTGATTTTTTTCCGTGTAGAATCCGAGCGCGAATTCCTCGAAAAGCTCGTCGTCCTCGCTCACGGAAATCGTCTGGAAATTGTCGCGCCCCATAAGTTTTCCCTCGCGGATTTTCAGCACGGTGAAGCTCACGAGTTCTCCTTCTCGGAAGAATCCGATGTAGTCGCTGTCGTCGCCAGAGTTGAAGTCCTCCACGATGTTCTGGTTCTGCATTATCGTCAGTGCCTTGATTCCGTCCCTGATTCTCGCTGCCTTCTCAAAGTTCAGTTCCGCCGCGGCTTTTTTCATCATCACCGTCATTTTTGAAATCGAATCGTCGCCTTTTCCCTCAAGAAGACTTTTGATTTCTTCGATAAATTCACTATAGGTCTTCTTGTCGATTTTTTCGCAGCAGGGGGCTTTGCAGCGTCCGATGTGGTAGTACATGCACGGTGCGGATTTCTTCTTGAAAGTCCTGCAATGCCTGAGCGGATAAATCTTGTGAATCGCTTCGATGAAAGTGTCGAGAGCGGTAGCGTCAGGATACGGACCGAAAAACTGGGAGCCGTCTTTTTTCACCTGGCGGATTTTCAGTACGCGGGGGAATTCCTCGTTCGTGATTTTCAGCACAGGGTACGATTTTCCGTCCTTGAGCTGAATGTTGTACTTCGGCGAATGTTTTTTTATGAGGTTGTTTTCCAGTATAAATGCTTCGTATTCATTTGCCGTTGTGATATATTCGATGGAAACTGCGTTCGAGATCAGCAGTTGCGTCTTGAGTGCTTTTTCGCCGGAAAAATAGGAGCTGAGTCTGTTTTTCAGATTCTTGGCTTTCCCCACATAGATGACGGTTTTTTGATTATTCCGCCACAAATAAACACCGCTTGAGCAAGGAGCTTTCAACGCTGTTTCGTGAAGTGATTCATAAAATGGGTTGTCTGTTTGATTCATAATGTTAAAAAAGATTCTACCTATTCATGAAATTCTTTCAACAAAAAAGATGAAAAGAATTAGTTCGGCTTTTTTAGTTTTCGCTTCTGTAACTGCATTTGCCGCAGCCGTTCCGAAAAAGCTTGTGCTCGGAGGAGAAAAAGGCTGGGACGAAGTGAAGTCAATGGAAGGAATCGCGCGGGTGAAAGGCTCCGGCCGGTTCGGCTACGAGACTTTGCAGCTCGTCACTTCCACGCAGGAGATTAACGACGACACGGATTTGCTCCTGACGTTCGACGATGCTTCGGTGCGGGACGCAATCGGGCATTATGAGGTCGTCTCGTGCAACCTCTCGCACACGAACGATGCTGTCCGTGGCCGTGGCGCAGCTCTCAGCCGTGGAGTTGAGAAGGGCGTGACCCTCAAGGGCGACAAAAATTCATTGTTCGGCTCGAACGGCATGGTCGGCTCTTTCAAAATCGAATTCTGGCTTTGCCCTTCGCTTGCAGAAAGCGGCGAGACCGTGTTTTCCTGGCGGTCGTCGCTCAATTCTTCGGTTTATTCGAAATATCAGATGATAACGGCTTCGTTCTCTTCGAACAGGCTTGAGTGGAAATTCAACAATATTTTTTCCGGCTACGAAAAAGATGAGATAATCTTGAGCGGAAAGTCGATGACCGTTCCGAAAAAATGGAGCCGCCACACTCTTTCGTTCGACCAGGATTCCGGTGCGCTTGAATATTGTGTGGACGGAAGAACCGAGTGCATAAAATTCATCACGGAGACTGGTCACGAGAATGGGGCTGTTTGCGAGCCGTTCGTGGGTGTCGCCGCAAAAGTCGAAATCTGTCCGCAGTATTCGGGCAAAATCGACAATTTCAGAATCGACAGGGGAATCTCGGCAAGGGCTTCGTTCGATTCGTGCGTTCCTGGAAAGACAGGCAACGAGAGGTTCAAGGTTGACGGCGGATATTTCGTTTCGAAATTCATTCCTGTTTCGCATTCGGCAGTTCTCGACAGCATTCAGGCGGAGATGAAGGTGCCGTCGCAGACAGACGTGAAATTCTACGTTCGTGCCGGCGACGACTGCTTTGCGTGGGACGACAACACACCTATGTGGCATGAAGTTGCGCCGGGCGACAAGATAACCGGCGTTCAGGGGCTTTACTTCCAGCTAAGGGGCGAGCTTCTCCCTGACGGCGGAGGGGCAAATTCTCCGAAGCTCACGGAAGTCGTGCTGAATTACACCGAGCAGGATGACCCACTTCCGCCGTTCACTGTTTTTGCGGAGCCTGGAAACGGATGCGTCACTCTTTCATGGAGCAATTCCGTTGATGATTCTGCCGGCGGATATTACGTCTACTACGGAAACAGGCCGGGCGAATATCTTGGTGTCGCGGCGTTCGAGGGACCTTCTCCGGTCAATGCCGGCAACAAGACGTCTCTGACGCTGAACGGACTGAAAAACGGAACGATTTACTATTTTGCAGTTTCCGCTTACTCGAAAGTGGATTCAAGAATTTGCGGTGAGCTATCAAAAGAAGTTTTTGCTCGTCCTTCTGCGAGATTGACTGTAAAATAGAATTAAAACCAAAATAAGAGTAGTTTTACAGGATGCAGGATATGTCAGATAAGGAAATGCAATTAAAACGGGCAAAGACTTCTCTCATTGCACACGATTACGAGACTGCAAAGAGAATCTACAAGTCGCTGATAAGCGAAGATCCGGATAATTTGGAGCTTAAGATTCAGCTTGGAAACCTCTATGTGAAAAGCGGAGAGGATGAGATGGCTCTCACTTGCTTTGAGGAAATCGACAATCTTCAGCCTGGCAACGTGGATGTTCTTCTTGCTCTTGGCGGAATTTACAGGCGGCTCGAAAGGTACGAGGATTCAATTTTCGCGCTTGAGCGTGCGATTGACACCGGCGAGAAGGGAATCCAGATTTCGTACAGCCTCGGTTTCACATACAGGCAGATGGGAAAATACTCTTCCGCAATCGAGTGTTTCCAGAGCGTCGTTGACCAGAATCCGAGGGACGTTCTTGCATTCAACCATCTCGGAGCGATTTACGCTTTGCAGAACAATCACGAGAAGGCGATTTCAACATATCTGCACGGGCTGAAGCTCGACCCGAACCATCCGGTTTTGCAGCTCAACATTGCGAAGAGCATGGAAGTAATCGGCGAGAACAAGAAAGCCTTGTCGTATTATGAAGGTGCGCTCCGCTCGAAGCCGGGTTGGACGGAAGCAATCGACGGGTACGCGAACCTGCTTCTGAAGGACAATCAGGTGCAGGAAGCCGACAATGTTGTTTCCCGCGCCCTCAAAATCAATCCTGACGACGTAAAGATGCACACTGCGATGGGCAAGGTCTACAACAGGAAAAGCGTTTTCGACCATGCCGAGCAGGAATTCAAAAAGGCACTTTCCAAGAACGACAAATATTCTCCTGCGCTCACAGGGCTTGCATTCTCTCAGGAGCAGCAGGGCAAACATTCGGAAGCTGCCGAGACGATTCAGAAGGCAACGGAAATCAGCCCAGAGGACGTTTCGATTCTCAAGCAGTCCGCGAACATTCTCCTTTCGGCGAATTATCTTTCTGCCGCATACGAAAAAATCTCTCACTTGTGGAAAATCGACCAGAACGACGTGGAGACGGTCAATCTTCTCGGTCAGTATTACATCGTCCACGGCGACGAGGACAAAATCGAGGCGTGCTTCGACAGAATCGAGCGCGTGAAGCCCGATTACACAGATGTCTACAGGGATTGGGGAAAACGCTACTATCAGATTGCAGATTTGAAAAATGCGGAAGACTACCTGAAAGTCGCCGTCCACGAGAATTCAAAAGATGCCGACGCGCTTTTGCAGCTCGCAAGGGTTTACGAGAATCAGGGAAAGGATATTGAGGCACTGAACATTCTCGGAAAGGCAAGAAAAGTTGACGGTTGCAATGCCGCAGTGAAAAAAGCAGTCGAACAAATCGAGCAGAAAGAACATATTTCTTCCGAGGACGAAATAGCAGATGCCGACATGGACATGAATGCGGATTTCATTGACGATACCGGATTTGACACTGAAATCTCGCTTGCGAATGACGGCGAGACGGATGCCGGTCTTTACAACCCTGTGATGCCTTCAATGGAAGACGGGCGCAAGTTCGAGAACAAGAATGCCGGTGCCGAGTCTCCGATTGACTTTGACGCGGATGCCGAGATTGACCGCTCTGTCGAATACGACCCGAACCGCTCCCTTGAAAACCTAATCGACACGGAGCATGACAACGTTGACTCCGTCATTCCGCATGATGTGGATTCTGATGTCGAGCATCCTGCAAATGCGAATCCTTATGCTTCCAATCCGTCCGGTGCTCCAGCTGCAGTTCCGTCAGGCTTGTCTCCTGTTGGCGCAGCTCCTGCATATTCTTCTGACGGTGCGCAGCCAGTTCCGACAAGTGCTCAGGGGGAGCCTTCAAGTGCATATTCTCCGTCTGCGTCTGCAAGCGTTCCGTCCGATTCAGATGAAATCGCTTCGGCGGAGACTGCTGATTCCGTTCCTTCACTTGCAGAGGCTGCGAGCGAGAACGACAATTTCGATTTCAACCAGTTCGGAACTGAAGATTTGAGCGGTGACACCGACGACCTTGTTTCAATCGACGAGATAATGTCCGGCGACCCTGAAATCGACTCGAAAAATCCGAACGAAAACTTGATAGACATCGACGTTCCTGTTGATGAGGACGACGACGAGCAGAAACTTTTGAGCGAAGAGCGAGAGATGAATCTTGCTGAAATTGCCGATGCTGCGACTCCAAAAGACGATTACGGATTTGAGGACGAAAACGTGAATCCTCCTAGGGAAAATCCTCGTGCCGAGCCGGTCTACATTCCTGAAAACACTGAAAAACCTGCTCCGATGCCGAATCAGAATCCGGTTCCGCCGCGCGAAAACGAGAGCGAGCCGCGTCAGTACGATGCACGCCACCAGCCGAAGCCGATTTCGGACGATGATTATCTTTCGCTTGAGAGGCAGATTCAGCGCGTTGCGAATTCAGCTGACAATGCCGCTTACACCGCAAATCAGGCTTGGAGGGCGGCGCAGTTCGCGAATGACTTTGCTCAGAATGCCGCCGACAAAATCAAGAAGGCGGAACGCAATATCGAAGAGAAAATCGCCGACCAGATTGATGACAAGCTTGACGGCGTTGACAGAAAAATCAAGAACAGAATCGACAATCTCCTCGAAAAGAAATTCTCCGAGAACTTCGATGAAAAAATCGAGGACAAAATCAAAGAGAAAATCGGCGATGATTTGTATTCGAAGATTTCCGAGACAATCGACAACTTCGTCGTGACTCCTGATGCTGAACTTTACAACAGCAAGTCGCAGAAAGAAGTTTCCGAGGTAATTGAGGAAGAGGATTTCCAGGAGGAGATGTCGAAGCAGCTTGAGGAGAAGGCGAGCGCGGAAATTGACGAGGAGATAAAGAAACTCGGCGATTTGGGTGCGCCTTCCGAAGCAGACATGATGCTCAAGAAGGCAGTAGACACTTTGCCGTCAATCGTTGCCGCAATCGCGAACAAGGACGTTGCGGAAGAATTCAGCACCTCGCTCGATATGTTCAAGAAACTCCGCGACATGCTCGAATTCCTTCCGCCTGCAAAGAAAAAGCAGTTCATGACGAGCCACAACAGGCTCATGCTCGACTACATAATCGCGAAGCTTTCAGGAAAGCCTGGTCTGTTCGCGACGATATCCGCGCTCATCGAGTCAGGCGTTGTCGCTCGCCCGACTCCGACCGAGGAAATCACTTCCGACATCGCAATGGATCCGTCCGACGACGAGAACATCATCGCGCTTGTAAGCACCGTCATGCAGACTCTCAGGAATCTCTGCGAGAACCTTGAGGATGATTACCTCCGCGATGCCCTCGATTCAGAGATTCTTGAACTTCTTGAGAAGATTAAATCTTAAATCCTGATGATTTTTGAGTGCGTGATGACTTCGTTTCCGTCCTTCGTTATGAGAACGTCGTTTTCGAGTCTCACGCCTCCGAGTTTCGGGTCGTAAAGTCCCGGCTCAAGAGTGACAATCATTCCAGGCTTGAAAAGTGCCTTTTCGTCCTGCTTTGGGCTCACTCTCGGATATTCGTGTATCTCAAGACCGATTCCGTGACCGAGAGTGTGAGGCATGACTTTCTTTGCTTTTGCGAAAACTTCGTCAGCCTTTGCACCTGCGTCGCGGATTTTTGCGTTCGGTTTGTAAAGCGGAAGAGCTTCTTTCGCTGCTTTCTCCACAAGCTCCACAAGTTCAGCCTGCTTTTCGTTCAGATTCTTTGCGACCGTGAGAGTCGTGTCGCTTGTGTATCCTTCGTAGACAACGCCGAAATCGAGGATTGAAAGCCCGTCTGCCGGCCACGGTGCGTCTGTGTAGCCAGGGAAAGCGTGGATTGCCCAAGAACGCGCAGGGCCTGCCGCAAGAGTGTCGAAACCTGTCCTTTCGCAGTTGAATTTCCTGAGCTCGCTTTCGATGAGGAGGGCGACATCCATTTCTTTTTTCAGCCAGTTCTCCCTGATTCCGCGCTCGATTTCGCTGATGATGTGGTCGCCGACCCTCGCTGCCTCTTTCGTGCATTCGATTTCGTATTCGTCTTTTGTCGCACGCATCTCAACGACGTAATCGTGAGTCGATTTTTCGCGGCAGAGAACGTCCCATCCTTCCGATGAAAGAGAATCGACGTATTTCAAGAATAGCGGGTACGGAGTCTCTGGCGGAAGCTCGACTTTTTTGTTGCCCTTGAGCTTTACCGATTTGAGGATTTTCGCGACCGCGGCAGTGTTGATTCTGTCGTATTTGTTGTACGGAATAATCTGAACGCCTACGGATTTTTCTTTCGCAAGGTTCTCATCCCACGGAACGAGAAAATCTGTCGCCTTTCCCTCAACGACCGCAATCACATAGAGCGCGTCGCTCGGATGCCCTGTGAAATATCTGACAGCCGGATTCCTTCTTCCTTCCGTATCCTCGAAAACCGCCGCGTCAATCTTCTTGTTCGACATGAACTCCACGAGCTTCATCTTCCTGTCAAGATAAATCCCCTCAAGCTCTTCTTTAGTGTAATTTTTCATATAACTCCTTAAACAATGAATCGCCGATTCTTTGTTTGCAAAATTTATTTCCTGATTTTCTTTATTGCCAATTTGACAATCTCATCCTTCGTGACTACGAGCAGCGCAATTCCGACCGCTCCGTAGCAGACTGCGCATATCGCCAGCGGGATTCCGAACGAGACAATCTTTCCGTACCCTGCGAATTTTTCAATGAGGATTGGGCGCAGAAAATATGTCGGGACTGATGCCACGAGCGAATACAGAACCAATTTTACGGAATAGAGAACCGTTCCGAACGTGATTGATTTTACGTTGAGGTTCCTGTTCTTCCGCAAGAAAATGAAAAGCATCAGCGAATTCGCAAGGCTTGCAACGGAAAGCGCAAACGCAATTCCAGCACCCGCAATGTTTTTGTCGAGGACGTTCACCATGACGAACGCGAGCGCGATGTTCACTGCAAAGCCTATTATGCCGGCGAGGGTAGGGGATTTCGTGTCGCCCTGTGCGTAGAACGCAGGCGCAACGATTCTGTTCATCGCGATGAAAAAGAGTCCCGCGATGTGGAATCTGAACGCCTGCAATGTGAGTGCCACCGAATTGTCGTCGAAGCTTTTTGATTTGTAGACGAGCGAGATTATTTCTTTTCCTGTGATGAGCGAAAAGAACGTCGTCGGAATCGATATTAGCGCGATTATTTTGACCGACTGAGAGAGCATCGTGCTGAAGTCTGCCCACTGCTCTTTTTTTGCAAGCGCGCTCAAGTCAGGCAGAATCACCGAGCCGATTGAGACCGCGAAAATTCCGAGAATCAGTTCCTGCAGACGAAGCGAATATTGGAGAGACGAAACCGTTCCAGTTCCCGCGTTGCCCGCAAGTGCCGTCGAAACAACGTCGTTCAACTGGTAGCACGCCATTCCGAGAATCGTAGGCCCTATGAGCCTGAGAACTTTCCGCGTGCCCGGGTTCGTGAACGCTTTTTTTATTGAGGCAAATCCGCACCACCATTTTGTTTTTATGACGAACGGAAGCTGGAAAAGTGCCTGCACGCATCCGCCGGCAATCACTCCGAACGCCATTGCGCGTGCCGGGTTTTCTGTGTATGGAGAGAGAACGTATGTCGCAGTGATTACAATCGAGTTGAACAAAACAGGAGTGAAGCCCGACGGAGAGAAAATCTTCACGCCGTTCAGGATTCCCTGAAAGAATGCCGCGACCGAAATCACGAAAAGATACGGGAACATGATTCTGGTGAGAATCGTCGTTTCCGCGATTGTGTCTGGATTGTTGCCGTCGTAGAAGAACGGGATTATGTACGGAGTGAAAATTATTCCGAGCGTGACTACAGTTGCTGTCAAAAACGTGACGAGAGTGAGCGTTGCCGAAACGAATTCCTTCGTCCTTTTTATTCCGTTTTCCCCGTCTTTTTCCGATTCTTCAAGATACCCCCTGAAAGTCGGAATGAACGCTACCGAAATCGAATTCTCGGCGAAAAGCCTTCTGAACAGGTTCGGAATCATGAATGCGATTGTGAACGCGTCCGCATAAATTGAAGTTCCCATGAAAATCGCTTTTGTCTGTTCCCTAATAAGACCGAGTATTCGCGAAAGAAGTGTGAAGAACGACAGCGAGAATGCCGCCGATAAAATAGATTTCTGCTTTGTTTTTGATTCAGACATGATTCGGAAAGGATATCTATTTTTTTGCATAAAGTGAACTTCAAGGATTCTTTACGATATAGGTTACATTTTGTTTTCTATGAGTTTTCTAAGTTTTCAATCGTTCTATTGTTTTTTTGCCGATAGAAAATGTAATATGTCGCTAATTTAAAATTAGAGATTTTAGAGTTTTTGGAGATTTTAAAAAGTCATCAGGAGAGTTTGAAGTGAGAAAGCTGTTTGCTGTTTTGGGTCTTGTCCTTGGTTTGCTTGCTGCGGCAATGATGGCAGCTTGCAATGTCGGTCTCGGAGAGTCTGTCGATACAGAGGCACCGACATTGGAGATATCTTATCCGCCGATTGCAGCGACAATCCGCGACAAGTTCGTCTTGTACGGAACCTGGGACGACGACAAAGGCGTTTCCAAAGTCATGGTGGAAGTGATAAACACCGAGACGAAGAAAAGTCTGGGCACATTCAGCGCGACTGTGAACTCCAACAAGACATGGCAGGTCGAGCTGAACGAATACGACAGCGTGACAGGCTTTTTCAAATACAAGGACGGCTCTTATCAGGTGAGCGTGACCGCATACGACGAGGCAGGGCACTCTTCAGGCGAATCGTCGCGCACATTCGACATCGACAACACGCCTCCGGTCTTCGTAATCTCAAATCCGGGCGTTGTTAAGTCGGATAACCTTGACGCTTCAGCATACGGCTCGCTTTTCACGATTGACGGAACGATTGCCGACGACCACACGATTTCGCTCATGGATGTTGCGATTTACGACGAGGGCGGAAATCTCCTCTCTCACGAAACTTACGACTCGGAGCAGATTGACTTTTTCCGCGAAGAGGAGATTGCGACCGCAGGCGGAACGAGCGTCACAATCGCGCAATTCGCCGAAGACCCGACAACGACGGCGAACAGCAGATACTCTGACGTTTACGGAACTGACTCGAAAGCAGGGACGAAGAACTATTACGCGTCCGTAACCCTCACCGACTCGGCGAAAGTTTACCAGAACCCGACCGGAAGCGAGCGCGCGGCAGCGGAGCAGAAATCGTACTCCCTCGGAAATTCGACTTCCAGCGTTTATCTTTACGACGACGTTTACACAACTCTTATGAGCGCGAAAAAAGGACTCGGACTTTCTGCCGCGGACTTGAAGAACATTTTGAACGGCAACGCGACGAACGATGAAGCCCTTGCACTTTTGAACGAGAAAGTGAAGGAGACTGCGGCAAGCGAGGACAACAGGCTCTTCTTCTCACTGAACCCTGAGGCGAACCCGACATACACGATTTCTGGCTACGCGTTCAATTTCGACGACAAAGACTCGAACCAGAGCGCGTCGAACGGAAACACCGTGAACGTCACGATAAATTCAGGACTCGACGGCGTGAAAGTTGACCCGTCGACAATGAAAGTCTGGATGCTCACCTGCGATTCTTATCCTGCAAAGTCAGACGTTGCGACTAAAATCAGCTCGCTCGCATCGAAAGTGAAGACTGCGGAGCAGAACGCAAAGGCCGACGGCGAATCGACGATAACATCTTCTCAGGTTGCTGAAATCGAAAGCGACGGCTGGACGCTCGTCTACGACTACTACACATACAACGGAAGCACCGTCGATGTGAAATCAATCGCGATAACTTTGCCTTCAAGCGGAATCGTGCTGAACAAATATTACATTCTCGCGGTCACCGGTTACGATGCCGACGACGTTGAATTCTCACAGAACACGATTTACGGTTTCAGCGGAAACGAAGCCGGAATCGCGCCGACAATCAACATCACGAACCCTGACAACGGCGACTTCGTGAAGGCAAGCGAGCTTGTGTTCAGCGGAAACGGCACTGTAAACAGCGACAGCCTCTTCGTCTCGGAGCTTACTGCGACAATCACAGCGTATAACGGCAGCGTCTCATGCGGCAACGAGAGCGGATATCCAGTCACGCTCACATTCGATAAGACGCTCGGAGCTTGGACAAGCACGAACGAAAGCGCGTTCTATATCGACGGCGAGAACACGACAGGAAAGAATTTCGCATGGAAATTCAACCCGTCTGGAATTGACGGATTCCTCGACGCTACTGCAAGCGCGACAAAATACACGCTCTCCGTCTACGGAAAATCTTCTTCCGGCCACGACATCACGATGACAACGATGGTGCAGCTCGACACGACCGACCCTGTCGTAAAAATCACGACGATTACGCCGACTGTCTCAGGCTCGGACGTGAGCGACGTTGTGAAAACGTGGAGCGGACACAGCGATGACAACGTTTACATCAACGGAACAATCAGAATCATGGGCTCAATCGTCGAGCAGAACTTGAGCGCAGTCACATACGACATCAGAGTTTCTGCGGATATGGATGCAGACCTTTCGGATTCAAGCTATTCGATTCTGGAACAGTTGTATAATGCAACGAAGAACAATCCGAATATTCCTGCCGCATACGACGGAAATCTCGGCTCTTCGAATTCCATCGACGTTAACTTTATGACATCGATGGTGACGAGCGGATATCATAATTCGAATCCAGGTTCTGATTCTGACACTCCTCTCAAAATCCGCGTAATCATCACTGCGAAAGACAAGGTTGGAAACGTCGGAACGTATTCTTCTGATGAATACAACGACGGAAAGGATTTTATTATCTATCAGGAGACTGACCGACCGATTATCACGTTCACGAATGCGGATGAGAGTGTTGACAGCGAGAACAAAATAGGCGTTGACACGAATTTGTTTTTGACTACGAGCAACAAGCTTTCAGTGACGCTCAGCGATGACGACGGAGTTGATACTTACAAAATCACTGTGAAAGATTTGAATGGAAACGAACTTGATGAGTCTCAGTCAACAACGCCGAGCAAATCTTTTACATCAAAAAGCGTGTCTTTGTCATTGCCTAATGATGAAGGAATCTACAAAGTTCAGGTTGAGTCAAGCGATGTCAATCATTCTGTTGCCGGCTTGAATTCTTCTGGAGCGTATGGTCTTGCCACGTCAAAAGAATTCTACGTTGCAGTCGATTCCGGCGCACCGACATTGAGCGTCGGCACAATCAATCCGTATCTCTCAACTGCGGACACAATTTCTGGAACGATTTCTCCTTCAACAAAGAGCTTCGACAAAGGCTCTTCAATAACAGCCGTGTTTGTAGATTCGAATTACACCGAGCTTGATTCTCAGCCAGCAACATTGACTGCAACAAAGAGCGGAACTGCATGGGAATTCCCGCTTTCTTCAATGCCTGATAGTGTAAGCAAAAGCTACGTTTTGAAAATCACGGTTGAAGACAAATATCATCAGAAATCTTCGACGAACGTGTCATTCTCAATGGACCCGAACGCGCCGACAATCGACGCGACGAATTTCACAGCGCAGACAGTTAAGCTCGACGAATCAAGCTACGTCACATTGAAAGCGAATGCCGAAGACGAAACTGGCGGAAGCGGAATCGCGACATTCGGCTATTACCTTTCGGCATCAGAAACTGCACCTACAAATTACGGCGACGTTACATGGAACGCAATGAACCAGACTAACAGCGGCTGGAACGTGACGTTCGACATTTCGTCTTCTCTTTCTTCGCTCGGCATTACTAGCGACGGAACTGTGTACGCGTTCCTCGCCGCAAAAGACAACGCAGGAAACACGACGATTCATTCGACACCTGCAACTCTCACAATCGACAAAACTGCCCCTGCAATCGCGGTGACGGGCTTTGACGGAAATGCAGTCTCGGCAAACGGAACAGCGACGACGAACGACAGAACGAAGACTTTCAACGTTGAAGTAACCGACACGAACCTTTCTTCGCTTCTTTCTGATAATTCAAATGTGACAGTCGGAACTGGCTCTTCTTCCGGCAACGTGACGACATATCCTGTGACTGTGACCTGGACTTCTGATTCAGACGGAAAAGTCGAGGATTCAAAGAATGTCACATTCACTGCAAAAGATGCGAACAATCGGGAAACAACTCAGACCGTTACAATAAAGTGCGACAACAAGGCACCGGCCGTCACTCTCGGCTCTACAAATCAATATTACACTTCGGCACCGCTTCTTTCGGGAACAATCAGCGACACGAACCTTACAGGAACAAGCTCCGACATCTCTGTTTATCTTGTGAATACGGCGGGTTCTTCTGTCGTAAAAGAGGGAGCTGTCACAATTAACGGAACTTCATGGTCTTCTGCATTCAGCGGAGTTGACGCGGGAACGTATGGAATCGTGATTGTCGCTTCCGACACGTTCGGAAACAAATCGGCGTACAAGACAAGCTCGGGCAGCGTTCCGTCTGCGGCTTCATTCAGCGGAACTCCAGTTGCACTGAGCGCAAACGAAATCACAATCGATGCGACTTCCCCGGAGCTTTCGGGCAGCGTAAAAGTCGGAACGAGCGCGAACCCGGCAACAACGGTCGAGTCTTCTTTCTATTCGAACGGCTCCGCTGACATCTACATTGCAGGAAAAGTTGCCGACGAAACTGGCGGAAGCGGAATCGACACCAGCAAAGTCTGGATTCTTCCATACAGCAAAGTCACTTCCGAAACTGCAACCGACACGAACAAAGCGACTGTCGATTCAGACGGGAATTTCACGTTCACGCTTTCTTCTTCATCAATCTCGAAATCGGGCAACGTGTACATGCGCGTGGCAGACAAAGCCGGAAACATCACGGACACGAGCTTGTTCGCAATCACTTTCGACAATACTGCACCGAAGATTCAGAGCGCAACGCTTTCCGGAACGAAAGTCACAGGAACGGAATCTTACACGGCTTACAAGTCGGGAACGGACGAAAGCGGAAACGACAAATATTTCGTGAACACAACGAGCGGAAACACATTCTCTGTTTCTGGAATCGCGACCGACAATTTGGGACTTGCAAAACTTGAGCTTTTTGTTAACGGAACAAGCGCAGGTTCAATTACGGACGAGAATTCCCTTTCTGAATGGAAATTCGAGAATGTCGTCCTCGCTTCCGACAGCACGAGCGCGACACTCACTCTTACGGACAAAGCAGGCAACACTGCGGAAAAGACAATCGCGCTCGTTTCCGACACGACTGCTCCGAACGGTTTGCACGAGGCTGACGAAATGGGCAAGGATTTGTATTTCCGAATCGGGGATGCCGCAAACGGTAATATCACCGATGTTGGAAGCAAATACTCATCTGGAACTTACGGAAATTCAACGACAATAAAAATCCGCGGAAAATTTGAGGAAACAGGCAGCGGAACTTCTCTGATTTATTACAAGCTCTTCAACGGCACTGTTCCGACTTCCAGCGAAATAACAGACTTCTCCGACAATCCTGAGGATAAAAAGACTGGCTACTTCTCGCCGCTCAGCTCAACAGAGACGAAGACCGTCTCAAAAAATACATCTAGTGACGGAAGCACTTCTGAAAATGTGAGCGTCGAATCGACATTCAAGACGAACATCTCAGGATTCGAAGAGGGAAAGAACTATCTCGTTCTTTTGGCTGTCGATAATGTCGGAAACAAGAAACTCGACACAGTAACATTCACGCCGGAGGGCGGAACTGCGCTCACCGGCTGCTACTCAATCAACGTGGACACGAAAACGCCGACCGTTAAGGGCGAGAACGGAACTGCACTTACGAACGGAGCGGGCGAGGGTGACGACGCTTACATCACGTTCACAGGAACGGCTACGGATGCTGCTTCTGGAATCAAGTCTGTCAGCGTAAGCGTTACGATTAACGAAGAGGACAAGGCTGTTTCTGACGTTACCGTTGTGGCGGCGAACGGCGATGACAATACGGAGAATGACTCGAACAAGAAGAAGTGGACTGCAAAAATTCCAAAATCTCTCTTCTCTGCTGTTTCATCTGGAAACTTCCCTGTTTATGCGACCGCAACTGACAAGGCGGGCGAGGGAAATCAACAGACTGTAAGCGTAGGTCAGATTTCTGTCGATAAAGTTCTGCCGAGGGTGAAGCTCAATTCTATAAGCGACGCTTATTCTTCTACGGAAAACGATGACACCGAAATCAACGGAACAATCGCGCTTTCGGGAACTGTGGAAGACGAAAACACATTGCCGGAAAATGGCGAAAACGATGTCAGCAACACGGTAACTGCAATCCGCTACGCTCAGGTTTCTTCTAGCGAAGATTCTGAACCTGCAAATAATTCAGCTAGCTGGCAGACTTTGAGCGGACTTTCAATCACGGGCAACTACTCATTCAAGGTTGCAGGTTTTGACACGACAGAACTTGCAGACGAGAAATACTATTACATTCAGGCTGTTGCGGTTGACAAGGCCGGAAACGAAGGCTACTCAGAAGCAAAGCTCGTGAAAGTTTCTCAGGCGACGGACAGACCTATTGTAAAAGTGACGAACCTCACGAAAAACGGAAGCGGCGAATACTTCCTCAAGTACGGAACTGACGCGCAGATTTCAGGAAGCATCTCCGACGACGACGCAACGAGCGACGCTGTCGTGGCAAATTTCATAGCTTCTTCTTCTGCGATAACTCTCGGCTCTGACGGAAAAATAGATTCTTCTTCCGTTACTGGCACAACGAAATTCACAAAGTCTACAGGCGAATGGACGTTCACACCTGCCAACACGGAAGACGGCTCAAAAGAGGTTTATTTCTACGCGGAAGACAACAACGGAAAAGTTGTTTACACAGGCAGCACATCGCTTCTCAATTCAAAAAATACGACCGTTACTGCACGCCCGTATTTCCAGTACAAGACTTCGGACAAAGAAGAGGGCGCGACGAATCTCACATACAAATCTGACTCAAAATCACCGCAAGTTTCAGCTACATCAGAAAGCGACAGCGGAACTGATGCTGACGGAAAAGCTGCTTCTTCAAGCGGAAATGCGCTTCTTTCAAGCTACGTTGTGGGCGGAACGAAAAAGCAGAACATCAGCTTCGAGATTACTGTGACTGACGCTTCTGGAATCGCAGGCGTAACGGCAGATTTGTCTTATGTCGCAAACGGAACGACGACTTACTTCAAGCAGATTGCGACCGGCTACACAAACAAAGCTGGCGGAACATGGACGAGCGGCGACAAATACATCGGCGACCTCAAGATTGACGATGCGTACACGCTTGATTCAAATTCTTTCAATCAGACAACTACAGGCGACGACACATCTTGGACATGGACGACAACGGCAGTCGATATTTCAGCTGTTCCGACTGGCTCGCTCACGCTCAATGTCACGCCTTACGACAAGGCAGGACTCACAGGAAACCAGTCGTACACGTTCAGCGTGGACAACACGGGACCGACTATCAGCGTCACTAGCCCGACTTCGAACGAGGAATGCACTGGCGACATCACGATAAAAGGAACTGCGACCGACACGGGAAGCGCGGGCGCATACAACATTCAGTGGATTGTTCCGACTGATACAGAAAGAACAACTGCGGGAAGCAAAACTGATTCTGCTGAAAAGCTTGCATATTACAAAGGTCTCAAATGGAACGGCGGAACGACTTCTCTTTATGATGAAGCTACCGTAAACGTGTGGGAATTCAAATTCGACGGCAATTATGACGAAGCTTCGTCAAACGCAAATGGCTTCGTATTCAACGCAGGAAACCCGAATTTCACAGTTTACGATTCTGCTGACTTTGCGACGAATGATGACTGCACGACAAGCGACATTTACAATCTGCCTGTTTACTTTATGGCAACCGACAACCTCGGAAACCGTGCTGTATATACATCATTCTCAATCCGACACAATCCTGAATGGGATAAGCCGAAGACCGAATTCACTTATCCGACAACGAAGGATTATGACAAGGATGCTGATTATGTAACACTCGGCGGCACAATCCGCGCGACAGGTTCTGCGGAAATTCCTTCGGGAACTACGACAGTCGGCGCAATCTACGTTCAGGTTGCTGATTCTGATGCGGAATTTGGCGATGACGACAAAACGAAAGCTTCTACTGCTGTGAATATTCAGAACAAGACAGGTACAAAATCTGATGGAACAACTTCATACACCTACAGCGAAAATGACGGCGGCTACGGACTCACAGTCGTAAGCGCATACGAGGCATTAGAGGCATTGAAAGGCACAGCTGTGACTGTCAATGATGATGCTGGCGCAAAGACTTACGGATTCTCGTCAAAGGCTGCAATGGATGCATGGTGGGGTGTCAAGGCAAACGGAACTGCTTCATGGAACATCACTTTGAACAGCGATGACGGCATGAACCCGTCTGGCGCGGAAGATTCTGGAACGAACGACATTGCGCTCCGTGCTTGCGGTATCAATGCGGACGGAAAATTCGGCGCATGGTCAGAGTCCGTCGAAATCCACATCGACGATGCCGCTCCGACAATCTCAAGCGCGGTGAACCAGTATTCTGCATCGCTCACTTCTTCGAACATTGTTTCATCAAATGCTGCCGTAGCTTCAAGCTCCGGTCAGTCTTACGTTTCTGATATGTTCCTCCGCGGACAGTGGTATCTCGTTCTCGACATTCTCGATGAGACCGGCATTTCTGAGCTTACAGTCAAGCAGACATTGATAGAGGACTCTTCCGAGACAACTTCAACACTGGCAGCCGGAAGCGGATATTTCGTGGCTTCGGTTAACGTTGATGTTACAGATCTTCCAAAAATCACGGACTCTACAACTACGAAGAAGGGAAGAAAAGTGTTCATCCCGATTAGTCAGGAAAAGAGCCAGGTCAAATATACGGTAGTCGCAAAAGATGCCGACGCTACGGGACACGTTGCGAACCAGGAATTCAGCTTCAAGATTGACAACGATGCTCCGACACTGGCAAGCATAAAGAATAACGAAACTTTGCTTTCTGACTCTAGCGAGAACACTGTCATCGAAAGCAACTCCGTCTATGCGTTCGGTGGTGAATCCGAGGATTCTGGTTCCGGCGTTGAGCGTGTCGTATTCTACTTCATGCGAAAATACGGCACGACGGCAATGAAGAGCACGGATGCTACAAATGACTGCATCCTCGACCCGATGATTACGACAGGAACTGCGGATTCAAAAGTCGCAATGAGCGGTTTGACTCCTCTTGAAATAACTCAGGGCAATGATACATTCTATCTTTATGCAGAAGACATCAGCGGAACTGTAACTGCAAATACATTCGTGGGAACTCTCGGCGATCATATCAGGGCTGGCGGTCTTGTTTACATTGACGGCGTTTACAGAAAAATCACTTCGATTTCCGGCAGCACGGTGAACTTCGAGCCGGCACTTGCGTCATCTTCTTCTTCAATCGGAAGCGGAAAAACAGTCAGTTTCCCGATTGCGCAGGTAATCGACGCAAACAACACCGCAAAAACAACTTCTGCTACTTCGTTTACATTTGACACAGGAAAGGACGACGGTGACGGAATGCCTGAATCGTTCACAAAGAGCGGAACGAAGTGGACTTGGGATGCTTCAATACATTCGACAAATATCCCTGACGGACCTGCAACTCTCGTAGTCCTCGCATTTGACGAGGCCGGCAACGTGGCAAAAAAATCATACAAAGTTATGGTTGCAAACAACGCGCCTAAACTCGCGAAAGTCTTCCTCGGAACTGACTTGAACAACAACAGCAAGTACGAGAATGAGGAATTCGAAACATACAATATCCTCGGTGCGGCAGGAAACGAGCAGGAAACATACACCCTCAATTTTGCAAGCTTCGCAGAGGATTACTCGGATTATGTTTCTAACGACACTGGAAAATTCACGGTAAAGAACAAGCTTGCCGTCATTCCTGAAATCGTTGGCGGAAACGGAAACATTCAGATGGTCGCAAAGAAAGACGCGACAGATGAAACTGCCGTTACGAGCGCAAACGGAACTGCAAAAGATTCAATCACGAGCAAAACTGCAACAGCAACAACAGCAACTGCGCTTGAAGACGCAACAACGGTTACGGCAGATATCTTTGCGGCATCTAAAGTCGGAAACAAGTTCTTTGCTTACGAGCTTACGAACAGGGAACTCGTCGGAAAGACGACCGACCCAGTCGAAAGCGACGACGGAGCAAATAAATCATTCTCATTCACCTTCTGGGATTCTACGGAAGAGCGCACGCAGGGCACGAACTCGCAGAATGCAGTTCTCCTTGTCGAGGACTTCGAGTTCGACCTCGTTGACGGAACTGCACCGAAAGTTGTTGTCAATCCGTTCTACTGGAAGAAACTTAATTCGAACTCAATCTATGGCTCGGACGTAACCGACGAAGATGATAATTACACAGTTTCTTCAATCGGAGACCTTAAAGGACACATTGAGCTTGAGAACGACATCAAAGACAATACATCTATAACAAGCGTTCTCGGTACAGACCCGAAAGTTTCCGGCAAAATCACGTTTACAGGAACGGCTTATGACGAACATTCTCTTGCAAGCCTTGCATTCACATTCTCAAACGGAACAGTAACTCCGTTCGACAATGTTTCGATGGCAACCTACAACAAGAATACGTCAAAATGGACTCCTGCAACTGCAACAATGTCAGATGACGACTACGAGGTTTCAATTACTGAAGCCGCAGGAGATTCTTACGGCGTATTTAATGACAGCGTGTACTTTGGTCAGAAAGGACACAAAATCTACTGGAAGCTCTCAATCGACACAGAGAAACTCAGCACGACTGTTGCGACTGACATGAGCCTTACCGTACTTGCGACAGACCTTTCTGGCAATGTGACATCGACCGACAGCACAAAGATTTCTGCTCCAACAAAAAGTCCAAACTACATTCCGGGACAGGAACTTTCTGATTCGGTAACGTACACTGTAACCGACGGAACGACGAACTATCCGATTTACCAGATGGACGTTGTGCCGTATGTTACGAAGGTTTATACGACCCTTGCAAAGAACAAGACTTCAAACTGGTCTGTTTACAACAGAACTGCGCTCGGACATTACCCTGTTCAGTCGGTTGTCTCAAACATCAGCGGAATAACGCTGAAAACTGCGACGAGCGAAGATGTCACTTTGTATGGCTTCAACTTGAACAGCAGCACTGCAACAATCGAGAGCGGAAGCAACTCATTTGTTACAACTGCTACTGGTAATCTCAAACTCACAGTTGGTACAGATTCAACTTATGGTCAGAAAGTAAGCTTCAATGTAGCAAAACTTTCATCCGGCAGTTTGAATCTTAAAGTCGGCGGCATTTCGGTTCTGAACAACATCAACAACAATAATTCGAAAGGTGCTGCAAGTGGTACTGGAACGGCTTATGCAAACTGCTACAACCGTCAGCCGAACGGTGACACGAACAACATTCTCGCCGATGACATTGTATTCGACGTTTGGGAATTCAATGACCGGGCGGCAGAACCGATTAACGGACTTGCGGCAGGAATCAACATGGAAATCAACCAGACGACCGGAATGTTGAATTACGCTTTTGCAAACGGTGGTTTGTATTTCAGCATGGGCGGTAACACAAATAAGACTACTGCATACGATGCAACGAACAGCTACTCTTCAATTTACTGGGCTGGCGATTACGACACATTCGCAAGCCCTTGCGTAGGCTTCCACGTTGACGAGCTTGGCTATACCTATGCCGTAGATTCGGGCGGTGACACGAATACAAGTGGTTCGGTTGACAAATGGGTTTTCTATTCAAGTAGATGGACACAAGGAAGAAGAGATACTGAAGGAACTCTCAGCGGAAGTAATTCTCTCCGCCTTGAAGAAATTGGCTTGAAAACTGGAACCAGTGGTCTTGACTACTCTCTTATGAAGTACAGATTCCTTTCTTCGGAATTCGCTTCGACAGTCAATAAGACAAACAGTACGACAAACCTCTATATGGTTTATTACGACGCTCTCTGTAACCAGATTCGCTTCAGGGCTGGAACGTTCTCTGGAACTGACAGACAAACTACAGGCGGTTTCCAGGATGAATACACAAATGGTGCTTCATCTTATTACAGTACTAACAACTGCCAGATAATCGCAAACGGATCTGCAGGCGCAACGTTCAAGACTTCTGCAACAGAAAGCAAAACTGTCGCAGGAATTTCTGGACGCGGTGCCGGACAGTATGTTGATGTTGCAGTCGTGAAGAATGGAACGAGCGATGTTGTCTGTGTTGTCTGGTATGACGTTGAAGCGAACAACATGAAGTTCAGCTACATCACCGACCCGATTTCTAATTGGAATTCGTTGAAAGGCAATGAGACGGCGGCTTCTTGGTCAACGCCTCAGACAATCTTCTCTGAAGGCGGAGAATACTGCCACATCGTTGCGGACAAGAATAATCACCTGCACATTGCAGCTTATGCAGGAAACGGTGACGTAATGTACGCTTACCTCGACAAATATTCAAGCGATGCGCAGACTTGCACAGTCGATGCGTCTGGTTCTGTTGGCGAGCATTTGACTTTGGATGTTGCGGTAAATTCTAAAAATCACAGCATTCCGTACATCGGTTACTACACTGGCGCAATCAAAAAGCCGAAATACGCTTACCTTGTTGACCCGACAATCGAAGATTCAACTGCGACATTCACGCAAGTTGCAGACGGTGCCGACAGCAGCGAACTTTTCACAGGCGATTGGGAAGTTGCCGTTGTACCAACACCAAGTACCATGACAACAAACCGCGAGGATAAGGTGAACGTTGGTGTCTGGAAGTCATCTGGAGTTCTGACAAATTCTAAGGTTGGCGGAGAAATCAAGAACAGCTCAAGCGGCGGAACTTTCAACGGTTACGGCTCAACCAACTGGAGCAAGACATTCGGTAACGGAACTGCAAACGGTGTTCTCGGCTATCAGATTTCAACGGCTACAGGCTCATGCCTTGAAACCGCCCAGATGAGATAACCGCCCAGATGCAGTAGCAAAAACTGCATTCCTGCATAAACACACAGCCCGTCATGGAAAAAACTTCCGTGACGGGCGTTTTTGTTGCAGCGTTTGGCTTTTTTCCTGTGGTGAATACTGCTATACTCTAGGTATGGAGGTGTTTTTATGATAGCAATGGCACTTAGGCAGAGAGCGATAAACTATATTGATACATTAGATGACGAGCAAGCTCTTAGCGTTATAACTTTTATAGAATCGTTGCCTCGAAAAAATCAGCCTCTTCAAAATTCAAAAACACCAGAAGAAAGAGTAAAAGCAAAGCAGGCTTTAGACGAACTCTTTGCAATGGGCAGACCGGCAAAACACGAAATCAGCATTGACGGCAAAAAGGAAGTCGCAGAAGCTCTTAACTAGAAATATTAAGGATTTTGAAAAATCTGATATTCCGGCAGTTACACCAGAAGAATTCTTGATTTTAGCTCATTCAAAAATTGAATAAAACCACACGCCGCCCGCATCGGAAAATCCATCCGGTTCGGGCGTTTTTGTTGCGCTTGCAACAGTTCCGTTTGCTTTTTTCAACTCAAATCAATTTTTACCGATATGTGTTTTTTTCAACTTTGTGCCGATTCTCTTTTATAATAAGTAGATTAAAGATTTTTAAGAATTTTCTTAAAAATCTCTAAAATCTCCAAAAGTTTTATAATAGGGATTATTCGAAAATTTCTATTATTTTGAATGTTAAATTTTAAGAATAAAATTCTATTTATATCGAATGTCGAATTTTACGAATCAATGTTTGAAACAAGCGTAGGCGAGGTTCTGACCACAAAAAAACGGAACATCGTAAACGATGTTCACGCCACCGCGTAGCGGTACTGCCTTTTTTGTGGTCAGGTTCTCGCCGAGAGCTTGTTTCCAACATTTGAGTTATTTAACAAAGTTCGTTTTTATTTTTCTGCTGTTGTCATTTTTCTTGTTGAATCGAGAGGTGTGTTATGAGAAAGCTTTCTGCTGTCTTGTGGTGTGTTTTTGGATTTTTTGCCGTCATGCTGGCTGCATCGTGCAATGTCGGTCTTGGAGAGTCTGTTGATACTTCTGCTCCGACTTTGGAAATAACTTATCCGCCGATTGGAGCGACAATCCGAGACAAATTCATTCTGTACGGAACGTGCTCGGACGACAAGGGAGTCACGGCAGTGACGGTGGCGGTTGTGAACACCGAATCGAAACAGACTGTTGACAATTTGCGTGCGACTGTGAATTCGAACGGAACATGGCAGGCAGAGCTCAACGAATCCGACTCTGAAACAGGATTCTACAAATACAAGGACGGCTCATATCAGGTCAGCGTGACTGCATTTGACGATGCAGGGCACTCTTCCGGAGAATCTTCGCGCACTTTTGACATCGACAACACGGCACCGTTCTTCGTCATCTCAAAGCCGGGCGTTGTGAAGAGCGATAACCTCAAGGCTTCTGCATACGGTTCTATCTTTACTATTGAAGGAACTATCGCCGACGACCACACGATTGCGCTCATGGATGTCGCAATCTATGACGAATCTGGAAACATCGTCTCACACGAAAAATACAACTCTTCGGACATCGATTTCTTCCGCGAGGAGGAGATTGCTACTGCAGGCGGAACAAGCGTGACAATCGCACAGTATGCGCAGGATTTGAAAACCGTCGCTAACACACGATATTCAAACGTTTACGGCTCGGATTCAGGTGCCGGAACGAAGAATTATTACGCGAGCATCACTCTTACGGATTCTGCGGAAGTTTATCAGAACCCGACAGGCAGCGAGAGGTCCGCGCTCGATCTTGAGTCGGATTTGGTCGGAAACGTGACTTCGAATGTCTATCTTTACGACGACGTTTACACTTCTCTGATGAGCGCGAAAAAAGGTCTCGGTCTTTCTGCGGCAGACCTCAAGAACATAATCAACGGAACTTATACTGGTAAAAAAGACGATTCCGATGCGGCACTTTCGCTTCTGGATTCCCATGTCAAGAACACGACTAGCAACGAGGACAATAGGCTGTACTTCTCGCTCAATCCGCAGGCAAACCCGAACTATCAGGTGAACGGATTCGCATTCAGCTTTGACGCGAGCGGCACAGTGCAGCAGGCTTCTTCTGGAAATTCAATCACTGTGACAATCAGCGCGGGTCTTGACGGCACGAACATCGCCCCAGAGTGCGTGAAAGTCTGGTGCAAAGCATACGATGAACAGCCGACTGACAAAGATGCTGTCGTCGGCGAAATCAATTCCCTTTGGAAAAAAGTCAGCCAGATGGAACTTTCGGACGAGAATTTCAGCGAAGTTTCGAGCATTGAAGGAACGGGCGGAACTGCCATCGACGGCTGGGGTCTCCTCTACGATTATTCGAAGAACAATGATAAAGGAAGCTCTGTGTCCACCGAAACTTTCTCCGTCGTTCTTCCTGAAGGAATCTCGATGGAAAAATATTACATCATCGCCGTGACAGGTGCTGATGTTGACGATGTTGAATTCCTTCAGAGTGAAAAAGTCTACGGATTCGCGGGTAACGAAATGGGCGTTCCTCCTACCGTCGCAATCACAAGTCCTGATAACCTTGCGATTCTCGCCTCAAGCGCATTTGAATTTGCCGGAACTGCCACAATCAATTCTCAGTCTTTGTTCGTCAAGGAACTCAAGGCGACGCTCACAGTAACAGACGAGTCCACAAGCAACGTTGTGGCAACTGCAACCGACACTATCACTTGCACAGTTGACAGCGACAACAAGAAAATCTGGACGACATCGGAGCAGGGTGCTCTTTACTGGGATTCTGACAACAGCGTCTGGAAATTCGACCCTACAAAACTTTCGAACTACGAAACTCTCAAGGCGGAAACGGAAGAGGGCAAGATGTATCTCTACACGCTCAGCGTTACTGGTAAGTCTTCTTCTGGACACGAAGCGAACATTGAGCGAAGCGTGCACATCGACACGAAACTTCCGTCGATTTCGATTTCGTCAGCAGAACCTCGCGTCACAAAATATGAGGGATTGAAAGACTCAAGCGGAAGCGATATATCCGAAAAGTATATTTACCTCAACGGAACTGTCACGATAAAAGGAAGCATCGACGAGCAGAATTTGAAAGAAGTGACTTATGATTTGTTGTGCAGCACTGACTTGAGCAAGGAGCTCACGGAAGCTGATTCTGTATTTAAACTCGCTGAATCGAATCCGAATGTTCAGGCTGTGCTTGAAGCTGCCGGAATGGACAGGTCGCTCGGAAAAGTATTCTCGATTAATCAGGCATTCGACACGACAAAAATCACTCAGCTTTTTGAGGCTATTACTGGAAAGACCGACCCGATGATAAAAGTTGAGGTCGTTTTGATGGCGGAAGATTCTGCAATAAAGAATCTCGGCTCAGAAAATCCCGTCGGAAACAAAGTCACATATTATGCATCGAAAGACCCGATTCTGAACGGAAAGACCGACACGACGGCTGGAAAAGCATTCGTAGTCTGCCAGGAAACTGATAGACCGCAGATGACATTCTCGAACGTAGACCCTGCTATCACTTCTAAAGATGACGTTGGAATCAAAACTGTCGATGGAAAAGAAGTCAACAAGAACCTTTTCGGAACGACAAGCGACAACAAAATCCAAATTCCGATTGAAGATGATGATTCTATCACCGAAGTGGAAGTCACTTTGTTCGATGAAAACGGAACCAAGCTTGATGACTCCAAGACTTATTACGGCATCAATCCGTATTCAATGAATGTCGGAAAATCAACTTATACTCTCAACTATCAGCTTCCGAGTACGGAAGGAAAATATCAGATTCAGATTGACGCATACGATATTCTCAAAACTAGTTTGACATCTGAGTCGTCCGTGCATAAAAAATCTTCTGGCAAATTTTTCGTCGCGGTAGATTCCGGCGCACCGAACATCAAGGTTTTGACACCATCGGAAGGAAGCTACCAGAGCGGAACTGTGTCTGTCTCTGGAACTGTTTCCAAAAAAGAAGGCGTTACGATTTCTGGAAAAATCACAAAAGGCAATACAGAAGTTTCTGGTGCGACTGTGAATGAAGTCACTATCAGCGATTCCCAAAACTCTGACGGACTTTACACTTGGAGCGGCACTGTCGAAATGCCGTCAGATTCAAGCGATTCATATAAACTCACTTACACCGCAACAGACGGCTACGGACAGACGACATCTGAAAGCCGCGGATTCGTGGTCGATATCACGGCTCCGACATTCGCGATAACAACTCCGTCTGAATCGGAAGTGTATACGGCGGATTCAATGTACACTGTAAAAGGAACGATTTCTGACGGAAGCGCGACAAGCGGAATCAAAGGTCTTTACTGGACTTTGACAGAGCCGACCGAAAGCAACGGAACTTACAGTCCGCTTTCAAATGGCAATCTGAATTCCGGCTGGAATCAGATTGCCGCAACACCGACAGAAACAGCTGGCGAATACACTTGGATTGCAAACATCGAGCTTCCAACATCTTCTGCAGACGGAACAGTTGCAAAAACTGTTTACATTAGCGTTGTCGATGAAGCTGGCAATGTTTCTTCTGTAAGCGGCAATGAGGCTTCATCTTCTCTCAAAATCACTCTTGATAAGACTGAGCCTTTAACAACTCTTCTCGGAACTGGTCTCAAAACTCCTGTTGCGGACGGAGTTGCAACCGAATTGGCGGCAGATTCTCCTTTGACGCTCGACAGCTACTATTCAGTTTCATCGTACAAATTGAAGGGCGTTGTAACGGAAGCGAGCGGAAAATATAGAGTGACTGTGGACGGTTCAGCTGCTACTGTTGATACGACAAATAACACTTGGGAATTCACAGGCTCTAGCGAAGAAGGAACGCACACTCACACGATTACTGTGAAAGACGAAGCCGGAAACTCTTATGAAAAATCAGTTTCCGTTGTTTTGGACAAGAGCGCACCTGTTCTTACAATCACAAATGCAAAGGCAAACGCGCTTCTCACTGAAAACGACCCGAGCATAAGCGAAGATTCTGGCACGCGGTATTACACGATTACAGGAAAATGGAAGGATTCTCTGTCCGGAACTGAAAAACTTGAGTACCGCGTAAAATACTCGGCAGAATTAATCGCGGCAAATAATCTTACAGGTGACGCAGTTTGGACTCCGTGGCGTGAAATCACGGACATCACAAAATCGACTGCGGAAAGCCAGTGGTCAGTGAAAGTTTCTGTGCGCGAAGGCTCTGAAATCGGAATTCAAGGACGCGCAACAGATGCGGCTGGCAATGTCTTTACGACGGATGAATATACTGGTCTCACAATCGACTTCTCAGTTCCGAGCGTCGCACTTTCTTCTGACGTTCCGACTTATGTGAAGAAAGACGCTTCTGTTACTATCGAAGGAACCTGTGCGGATTCTTACGGCTTGAAAGAAATCTCAGTCGTCGCAAAGAACGGCGGAGTTGAGAAGACATCTGGCTTCACGTTCGCAAAGAACATTTTTGAAACAGAAAACATTCTGACGAATAAAAAGAATGGCACATTCACTATAAGCCTTGACGCGAACACTTCTTCTGACGGCGAATGGGAATTCGAAGTGACCGCAAAAGATTTGGCGAACAGAACGACAACTCACAAATTCTCTACGACTGTCGATACTCTTTCTCCTACATGGAACGATGCTGCTATCCGAGTAAATAAGGCTATTTATGTTTCTGGTGAAAACCACTCATGGTACAAAAATGCCACATTGCCGTTCGAAGGCTCTCTCACGGAAAACGGAAGCGGAATAAAAGAAATCAGGTGGACTGTAAAGCAGGCGGGCGCGACAACCGAGACGACAGGCTCATTCGCACCGAAAGCAGGCAATAAGTTCGACACGAACCTGGGCGAATTCATCACGAAACTCAAAGACTCCGAAGCTGTTCCGAACACTGTGAAACTCGTTGCAGTTGACTATGCAGGAAACGAGAGCGCGGAAAAGACTTTCGACATTTACATCGACTCGGAAGTTCCGACTGTAAGCTCTAACCAGAGCGGAAGCCAGTATTCGAATAAATCCCTCCCGATTACCGTTACAGGAACGTCTGAGGACGATTCATCCGGTGTTTATTCAGTGGTACTTACTGTTACGGAAGACGGAAAGAGCGAAGTCAAGGCGACTGTAGATGCAACTTCAACAGATTCATTTGCAAACTGGAGCGCAACGATTCCTTCTACATTCCTTGCAAATCTCGAAGACAAAACATACGCCGTAAAAGCGACCGTCACCGACAATGCGGGAAACAAGGCGACTACGAAACTCTTCAGCATTGACGTTGACGCTGTTGATCCTGTAACCAAGGGCGTTGCTCTTTCTGACGAAAGCGACAAATACAGCGTTTACGAGAAGACCGAGAAAATCAACAATGTTGATACGACCGTTTACTATGCGCACAACGCTGCTGATTCAGAAAATGCCAATGCCGGAAAGAAATTCTCTATCACTGGCTCCGTTCAGGACGCAAAATCTGGAATCAAGTCGATTGTCGTTTCTGACGGAACAAGGGAAATCGTTTCGAAGCGTGACGGAAAGGACATCACTTCTCTTCCGATTACCGACATCGACCTTTCTTCTTACACGGACTCTGATTCTGTGGAACTTACGCTCACGGTGACAGACAACGCGGGCAACACGAAAGATGAGAAACTCACCGTAAAATTCGACAACGCAGCTCCGACTCTTATCCACGCAATCGACACGAAACAGAAGGATGTGTTCTTCCGAATTGGCGAGAACGACAACGACGACATTGATGAAAATACGGTCGATTCTAACAATAAAAAACTCTGGGATAACGCTCTCGATATAGATGTCGGCGGAAAGTATGCCGATGGAACTTACGGAAACTCAAAGACAATCAAAATCCGCGGAACCGTTGACGACAAAGCTAGCGGTGTCGCAATGATTTACTACAAAGTTATTTCCGAGTCCGATTTTGCTGGAGTGGCCGAGGCTAACTTGCAGGAAAAACTTAACGACAAGGCTAAGGACTTCCTCAAAAAATACAAAACTGACAAAACAGGCTCTTTCGCTCCTGGAGTTGTGGATGCTGACAAAACTCGTCGCGTATTCTACACAGGTCAGCTCAAAAATGCCGAGAACAAAAATATTACACTCGGCGGTACAGATGAGGACTCTAAAGCATACGACGGCTATTTTGATAAGACGAATGGTACGAGCGGAACTATTTCTGGAAAGAATTATGCTTCCATTTATACTAACTTCAATTCAGTTCTCTCTGGATTCAGCACGGGCAAAAACTACCTTATCTTCGTTATCGTTGATAATGTCGGAAATGCCGACTGGGATTCGGTAACGACTACCGTGAACGGAACTGAAAGCACATTCCACAACATCTCCCTGAACGTTGACCAGACAACTCCGTACGCAAAATCAAATGTTGACGGTATCAAATACACGAACAAAGCCGAAAATACAACGCTTGAATTCACTGGAGAAGCAAGTGATGAGGACTCAGGTCTTTACAGCATCACGCTCAAACAGGGAGAAAACGAAATCACCGTCAAGAATGATGCTGCCGGCGGAAAAACAACGAACGAGTTCGGAACGCTCGAAATCACAAAAGATGACGGCGACAAAAAATGGACTTGGAAAGCGACCGTAAAAAATGACAAATTCTTTGAGGGAGCCGCTAACGGGGATACGGTTTCTGTCTCGCTCGAAGCAAAAGACTGTGCTGGCATCGGAAACACAAAGTCAATCAATGCTGCAACGGTAATCATCGACACTCAGCTTGACTCGGTCACTCTTACAGCTCCGTCCGACGCGGAGACCGACGTTGAGGACGAGGAGTCAACTCTTGGAACTCAGATTAACGGAACAATCACGCTCGAAGGAACAATCAACGACACGAACGTTTTGCCGGGAACTGCAATCACAAGAATCGAATACAAAAAAGCAAGCGACACTGCTTGGACAGATGCTTCGACGATAATGTCAAAGCTTGAATTGAGCGGAAGCTACACGTTCAAAGTCGAAGGCTTCGACACCACAAAACTTTCTGACAACACTGAATACCAGCTTCGCGCGGTGGGAACCGACTCTGCCGGAAATGTGAAAGAATCGGACGCGGTGAGCATCAAGGTTTCCCAGGATTCAGACCGCCCGAAGGTGAACTTCAACAACATCGAATGGAACGAAAAACTCGGAAAATTCCTTTTGAGACAGGGAACAAATTCTCAAGTAACTGGACGCATAAGCGATGATGATGCTTCTCTTGGCGACAAAGTTGTCAGAAAACTTTACATCACGGAAGAATCATACACTGGCGCAGAAGGTGAAACTGAGCCTACGACAAATTATGCTTCTTCTTCCGGCGACTTCACGTTCGAGCCATCTATCACAATCGATGGCGAAAAAACTGTCTATATCTACATAGAAGACAACGGCGGACAGACATTCTGGACGAAATACACTTCTGTGCCAGCCAACGCAACTACTGGTACGAACGACAAACTTAAAAATCCGAAGATTCTCGTCAAGAACAAAAGTTATGCTTCTTGGGACGAAAAGCAGTTCGTCTACAAATCAGACAGCAAGAACCCGACTCCGGGCGTTGGAAAAGGCGTTCCGTATTCGGATGAAGCTGCTACAGATGTCGCGAAAGACTTCTCTGGAAACGAGTTCGACACTGGAAGCGAAAACTCAAACTTGAACGCAAGCTTTATTGCAGGCGGAACGGACAGACGTTACGTTAAATTCTACTTTACGGGAAGAGACGCGAGCGGAATTGCAAGCATGAGCGCAACGTTCACGAAGACTGTAAACAGTGTCACAACTACGCTTACAACTCTCTCAACTCCGGAAGGTTGGACTGGCACGACTGACGAAACTTCCGCTGAATGGACAACAGGGGTTGTTGATACGAAGCCTTGGGGAACAATTCAAGTCACCGTATCAGTAACGATAACAGACCGCATAGGAAATGCCACTACAAGCACTTACTCGTTCATGGTGGACAATACGCCACCGGAGATTCTTGTCACAAAGCCTGTAAACGGTTCTCGTGAAACTCAGGCGGTAACAATTGCCGGAACTGCATTCGATGAAGGTGCCGCCGACACAGATACAATCAAGTGGGCGATACCTAATAAGAATCAGACAGTTTCTTCGGATTCAGAAATAACAGATGATGTGCTGAAGAATTTGAAGGACACTCTCACATGGAACGACTACATGAAAACGGACAAAACCGTAAAGAATTGGGAGTTTGTCTTTGATGATTCAGGCGTTTCAGATGAAGAGAAATCTGCAAAAACGACATTTGCAGCCGGAAACCCTCTGCTCGATATTTTCGACAACGGCAATTATACAACTGCGGTTGACGGAATCTATCCTCTCCATATTTACTTTATGGCGACGGATAGAATCGGAAACTACACGATTCTGACCGATTACGTCATTAACCACGACCCTGACGGAGACAGACCTCAGACGACATTCTCTTATCCGACAAAAAAGGATTATGCTGCCGGCACAGCTTACGCAACTCTCGGCGGAACTATACGTGCTACCGGCCAGTCTATAATTCCATACGGAGATGCTACTGCGAAGGAAGTTTACTTCCAGTTTGTAAAGGATGATGCAACTTCATTCACAAAAGATTATGTTTCAAGTCTCAAATATACTGATTCGACTGGAGAGGAGAAGAAAGCTTACACAGTCGTAACGGCTCAAGATATTCTCGGAAGTGAATACACCGCAATCACCGCTCTTACTGGCGATGATGACGCAACAATGACCAAGAAAGCTGAACTCTTGCGCAAATACGGATTCTCTTCTGAAAGCGACATGACAAACTGGTGGGGAATCAAGGCGAACGGCTCTGCTTCATGGAACTTCTCTATAAATGAGCATGGCGAGCTTAACTCAAGCGATATCAATAAAACGAACGACATTAAACTCCGTGTGTGCGGCGTGAACTCGAACAACAAGTTCGGCGCATGGTCGGACGGGGACAACATCATCCACATTCATGTTTCAAGCGGAGTTCCGCAGTTCGAGTACAAGATTGCTCAGTTCAGCGGTACACCATCGCTTTCATCAACTCCTACAGTCGAGCAGTCTTACACGGCGGATATGTATCTGAAAGGCCAGTGGTACATCGTCGTTACTGCTAAGGACGATGCGCAGATTGACGAAATTACAGCAATGGAAGGATCTAGCATTGTTTCTGGAATCGTAAAAGAAGCGACGGGTACGGACAAAAAGACTATCAAGATGATTGTTCCGATGAGTGATGTAAGCGGAGAGCATTCGTACACGGTAAGTGCAAAGGACAACACGAACAACACTTCAAAAATGACATTCAGCGTGATAATCGACAACACGGCTCCGACCCTTACAAATATAAAGGGACCTGAATCAACATTCTCTGAAGATGCGGAAAATACAATCGAAAACTATAACTCGTTCTTCACTCTTTCAGGTGAATCAGAGGATACAGAATCAGGCGTGGAATATATCGCGTTCTACTACATGAGAAAAATCGGTGACACGCAGACTGACACAGACAGAATCATTCTTGATCCGCTCATTCCAAATGCAAAAGCGACAAATACTGAGAAGGACGTTTACAGAAATGCCCGAGTCAAGATGGATGGTCTTACCGCGCGAACGATTACTCAGAAAGTTGGAACAGAAACGAAGACATACTCTCTTTGGGCAAAAAAGGCAACTGGAACGATGCCAGCGAATAATCAGTTTACGGCAGATGCTGCTCTCGGTGACCATGTACGCAAAGGCGGTTTAATCGAAATCGGCGGAGTTTACAAAAAGATTACTGAAATCAGCGGAAAGACTGTCACATTTGACGGAGAGCTTACTGACAAAACACAGACAAGTGCATACTTCCCGATTGCTCAGATCATCGACGCAAATAACTCGCAGAATACGTCGGAATCAAACAAGGGTGATTATGTCGGCAAGTTCAAATTTGATGAGAAAAAAGACGACGGAGATGATATGCCTGAGTCATTCAACAAATCTGGTCAGATTTGGTCTTGGGATGCCTCAATCTACTCGAATAATATGCCTGACGGTCCAGTTTCTCTCGTAGTCCTCGCATTCGACAAGGCTGGCAACGTAAACGGAAAGACATATTCTGCAAAGGTCGCAAACAACGCTCCTCGTTTGTCTAAAGTCCACCTCGGAACAGACTTGAACCACGGAGGAACATACAGCGACAACGAATTTGAGACTTACAACATCATCGCAAAGACCGGCGCAAACGAGAAAGTCTTCACTCTCACGACTGCCAGCTACAGCGAGTTCGCAGAAGATTCTGCGGGAAAATGGCAGGAAATTGAATCAACAAGAAAAGCATTCACCGTAAAGAGAAATCTTGCGGTTCTTCCTGAATTCGTTGGCGGAAACGGCGAAATCAAACTCGTATTCAACGCAAACGACACGACAACCGCTGCAGACGGAAAGCAAACTGGAACAGCAGTTTCTAAGACCGGCACAATCACAACCTCGAATGACGATAAACACAAAATCGTCGGCGATTACTGGCAACTTTCAACCGAGCTTGGAACTGACGCAACAAAGAAGGTTTCGTTCACATTCTGGGATTCAACAGAGCAGACAATATGCGGAACGGATTCTCTCTATGCTTTCCTACGTGTAGAAGATCTGGTCGTTGCACAGTCTGACAGCATCGCTCCGAATGTTGTCGTTTATCCGTTCGAATGGAATCAGGCCGGAAGCGGAACTTACACCGATGAAGCAGGGGACAGACATTTCAAGAACAATCTCTACTATGCAAGCGGAAGCAATTCTCCGCTCGGTCACATCGAGCTTGAAGGCGATTTGCCGGCCGATACGTTCAAAGCGACAACGACAAGCGGCGAATACGACCGCGACCCGAAAGTTTCTGGAAAAATCGTGCTCCGCGGAACAGCGTTTGACGAGACATTGCTCAAGTCGCTCAGCTTCTCTATGACAGACTTCGATTCAAGCGTAACGACTCCAATCGAACTTGCGACGTATACAAATGGCGTTTGGACAAACAAAAAAACGAACGCAATCGGCACGAACTCTTACGAAGTGACCGTAACGGACGAGTACCTGAGCCAGAACGGACACAAAGCCAACTGGGAAATCGCAATCGACACGGCTCACCTTAAGGACACGACGAAGCTCGACGCAGTGTTCACCGTGCTCGCGAACGACGACGCTGCGACATCGCACTTGTCTAGTGACACTGCAAATGCCGCAAGCGGAAGAGGCGAAGCCGGCACGACCGACGCGACAAAGCACAAGCCGACGTACCAGATGGACGTTGTGCCGTATATCACGGATATTGAGACTCAGGTAACTAAATATGCAGGTGCTGAATTCGGTCGCGCCGCAAGTGGGGCATATTCTGTTTACTATGATGCCGATGCTAGTGCAGGCGAAAAAATAACAATCAATGGTTTCAACCTTATAAGCGGTACTACAAAACCGATTGTTAACGTTGGAGATAAAACATTGACAGTTACTAACGGCAAATACAATAAGAGCAGCATTGAGGCTACGATTGGTTCTGATACTGTGAGCGGAAAACTTTCAGTACAGGTTGCGACAGGTTTGGTGACTCTCAACAATGAAAACGCTTCTCCGACTATTGCGGCGGGTGTTGCAAACATGAGCGATGAAAACGGTCACTATAATTCTCAGGCAAACGGCAAGAACAACAACCGCCTTACTGATGATGTGGAGCTTGCAGTTTGGGAACTTGGAAATTTCGTAAATCAGGCTGACATCACAAGTCCAATGATGAAGATGAGCGCAAGCGGTGACTGGTATATGAGCTATGGCTATGGAGTTCCATCAATGTATGTCAACAAAAACGGAACTACAACTGAAGTGGATTACAGCTACAACAAGTTCCATAACACGAATGTCGCATTTGATGCTTCTGGGAACATCTATGCAGTTGCCACAAATACAGACCGTATCGGGGATGATTCATCAAAGTTTGCATTGTATTCGCGAGCTGCTAATGTTAGTAATTCTTATTCAGAATGGAGAAATTATTCATCATACGCATATACTTCTTCATGGAAGGGAAAAAGCTTGTTGGAATATGCGTATAATGAAAATACAGGTATATATAACATCAATAGAGTTCAACGTCCGAAAATTGCTGTTTCGGGTACGACAGCATCTACAAAAATTTTTATTGGGTACTATGACAGCAATAATGCTGCTAAGCCTGTAAAAGTTCGGTATGGAACAATAGGAAACAACAATCTGTTTAACGATGGTACTCTAACAACTGGCTGGAATGGAAATGTATCTGATAACAACAATCATTACGATTATTATCAGACTGTTGCCGACAAAGATTCGACTCACAAAGGCGGCGAATATACGGCTGTTGGTTTCATTCCTTCTGGTATGGGCGGGGCTACAAGCGATGTTGGCGTTGTTGCATGGTACGATGCTGAAAACAGCTGCCTTGTTTACTCATATTGCGAGGATCCAGCAAACGGATCAAAAAACAAATGGCAGTATAATGCTATTGTACTTGATAGCGACTATGCCGGTTGGTATGTCGACATGGCTGTTGATGCAGGCGGCGGTATTCATATCGCATACTACACGACCGGCTCTGGCGATTTGAAATACGCTTATTTGCCACGGTACAATTCGACTCTCGCGGATGCGAAGGTCGTCACCGTTGATTCGTACCTTTCAACAGGTACTCAAATCAGCATAAACACTCGTAACGATGGAACTGCTGCTAGTCCGAATTATGTTCCGTATATTTCATACTACAACGGTTCTCTTGACCAGACAAAGAACTCTGTGCGTGTGGCATGGCGAACAAGTTCAGCTGTGCAGAATGGAACCGACAGCGACAAAGCTACTGGAAACTGGCAGTTCATGAGCGTTCCTTGCTCTAGTGTTCCAGACAACGCGGTTGTTTGTAATGGTGTTCCGACTGGCGGCACATACGCAAACAAGGTTGTACTCGGATTCAAGACTGACAAAAAATATGTAAGAGCAGTTTTGAAATAATTTGCTTGCTTTCGATTGCTGAGCGTTGCTTCGACTTACCTCGGCTACGCTCGGTAACCGACGCTCAGCAACCATTCCGAATCAAAACCAAAGCAGCCCGACCGTGCGAGGAACTTTCTTCGTGCGGTCGGGCTGTTTTTTTGTTTGTGAGAAAAATGTTGACAATCAGTGGGCTATTTCTGAAGTTCTTGCACTTCTTCGACGGAAAGTCCGCACGCCTGCGCGATTTGCTCGACTGTGAGAATGTGCATTGCAAGCAGATTTTTCGCATTTGCAAGGGCGTTTGCTTTTGCACCTTGCTGTATTCCCCGGCGTTCGGCAGCATGCAAGCCAGAACGTATGTCGCGCTCGAAGGACTCCTGCTTCCACTGAGCAATCCAAAGTGCTTTGTCGGCACTGATTCGTGATAGAGATTTCTGTGCGTTCATTAGGCCATCCTCCTTGCTTGTGAGATTTTGGATGAATTCTTGCTTTTTGGGGTTGTCTGCTTCTTTCAAGAACAAAGCCCAGTTTTCAAGTTTTGAGTTCGTTTCTATTGATTTTTCGAACTTCGTGATTTTCGGAAGTTCTATGAAAATTATGTTCAGCGTATTGGAAAGTTCCAGTCCGTCCTTCGTCCTCATTGAATAGCGGTTGATTGCGTGCTTTTTCTTCGGAGTGTAATGGAAATTTAATACCGTGATTTGAAAGACGACAGGAGCTTTTTCCCAGTCATCGCCTTTTTCAAGGTAAGTCGTCTCAAGTCGGGCAACATGATATTCAGCACGCTTTCCGTAATCATATTCTTGATTGAATGCTTGCATTTCAATTTCTGCTATTCTTCCGTCATCGAGAACACAAGCGATATCGTAACTTACGCCACGTTGTCCATTGAACGAAACCGGCACATCGTTCGAAGTGAGCTGGAATGATTTTATTTTCTGTTCAATGGCAGCCTCAAGAAACGAGTGCAATGCCGCCCTCGACTCCGGTGTCGGCTGCGTGAACAACGCCTTGAACGTGCTGTCAATGCGCGGATTGAGCAGTGCACCGTGTTCCATTTGAGAAATGTATTCTTCTTGCGTCTTGAAGTCGTCTATCGTCATAAGGATATTTTACTATGTTTTTTCTGATTTATGAACTTCCCCCCCCCATCACGAAAAAAGTTACAAAAAATTTTCAAAATTCTGTTGACACATACTCAAAGTGATATCATTATTATCAGTGTGATAGTGATACTATCAATGTGGAATATTTATTCCGTGTTGATATTCAAAAAATGGAGGAAACAAAATGAAAATGTCAAAGAGAACAAAGAAGTTTTTTGCATCTGCTGCTCTGCTTTCGCTCGTTGCGGGACTTTCGTTCGCAGAGACACATGAGCTTGTAAAGGCTCATACTCTTGAGTCGGCAGCCGGAAACATCTCGTTCGGCGCATGGGGACGCTCAACGTTCAATGTCGGCCGCTCGAACACAAGCACGAAGATTACAGTTGATGAGACTGCATTGGGAAAGACTGCATCTACAGCTGGAACTGCTGCTATTGAAGACTATATAGCTAACGGTGGCGGAACTGCTTTCAATGCTGAAACTGACAATGTAAAAGCTTATGCAACTGCCGTCGGAACTTACGCTGGTACAAAAGCTGGTACAGAGGCTGCTACCGCAAAAGGTGCGGAACTTACAGCGGCTTTGACATCTGGTGATGCAGAAAAAATGGCAGCTGCTGCTGCCGAAATTACAGGTGCTGGTTATACGGCTGACACTGCTGGAATCACAGCATATTGCACTGCATACGGAACTGCTTATGGTGAAAAATACGGTACTCAGGTTGGAGAGGCTGCCGCTGGTGCCCTTATCGTGAATATGCTCAAGGCACAGGAAAAAGATGTGTCTGAGTCAAAGAACTACGCAAGCCTTGCTCCGGATTGGTCTTACGGTGCGCGCGTTGGTTTCTGGATTATCGGACGCACGACTGACGAGCATTTCGGATTCGACTTCAACCTCGACGCTGATGCGCGCGCGCTTTTCGTTCACAAACTCTGGGATTCTGACGAAGCTGCTGCTGACGTGAACTACAACGAGGACGGAAAATATGCAGTCGCAATCGGTGACCAGGCAAAAATCTGGGGATTGTTCGACAATCCGCTCTTCCAGACAAAGCTCGCATTCGGACGCATGAGAGAGAACGAGCTTCGCGGCTCAATCGGCGATTTCGGTCAGAGAGAGTCCGGCGACGTAAAATCAGAGGACGATATCTTCCAGGAAATCTGGACTGCAACAGGTCTCTTCGCTTCTATCAAGGGTAACGAAGACTCTGCCCTCAAGGGCTTCTACATGAACGGTGCGGTCGATATCGCAGGTGTTCTCGGTCTTGAAAGCGCAACAGATACCGACAGCGAAAAATCAATGCAGTTGTACGACGCACTCCGCGACGCACAGTTCGGCGTCGGCTACACAGTTCCAGGACTCTTCCAGATTAAGTCTCAGTTCTGGGGGGACTCAATCGCGGAGAGCAACTACCGCTATTCAGCAAACAAATATAAGGCTGCACGCGAAGCCGGCTACGACATGAACGACTACTACGGACGCATGGAATTCGGTATCGACTGGCTCGGATTCATGGGCGGAGCGAACGGCTTGGGCGATGTCGATTTGGAGAAAACTCCGAACGCAAACCTCATCGAGCTTGGCGTAAAGGTTCCTATTGTCACACGCGAAGGACTCCGCGACTACGACCCGGAGAAATTCTATAACTGGTATGCATGTCTCGGTACAATGGGCGTTATCGAGAAGGGATTCATCTTGTACAAAGGTCACCTCTGGGGCGGACAGGGAACTTCAAACTTGAGCCAGTACTCATACGGACTTGTTGACATGGCAAAAGACAACGGTGCAAACATCGTAATGGCAGGCGGCGACTTCCTCGCAGAAGTTTGCGCGAACCCATTCGGAAAACAGGACGTGTTCATCGGTCTTTCTGGAAACTACAACATCACTTCTGCAAACGGCGACGGCGACATGAAATCTGGTCTTACTGTGAACGACCTCAAACTCCGCCAGCACAAAATCGGTTGCGAAGTTTATGTAAAGAAGACATTCGCTGCGAACAACTTCATCTTCGCTGGAATCGCTGGCGACTTCACAATCCAGAGCATGGAAGGAAACGTGAACGGACTTGTTGACCTCAAGTACGACGGAAAGACAAGCAAGTTCTACATGCCAATCGGAATCGAGATGTTCTTCTAAATCGAAAAGAAAAACTGAAAACGTAAACTAAAAAAACTGGAGGCTTTAGATGAGAAGCGAAGTTCTTGAATACTTGTGCGATTCGGAATGCACGGACGGCGGAAACAGACTTTTTGCGGAGTTTTCGATTGACGCTCTTGTCAGGAAATTTGTTTCGGAGGATGTGCAAGCAGGATGCCTCGGTTCGGACTTCGCTTTCTACGGCTCAGGCTGGCAGTCATGGGGATTCGGTGGGGAAATCGATGCGGGAAAGCAGCAGAAAAAATATTTTCCGATTGTTCCTCAGTGGAAGAATTATTTCACAGTTCCGGGGAAGAGGGCGGTCAAAGGAAAGACGCTCGTCGGAAGTTTCATCGTGTACCTCAGGTGGAACGTCGGCGGAAAGAGCGTGTACCTTGCCCTCTGTTCTACCGGAAACATCCGAAAGTCCCCGGAAAGCCAAGCCTTGCCGCCCGTTAGGTTCGACGTTGACAGAAAAAAGAGAAAGATTTTCTGCTCGGCTGTGTCTGACGGAAACAAATGGAATAAAAACGAAAAAATCGCAGAATTGTGCGTTTTTTCTGCAAATGGGTTCTTTGAACTGAAAGATAAAATCCGCTCGCTTTATGCCTCGGATATGGATGCAAGATTTGCAAGGCTCGGGTTCCTGGGGAAGAGGAGGATAGGAGGCTGGGAGTCTTGGTACAATCACTATGCAGACATCGACTGGAATCTCATCAGGCGCGACTTGGATGCGATTGGTGAATCGCAGAACATCGTCAAGACGCTCTACATCGACAAGAATAAGCCGTGTGTTTTTCAGGTCGATGACGGATGGGAGATTTCGCTCGGTGACTGGGATGCGCGAAAAGACCGTTTCCCGCAAGGAATGACATCCCTCGCTTCTGAAATTTCAAAGCGCGGCTACATTCCGGGGCTTTGGCTCGCGCCGCTCATTGTCGATTTGCGTTCGGATTTCGCAAGGAAGCACAAGGACTGGATTCTCCGCGACAAAAAAGGAAAACCGGTCGCGGCAGGATTCAATCCGCTGTGGGGCGCAAAGTTCGGCAGTGAGCAGCCGTCATACCCTCATTCATATTTCTGCCTTGATTTGAGCATCGACGCTGTTGTGGAATACTTGGATTCGCTCATGGAAAAGGTCGTGAACGAATGGGGATTCCGCTACCTGAAGCTCGACTTCCTTTTTGCGGGGCTTCTGAACGGAAATTTCACGAACGGAGGCTCTGCATTCCGCTGGTACGACAGGGCAATCCGCACTCTTACCAAGCGGAACGTGAACAAAAAAGGCGAGGGCGTTGCGTATCTCGGCTGCGGACTTCCGTTCGAAAGCTCGTTCAACGACTTTCCGCTTTCGAGAATCGGAACTGACACGAAAGAGGACTGGGACATTCCGTGGATGAAAAATGCGAATTATCCTGCCCGCCCAAGCGCGTTCGTGAACATGCAGGACACTCTCGGACACGCGTTCTGGGATATGTCGGTCTTCGTGAACGACCCTGACGTTGTTTTCATGCGAAGCGAGAACATCTCGCTTTCCGAGAAAGAGAAAATCCTGATTGCGCTCGTGAATTTCCTGTTCGCGAACCAGATTATGCATTCGGATGACCCATCTTCGTTCGATTCGTCAAAAGAGGGCAGGCTGACCGAGACGGTCGCGGCGTTATACGACTGCTTTGAGGATGCGGAATTCGGCGTTGAGAATGTTACGTCTGAAACGTATATAATTTTCAGCAGAGACAAAAAATATGTGGGATTCATAAATCTCAGTTCAAAAAAATCATTTGCAGAAAAGAGTGCCCTTGAAGCGTACTCTTGTGGCAAAAGCTTCGAGCCGATTGTCGAGTTCGCGAAAAGCAGCGGCAACGGATTCCTTTTCGAGCCGCATTCGATTTCGATTTACGAGTGCCGTGCGGATTGAAGATGAAAGGTGAAGAATCGAATCTTGAAGATTGAAGGCAGCAGATAAAAAAAATCAGAAAAAGGGAGTTGAAAAATGGACAGAACATCGGTAATTTTCGGAAACAAAATCGACAAGAAGACGATTAAGCAGGCATTTGCCAAACAGCGAAAATTCTTGCGGAAATTCGGCGATGACAGAAAAACACCGTATCACCTCGTCGCCGCCAGCAACGATGTTCTAACCCCAGCATTCGGAGCGAAAATCCTTCGCCTTTCGGACAAACCGATGGGCAGCCTGCCGGAAAAAAGCCTGATTATCGGCAACATCAGAATGGGATTCGGGCACTACCGCATCTCGATGGCGATGGCAAGCGCGGCCCGTGCACTCGGCTACACCCCGCTCTGGCTCGACTTGAACTCGTTCTCGGAGACAACCTGCACAAAAATCATCGCATATCAGAATGACCTTTACTCAAAGGCTTCTCGCCTTTCGCAGAAGTCAAAGCTCTTCAACAAATTCGTCTGGGACCCGCTGAACACGGAAGGCTTCAAGAAACTCACATACAATGCCGCTGACCAGGCTGCCTCGGAACTAATGGCACCTGTTCTCGGTGACCTTCCGAAAGACGTTCCGTACATTGCGACGCACGTCTGGCCAGCGCAGGCTGCGGTTCATGCCGGCTTGACGCACGTCGTGAACGCGATTCCCGACAACTGGGCTATGGCTCTTCACCTTTCGGAAGGCGCGCTCCACCTCGTGCAGACTCCTTCGACATATTTTTCTTACAGGACGCTGAAAGGTTTTGCAGGCGACAAAGTTTTGAATCCGATGAGCGAGAAAGACATCTGTTTTGCAGGTCACTACATCGACGACGAATTCGTTTCGAACATCGAATCTGACTGCGAGGAAAGAATCAGCAGAATCGAAAACGGAAAGCCGGTGAGATTCCTTCTGACAATCGGAGGAGCTGGTGCTCAGGGCGACTATTTTGCGGCTCTCATCAAAACGCTCGTCCCGTACATCAAAAACGGAAAGGCAGTTCTCTATGTGAACATCGGAGATTACGCGAACGTGTGGGATTTCCTCTGCTCGAAAGTTCCTGGGCTTTCCGAGATTTCAGAGACGCATTTTGACGACTGGGCAAAGACCCGTGCGTTCTCGGAAAATCCTTCCGAAAAAGGCGTTCACGTTTTCTGCCACAAGGACATTTTTGCGGCAGTCTACGCCACGAACCTTCTGATGCGCGTTTCGGACGTTCTTGTGACAAAGCCGAGCGAGCTTGCGTTCTATCCTGTGCCGAAGCTGATGATCCAGCACGTCGGCGGACATGAATGCTGGGGCGCGGTTCGTGCTTCCGAAATCGGAGATGGAACACCGGAATGTCCGAACCTTGCATATGCGCAGGCAATGCTCGTGTCGTTCATCGAAAAAAAAGATATCCTTGTTGGGATGAACCGCGCAATTATCGCAAACAAACGCGCAGGAATTTACAACGGCGCATATCACGCAGTTGAGCTTGCAGTTGATGCAGAACGCGGTCGCAAGGAGTCGAAATATGCTTATGCAGGCATCTGAGAAAAGAAAAATCGAGATGGAAAGCCAGAGGCGCGAGAGGATGAACCACATCGTCGAGTGCGCGTTCGGGCTTTTTGCGGAGAACGGAATCGAGAACATATCGATGTCGGAAATTGCTTCGCAGGCAGAAATCGGGGTGGCTTCGCTCTACCGCTACTTCCAGACGAAAGAGGATTTGGCGATTGAGGCTGCGGTCTACGCATGGGACGTGGAGGCGAAGATTTTTGAGGACGTGTTCACTTCTGACGAGTACATGAATCTTTCGGGATTCGAGCAGATTCAGAATCTTCTTGAGACATTCCAGGAAGCTGTCGTTTCGCAGAGGAGTTTCTTCAGCTTCATCTATTATTTCGATTCGTTCATTACAAAAGGAAAAGTCACCGCCGAAAAACTTGCTCCTTACGAGGAGATAGTCGGACGGATAAATTCACTCGCCATCGACGCATTCAAGAAAGGTGTCGAGGACGGCTCGATTGCATTCGAAAAGTCAAAGAATACTGTCGTTTCGAAGGCAGAGAACCTTGAGGTGTGCTTCACCATGATGCACTCGCTTTTCTGTCTTGCGCAGAAGATTGCGATTTCCGGGGAAATGCTGAGCATGGACAAGACATTCGCCGGCCGCAGGCAGATAGAGATATTGACGAATATGTTGCTTGCTTCGCTAAAAAGCAGCTGAATTGCCCAGGCAAAAAGGAGGAAACAATGCTTGGTTTGAAGGAAAAGGCGTCGTACGGACTCGGCGCAGTCGGAAAGGATATGGTCTACATGCTCTCGGCGAGCTATGTCCTCTACTATTTTCAGGACATTCTCGGCGTGAGCGCGGCGGCAATGGGCGTTATCCTGCTCATCGCGCGTGTGTTCGATGCTTTCAACGACCCGATTATGGGCGTTGTAGTTGCAAGCACGAAGACCCGTTGGGGGAAATTCAGACCGTGGCTTCTTATCGGAACATTGACGAATGCGGTCGTCCTTTTCCTGATGTTCGCGGCTCCGCCTTCGCTCGATGCGTCCGGGCTTGTCGCTTATGCCGCCGTGACTTACATCGTCTGGGGCGTGACGTACACGATGATGGACATTCCGTACTGGTCGATGATTCCTGCTTTCACTGAGGGTGGAAAGGAGCGCGAGGGGCTGACGACTCTTGCGCGAAGCTGTGCCGGTGTCGGTTCCGCAATCATCTCGATTATGACGATGGTGCTTGTTCCCGTTCTCGGCCGTATGTTCGCAGGCGACGTTCCTTCCGAATTCGCATCCCGCTTCCCGGGCAACCAGTGGATTGAGCTGAACGGATTCAAATTCTTCACACTTGCTGTCGCGGTTCTGTTCATCTTGTTCACTATCATAATGTGCGTCTGCGTAAAAGAAAAATCTTCCGTGAACATGAAGACTGCTTCCGTAGGCGATATGTTCCGCGCGCTCGTCAGGAATGACCAGGCGATGACGGTCGTTCTCACGATTGTCGTAATCAACGTCGCGCTTTATATCACTTCGAACCTCGTAATCTATTTCTTCAAGTACGATATCGGCGGCGAATGCTGGAATGACGGATACGCGCTGTTCAACATGGTCGGTGGCGGAACACAGATTCTCGCGATGATGATTCTCTATCCGTTCCTCCGCAACGTCTGCAAACTGAACAACATAAAGATTTTCTACGTCAGCGTCACGATGAGCATCATCGGCTACATTGCCTTGCTCGTCCTTGCGACTCTCGGCGTAAGCTCTATTGTGCCGCTCCTCGTTCCTGGCGTTCTCGTCATGGCATCTGCCGGCGTGAACAACGTCATCATCACGGTTTTCCTTGCGAACACTGTCGATTACGGCGAACTCAAAAACGGCCGCCGCGACGAGTCCGTGATTTTCTCGATGCAGACTTTCGTTGTGAAGCTCGCTTCCGGCGTTGCCGCATTCGTCGCTTCGATGGCACTCTCGGTGCTCAACCTCAAGAACGTCTGCGAATCGGCAGGCGGTGTCGATTTCTCGAAATGCGTTTCGTCATCTTCAAAAATGGGATTGCGCCTTGTGATGACGCTCCTTCCGATTTTCGTCCTGATTGTGGGCGTGATAATTTTCCGAAGCCGCTTCATCCTCACCGATGAAAAAATCTCAGAAATCAACGCCGAACTCGGAAAGAAAAAGGAGAGTCTCTAAGAATTAAAAACTGAAATTTTCAGAGATTCCCACAACTAAATTGGGCCGTGTTTTTTTTCTTGCCTGCCGGAACCTGTTCCTCGTCTTGGTTTCGGCAGGCATTTTTTTTTGACTGTGGCAAATAAGTTTTCCTTAATTCAAATTTTTCTTGACGGCGTGATAAAACGTTTGCTAGATTAGTTATTAGTAACATTTTGTTACTGTTCTGATTCTAGGAGATGTTATGTTATTGGATAGTATCAATTCCCCGGAAGATTTGAGGAAACTTTCCGTTGAGCAGCTTGGCGGGCTTGCTGGTGAAATCCGCGAGGGACTTTTCAACAGGCTCACGAAAATCGGCGGGCACTTCGGGCCGAATTTCGGTTTTGTCGAGGCAACAATCGCGCTCCACTATGTATTTGATTCTCCGAAAGACAAATTCGTTTTTGACGTTGCTCATCAGACTTATGCGCACAAAATGCTCACAGGACGAAAGGCGGGCTATTTTGACGACGCTAGATTCGGCGAGAATTCGGGCTTCACGAATCCTGACGAAAGCGAGCATGATTTTTTCAACATCGGGCACACTTCAACTTCGGTTGCGCTTGCTTTGGGGCTTGCAAAGGCGCGTGACGTAAAAGGAAAAAGCGAGAACATAATCGCCGTAATCGGTGACGGCTCCCTTTCTGGCGGCGAGGCTCTGGAGGCGTTGAGCGCGGCTGGAAGCGAGCTTGAATCGAACTTCATCGTCGTGGTGAACGACAACGAGCAGGCGATTGCGGAAAATCACGGCGGAATCTACAAGAACCTGAAGGCACTTCGCGAATCGGGCGGAAAATGCGCGAACAATTTGTTCACGGCGTTCGGTCTCGATTACGTCTACGAGGAGAACGGAAACGATGTCGCGTCCCTCATAAAAGTTTTCGAGAAAGTGAAGGACTCGAAACGCCCTGTCGTCGTGCACATCCACACTCAGAAGGGAAAAGGATACAAGCCTGCCGAAGAGAACAGGGAAGCGTGGCACTGGACGATGCCTTTTGACCGCGAAACAGGAGAGCGGAAATTCGGCTCCGCAAAAAAAGAAAGCTACGGCGCGATTACCAGAAACTACATTCTTGAGAAAGCGAAGAAAGACCGCGACCTTGTCGTGATAACTCCCGCTATGCCGATGACTGTCGGGCTTGGACCTGCTGAGCGAAAGGAGCTCGGCTCTCAGTATCTTGACGTTGGGATTGCGGAGGAGGCGGCTGTAGCTGCTGCTTCGGGCGTTGCAAAGAACGGCGGAAAACCGCTTCTCGTCACGAGCATGACTTTCATCCAGAGGGCATACGACCAGATTTCTCAGGATGTCTGCATCAACAACATGCCTGTCACGATGCTCATGAATTCCGCTTCGGTGTACGGAATGAACGACATAACGCACCTCGGAATCTTCGGTCTTGCGGCATTCTCGAACATCCCGAACCTCGTCGTTCTCTGCCCGACAAGCGCGGAAGAGTATGTGAACATGCTCGACTGGAGCCTTGAGCAGAGGGAGCATCCTGTTATGATTCTGATTCCTGGAAATGAGGTCGCTCATCGCGAGGCGGAAAAATCATATTCGGCAACCGACACTTTCAAAGTCGAGCAGAAAGGCGAGAAAATTGCAGTCCTTGCTCTCGGCGACTTCTTCCAGCGCGGAGAGGAGCTTTGCCGCGCGATAAAGGACGAATTCGGCTTTTCTCCGACATTGATAAACCCGCGTTTCGCTTCCGGCCTCGACAAAAATCTTCTTGAGGAGCTGAAAAAAGACCACAGCCTCGTAATCACCCTCGAAAGCGGAATTTTGAACGGCGGATTCGGCGAAAAAGTCGCTTCGTTCTACGGCACGAGCGGAATGAAAGTGAAGAACTACGGTCTTGAAAAGAAGTTCATCGACCGCTACAAGGCTGAGGAACTTCTGTCGTCACTCGGAATCACGGCAGGCAAAATTGTCGAAGACATAAAGAAAATCACAAAATAAAAAAGGAGCAGATTATGAACGAAGTAATCAAAGCACTCAAAGAAAGGCGCAGCATCCGCAAATTCAAGCCGGAGATGCCTGCAAAGGCTGACCTTGAGCAGATTGCCGAGGCAGGAATTTTCGCGGCGAGCGGAAGAGGAACTCAGGCGACGAAAATCATCGCCGTCACCGACAAAGCACTTCGCGACAAGCTCAGCGAGATGAACAGGAAAATCGGCGGCTGGGACGCGGGCTTCGACCCGTTCTATGGCGCACCTGTCGTTTTCGTCGTTCTCGCTCAGAAGGATTCCCCGCTCGGAATCTACGACGGCTCGCTCGTCATGGGCAACCTGATGAATGCGGCATATTCGCTCGGACTCGGAAGCATCTGGATTCACCGTGCGCGCGAGGAATTCGAAAGCGACGAGGGAAAGGAAATCCTTAAATCGCTCGGAATAGAAGGCGAGTGGACCGGAATCGCAAACTGCGCAATCGGATTTGCAGACTGCGAACCACCTGCCGCCGCACCAAGAAAAGAAGGACGCATCGTCTGGGCATAATCCGTGAGACCTGAACCTAGTCGTGGTGGCTGAGCGTTGTCGTGGTGGCTGAGCGCAGTCGAAGCCAGAAAGCAGACCGCATGAATGAATATGCGATCTGCTTTTTTTTGTTTTTGTCAATTTTCTTTTGAGGTATAGCTGATGGAGCGTGGCGGACGGAGAAATGTTCGAAGTGAAATTGCGTTAGCAATTTCGAATCCGTGTGGCAATCGGTTGCTGGATGCGAGGTGTGTTCTAAGCATTTCGCTGTGGAGGCAACCGAGACGGCACGCGCAAACGCGTACCTACACGGAGTTGGGGAGAAAAGGCGATTGTGCATTGGGGATTTGCAATTGCACATGGAAGCAACCGGTCACGGCACGCGCGAGGGTGCGTACCTTTCCGTGGTGGGGAGAAAAGGCGATTGTGGATTTGTGATTGGTAATTGCGCATACGAAAAAAAACATCACAGGCAGATTGCCATGTATGGCGGTATGCACAAAATATCGTCTTTCATGCTCAGGTTTTTCGGATGAATGATATAACATTCGCCTGTGCGCTGTTTGTATTTTTCCTTGAATCTGAGCAATGACGTTGCCGTATAGTTTTTGCCGGATTTCACTTCGATGGGGAACACTTTGTATTTCAGTTTACTGTTGTTCGAAACGAGAAAGTCGATTTCAATGTCATTACGATGTTTTTCTTCTGAATAGTGCGTGTAAAAATACAGCTTGTGCCCGTTTGCCGTTAGCATCTGCGCGATTGCATTCTCGAATAGCATTCCTTCGTTGAGCGACAGCTTATTATTCAAAATCTGATTATAAACATCGGCTTCCAAAAGTTCGGTTTCGTCAAAGGCATGGCTCACAAGCAAGCCCGTGTCTCCAAGATAGCATTTTATGTACGAGCGGACTTCATTGATTGACAGCCCGACATTTGGATCGCTGCACAAAAAACATTCATTGGAAATCATTGAATCAGAAAGCCAAAAGAAAGTATCTTCGTACTGTTCTGCAAAAGAGCCTTCCTGAATATTCTTAAAAACGACTCGTTTTTCATGCTGAGACAGCAGACCAGGAATCTGATCGAAAATTGTGAGAACCTTGCTCCGGTATTGCGATTTTATCTTCATAATGTCATTCCGGTAGAGTTTAAGAATGTCTCGTTTTTCAGCATCCACTATAGAAAAATTTTTCCCTGACTCAACAAAAAGAACAACGGGTTTCGGCATTCCGCCAACAAGCATATATTGCCTGAACAAAAGCATTGCCTTGTTGTGCATTCCATTTTCAAGTGGCTCACGTTTGCTGAAACATGACTTTATATAGTCTATCAGCAGTTTCTCGCCAAATGCCCAGGCAAACTCTTCAAAATCCAGCGGATACATGCTGATGCTGCGCTCTTCCGAGGGAAGCACAATATTCTGAACATTCTCTTTTACGGAAATTAAAGACCCTGTTTCTATATAATCATACCTCCCGTCGGCAACGAGGTATTTCAATGCTGCTCTTGCTTGTGGAAACATCTGTATTTCATCAAAAATAATCAGAGAATCTCTTTTCACAAGTTCCTTTTTGTAATAAGCGGAAATCAGCATGAAAAATGTATCGAGGTCATTCAAGTGTTCGGTAAAATATTTTTCCACAGTCGCATCTTTTTTTGCGAAATCGATGATTATATAACTTTGATATTCGTTCTTCGCGAATTCTTCGCAAACTGTTGATTTTCCGATACGCCTTGCCCCCTCAATGAGCAACGCTTTTGAGCCTTTGCATTCTTTCTTCCATGCGAGCAATTTATCGTATATTTTTCGTCTTAATATCATATATGCCTTTGATTATGCGCATACTCTAATATGCACTATTCTTTGATTATACGCATAAAATAAAGCGGTTTTTGATTATGCGCAAGGCAAATATTTGATAAATCTTTGATTATGCGCATACGAAAAAAATCGATGTTGCGAGAAGAATAGTAATGATAGGAATAATTGATTTTTTCATTTTGCTACCTCACTTCGCATCAATCTGCGCCTGTTTTTTCTCGCTCTTCGCCTCATTCGTCCCATTCTCCGCTTTCTTTGCCGCAGGGAAGTTCGGCTTGCTGCCGTTTCGCTTGAAGATTTCCGTCTGGCTTGAATATGTGCCGAGTTCCGACGAGTCAACGGATGCGAAAAACTGCTTGAGGCTATCGGTGTTGAAAAGATATTCAAGATTTCTGTATGAATCTCGGCTGTTGTAATCGTTATATCTGTTCCTTGTGTTGGAATTATTTGTGGCGTTGACGTACATGGAAAGCGCGTTTTTCACGTCTGTTGGAGTAGTGTCGTAGAGATTCCTTAAAGATGTCGGCAGCACTGAAATCGCAGATTCGCCTTTCGGAAGCCGTGCGAGAAAATGAAAGATGAATGCCTGACGTTTGTCCACAGCCTTTGAAGAAACAATCCGCTCGATGCTGTCCTCTATTTCGCAGAATTTTTCGAATGAGGATTTGTCCTGCAGATTGTACGACCTTGCTTTCTGGTAATCCGCGTTTGTGGAAAATCCTTTCGTTTGCGCATCGTAAAATTCTGCCGCTCTTGAAAATCCTTTTTTCTCGGCTTTTTTCCAGTCGTCCTTCGTTTTGTAGCCGAGATTCGTGTATTTCAGATATTCATCGTAGTCCGCGTATTTTGAAAATCCATTTTCTTTTGCGGCGTAATACTTTTGTGAATCTGGAAATCCGTTTTTCCTCGCGTCCGTGCAGTCTTCGACCGAGTTGAAACTGTTGCTTTTGAAAAAATAGTAAAGCTCGGAAGATTCTATGCAGTGGAATTCCGCATCCGAAAAATCCGAGCCGTTCTTGAATCCTGCCGCCGTGCCTTTTTTGTAGTCGTCAATCGTCCAATATCCGTTGAGCCAAAACGAAAAATACGTTCCGTCCGCGTTGATGAGCAAATCGCCGGAAGAACTTTGGAAGAACGCAACAGAAACGTTGTTCTTGCCGATGAGGAATTCCAAATCCTCAAGTTTCTTCAACTTGACTACAGCCGCATTGGACAAGGATTCGATTTCGATGTACCGCATCTCCGCAAACGCGCAGGTGGAAATGAATATGAAGAATAGTGCAATGAAAATTCTTTCATCGATGATTTTCCTACAGTTTCCATGAAGCACCAAGTCTTGGCGTTATGAACAGCATCCACGAATTTGTTCCGCCGCCACCAAGCATTGCTGAGTGGTAATCATCTACGGATTCTCCTCCAAGCTCATACGTCGTTGTTTTTGCAAAGAGCCGGGAAGCGAAATCGCATTCCGCAAATATTGTGATATGCTCGTTCACATTCCATTTGTTTCCGACGAAAAATCCCAGTTCGCCGCTTACGTAATTCGATTTTCTGTCAGTGCCTTCTATGAGAACCTTGAATGTTTTTCTTGATGTCTGGCAAAAATTCAGCGAGAACAGAAGTCCCAAATAGCTGGAAGATTTTTCCGCTTTTCTGAAAATGAAATAAGGCTTCACTCCAAAGATTTCCGCATAGCTGTCCACCTGATAGTTGTAATTCACAACTTCGTTCGGCATGTTGCTGTGTTGACTTTTTGAAAAAGAAAATGCGAAAAACGGCTTTATCCCGAAGTTTTCCCACGCCACGTCAAAATTCACGCTAAAAGAATGCGCGTTGTAGAGAGTTCCGTCCTGCAATTCGATTTTCTCGCCCAAATCGATTCCGACCGATTTTTCCAAAGCGAAAATTGAATTTCCAAAAATGAGCATAAACAATGCAAAAATTCCTGTAAGTGTCTTTTTCAAGTTCGTCTCCTTTAAAATAGGAATAAAATCTTTCTTTTAGGTAAAACGATACCACAAAAAAGCGAAAAATCAAGATTAATGGGGATTTCGCAGAAGCATCTTTCGATTATCGAAACAGGAACCCAGTTCGCCTCCGCTTCATTAATCGCGCGCGGAATTATCCCCTCAAACACTTAAAAATCTTTTGACGAATCAGAAAAAGGCACTATGTTATCATGTGCGATGACGTTTATAGAATTACAAGAGAATAAGAAAATTATAATGATGTCTTATTATGATAAGACTTTCAGGGAAGTTTATAGAGAAGCATGTAAAGCACGCAAACGAATAGACGATGGTGAAATTGACTGGTTCGGAAATAAACTAAAATAAAAAAGGAAGCTTTGATTATGTCTAATAAGTTAGTAGGCTCTGCTGAAACTCAGCACAGAGCATTAAAATTGCGAATTTACCCATCTCAATCTCAAGAAATCCTAATCAACAAGACTTTTGGCTGTTGCCGTCAAATCTATAACAATCGTCTTTTTGAAAGAAATCAATTCTATGAAACTGTAATTAAACCCGAAACCGACAAGGCAAAACAGAAAGCACTTTGGAAAACAGCTCATTTCTCAAGCGAAAAAGAAATGAAACAGAAATTTCCGTATTTGGGGGAAGTTTCAAGTCAGGCACTATGCTCTGCCACGATGTTCGCAGAACAAGCATACAAGAATTTCTTTGCATCCGTGAAAGGCACACGAAATGGCTCTGCTGTTGGAAAGCCTAAGTTCAAGTCAAAGAAATCTCACGATTTTTCTTATCGTGAATGTATGAACGTAGCGTTGAACTGGAAGGAACGCAAAATCAAAGTTCCAAAATTAGGCGAAGTAAAGTTCCGTCATTCTGGAAACAAAAAAGGGAAACTCGATTTCTTTCTGCGTGACGGAGCAGATTTGAAATCAGTTACGATACGAAAAAATCCTGCGGGTGAGTATTATGCGGTATTGCTTTTTGAAAGAGAATACTGTCACAAACAGAAATCCTATGACGGTGGCGAAAACCAAGCCATCGGACTGGATTTTTCACCAGCAGATTTTTACATAGATTCAGATGGTTCATCTGGAAAAGATTTTGGCTATGTTGCCCAAAAACAAGCAAATCTCAAAAAACTCACAAAGTTGCAACGAAACTTAATGCGTAAGCAAATCGGTTCTGCCAATCGTGAAAAGGCTCGTGTAAAAGTCGCAAAATTCGAGCATCACATTGCAGAATGCAGAAACGACTGGATTGAGAAAGAAACAAAACGATTGGTTTCAACTTATCAGGTTGTCGGAATCGAAGACTTGAATTTGCGTGGCATGATGAAATTTTCACGCAATGCCAAAAATTATGGTGATGCAAGTTGGGGAAATTTCGTGAATAAGTTGCTCTGGAAAAGTTCTTTGAACGAAAACGACTGCCAGGTTGTAAAGGCAGACAGATTTTTCGCAAGTTCACAAATTTGCCATTGTTGCGGGTTCAAAAATCTGATTACGAAAGATTTGAAAGTCCGTGAATGGACGTGTCCTGAATGCGGCACATTTCACATTCGTGATGTCAATGCGGCCATAAATCTAAAAGAAAATGCAATAAAACAAGTAGGGCAAGGAGTGTCCGAACTTATGTCTGTGGAGGGTGTTGAAGATTTAGCAACGCTTGCGTTGCAAATCGGAGCATCCGACGAAGCAGAAAATTTGACTGGCGACGGTCAGAATGTCCTCACGCTATAAGTGCGTGAGGGGATAATTCCGATCGCGCGGATTTCTTCCGTGCTTGAAGTCTCGCCCGGGGATTTGTTCGGGGGAACGAACGACGGCGTTCAGGAAATGAAAAAGATGTGCACGGTTCTGCTCTCAACGATTATGAACGAGATGAATCATAAATTCGCAGGTGTAAATCTTGAATTGGACAACATAAAGCAGCTCATCCAAAGAAACAGGGGCGTGGATTCCGATATGTTTTAGCGATTCCCTCTACGAAATCTTGCTTTCGCAACGGATTTCATCGCGTTCTTTGTTCGCGGAAATTTCCTTTCGAACTTGGATTATCGTCGCGATTCCGAGAAACAGCGCAAGGACGCCGCTCAGAAGGTTGCTCACGCCCATCACGATTCCCGCGCTTTCGCTGCCGTACTCGCTGAATTTTTGGAGGAGAAGGAGAACCGGAACCCTGAACACGAAGATTCTGCAGAAGTTCATGAAGAGTGTCACTTTCGTCTTTCCGAACCCGTACATCAGCGACAAAACCGAAGCGTTGAGTCCGAGCGGGATTGCGCCCCATGCCTCGTATTTGTAGATTCCCTTTATCATTTCCTGGAAAGGCGCGTCGCTTCCTGCAAAGAAATGCGAAATCTGTTCCAAGCAGACGAGAGATACCATCATCAGCACCGCGCCGATTATGAGGTTGCACACAAGCTCGCATTTGAACGCGCTCATAGTTCGGTCGAATTTTTTCGCGCCCCTGTTCTGGCTTATGACCGCGCTTCCGCCTTCCTGAAAGCCAGACTGCGGCATCGTCGTTATTCCGCCGATGTTGTTCGAGATTCCGAGCGCACCGACTGTCTGCGGCCCGTACACTGTGCACATCGAGTTGACGATTACTTTTCCCATTGCGAACGCGGCTTTTTCGATTATGACCGGAACTGAAAGACGCATCATCGGAAGGACGATTTCCTGTCTGAACGAGACTGCCTTCGCCGAAAAACTGAAGAGATTGTCTTTCTTCGACATGTTCACTAGCGCGGTGAAAAGCACCGTCACCTGCGAGACGAGCGTCGCGATTGCGATTGACGTCACGCCCATGCGGAAAACGTAGACGAAAATTGCGGTGAGGCTCAATTTTGTCGCGACGATTCCCATGTTCATCCAGAGGATTCGCTTTGAATTTCCGCGTGCTCGTTCGATTGCGATGTAGATGTTGTTGAAGAATGTTATGACGAGCGCGATAAGCTCAATCCGAAAATATGTGCTTCCGATTGAGATGAATTCTTCCGGCGTTTTCATGAATTCGAGGAACGATGTTGCGAACGGAAGCAGAAAAAGAAGAACTCCGCCGCCAAGAATCGCGCAGAGGGAGACCATCGTGGAGACGCGACGCCGCACAAGCTCGTAGTCGCCTGCGCCGTATGCTTCGCTCACCTTGATGCTCGCGCCCACCGCAAGTCCGCTTCCGAGAGCCGAGAGCATTATCTGAATTTGGCTTATGTACGCTACCGATGAAACTGCCGTCGCGCTTATGTGCGAAGCCATCATCGTGTCGAAAACCTTGAAAATCTGCGTGAGACTCTGATAAAGCGCGAGCGGAACGCAGACATAGAGAATCACTTTCATCATGTTGCCGTTCAGCGCGAATTCCCTGAATTTTTCATCTTTTTTTGACAGCTGAGCTTTCATATTTTTAACCTCACTATGAAAAATTATAAATCCGAAAAAATATGTAAAAATACGGATTTGTTATGAATATTCCGATAAAACTACTGATTTTTTATGATTTTTGCGTATGATTTCAACTGATGATTTTCTGAACTGGAGGCGGAATGAACCAGACGATTTACGACGGAAAGCGGAACGGACTTTACAGAAGCCGTGTCGAGGATTTTCTCATCGACAGGGGAGTGCGGAACATGTCGATGACGGACGCGCATTATCATCCGTACTATGAATTTTTCTACGTCACGCGCGGAAACTGCCGTATGTTCGTTGAGCACAGCCTTTTTTCTGTCAGTGCTGGCGAACTCGTGATTCTTCCGCCGTCAACGTTGCACAGGACGCAGTACGACACTGATTTGCCTGTCGAAAGGATAACTCTGAACTTCACGCCCGATTACGCCCTCGACTTGGAGATGTTCCTCGGAAAAGGTTTCCTTGAAAATCATCTCAAGGTCGGAAAAATGCGTTTCATCGGAAAGTCGAGCGATGAATTTTTTTCTCTCCTCGAAAAATTCCTTGAGGAAAATTCTCGTAGCGATTCGTTCTCCACCGGAATGCGCAAGGGGCTTCTTGCGGAAATCCTTGTCCTGATTGCGAGGAACACGGAGCAGATGCAGGACAAGGAATCTCTGATTGACGAGACCGAGGCGAACATTCAGGACGCGGCGAAGTACATTTTCGAGCATTACGCGGAGGATATCACTTTGGAGGACGCAAGCTCCGTCGCAAAAATGCGCGACACATACTTCTCAAAAAAATTCCGCGATGTGACGGGCTTCGGATTCAAAGAATACCTCACGAACATCAGAATCCAGCACAGCGCGGAAATGCTCACAAGCGGAAACCTGACCGTCACGCAGGTTGCCCTCTCGTGCGGCTTTTCCGATGCGAACTACTTCGGCGACATCTTCAAGAAAAAGACCGGATTTTCACCTCGCGACTTCCGCAGAATGAAGCAGAATTGAATCGGTATTGAAGCAAAAAAAGACCCGTGCTGAATTTTCATTTTCAGAACGGGTCTGTCTTATTTTGTTTTTCTGAATGTTGTTCTAATCTTCCGAAATCATCTTATGAAGTTCGTCCAGACTTTCTTCTCGCTTTCTGGCTGTGCGACTCCGGCTGCCTTTCCCGCCTCGATGCTTTTCAGAATCCACGCCATGTTTCTTCCGATTGTCCTCATAATCTGGATTCCTTCCTCGTCCTTCATAACGTCGTCGCCGTTCGAGCCGTGAACCATGTTCCAGTATCTGGAGGTCACGACAGGCTGCTGCGCGTATGTGATGTACTTGTTCAGAACGTCAAGGCATGCTGTCGTTCCTGCTCGTCGTGCGACCGTGATTGCCGCCGCCGGCTTGAACCGAAGGAATTTCTCGCCCTTCCAGTAGAGCCTGTCCAAAAACGCGACCATCTCGCCGCTCGGGGATGCATAGTAGACTGGCGAGCCGAGAACGATTCCGTCCGCGTCCTGCACTTTTGCTATCGCTTCCTCGACAAGCGCGTCGATTTCGCCCGTGAGTGCTTTTCCGCCGACCCAGAAAATCTCCGTGTCGATGCCGTTTTCTTTCAGCGAATCTGCAACAAGATTCAATGCTGTGCGAGTGCTGCCGTTTTCATTTCGGCTTCCGTTAAAAAGAATTACTTTCATGCGCTTCATTATATTGGACATCTCCAAAAAAATTCAGTTCTGCTAGAACGAAATTATCTCGTTGAAGCACTTTATCGCGTAGTCGTCCGTCATTCCGCTTATGAATTCGATAACGCATTTCTGGAACGAGGATTCGCTGTGAACGTCGAAAATCGTCTCGGTCGCGTATCGCATTTTTGTGCGCAAATCCTCGCCCGAATCCGCCTTCCTGTAGTTCGAGTGGCAGATGAGCCATTCCTCAAAAGCCTTTGCGAGCATCGGAAAATCATCCGCGATGAACGGCATTCTTCCGTTTCGCGCGTAAGGCTCGGCTTTCATCAGCGTGCGGTATATCGTTTTCAGAACGTTGTCCGCGTAATTCTGGAATTCCTGAAGCCGCCAGTGGTTGTAGATGTTCTTGAAGCAGAATGATTTCAGTTCCGAGATGAACGCGGCGTAATTCGGGGAGAAGCAAAGCCCGGTTTCCGGTGTTGAATTTTCGCACAAGTCCACAATCATGTCGTTGATTAGGACTGTCGTGTTCACCGCTCTTCCGCTTCTGTGCGAGAGTGTGCTGAACGTCTCGCCGTTGGTCGTCTTCTGCCTTTTCATTCCGAGCGTTGACATGACGATTTCGCGAAGCTGCCTGTAGCTTCCCATGTCGAGCAGATGATACATTTTCGCGTCCTCGATGTCCCTTCCTAGAAATGCGATTTTGTCGCTCAGCTTGACGATGCATCCTTCCCAGGTGAACGGCTGCGTCATGCCGGGGCGTTTTATGTCGTAAAGATTCATCGCGTCTTTTCTCGGCCGGATTCCCTGCTGGTCGATTTCCCCGCAGTGGCAGATGAGTCCGTCGCGCACTGCATAAGTGAGGTTGAGCGGCCTCTTCACGCCTTCCGGGTCGTCCAAAGTCTCGATGTAGTCCGCAAAGAAAAGTGAATTTCGCTCATGCCAGAACTTTTTCGGCACGGTCTCGTTCTCTTCTTTTCCGAGAATCGAATTCAGAATCGTCTCGCCCGAATGCCCGAAAGGTGCGTGCCCGATGTCGTGTCCGATTGCGATTGCGTGCGTGAGTTCGTCGTTCAGCCCCAAGTACCGCGCGATTATGTTCGCGACAGATGCGACGTGCCCGACGTGCTCTATTCTCGTGCACGCGTGGTCGTTGCTCGGGTCGAAGAACACCTGCGTCTTGTTCTTGAGCCGCCTGTACGCCCTGCAGTGAAGCAGCCTCGTGTAGTCCCTTTCGAATTCGGATCTCAAATCGTTGCCGCGCCCGTACATTTCTTTTTCGCGCTTTATCGCCTGCTGCCATTTCGGGTTGTTAGAGTCAGTCCTTTCTTTCAAAAACGAATTTTTCATCGCACGCCTCACTTTTTTAATTTTCGGAATCGCAAAAATCGCCGGAAAACAAAACAGGCTGTCCATTCTTGAAAAAGGGCAGCCTGCTTGAATATGTTTTTATGTCAGAATGTAGTTCTCTGATTTGTCGAAGAACGCATGTTCATGATTTTGATTCTGTTCTCGACAGTTCTTCTCATGTCGTTGATGTTGTTGATGATTACGTACTCGTCAGTCATCTTCAGAAGTCCGTTCTTTGACATCTTGCCCATCTCGTTCCTTACGTCCTCGACAGAAAGTCCTGCCCAATGCGAAATGTCGTTTGCGGTGAGCGGGAATACCCTTCTGTTCGGCGACGGCGTTTTCTCGTTCGGCTCGTCGTTTGCCACTGGCGGAAGAGCGTTCGTCTCGTCGAACATGCACATGAGGTCTGCAAGTCTCGCCTGATTGTCGTCGAAAGTGAGAATCTTGAGCCGCCTGTTCTGGTCCATGATCCTCTTGCAGAAGAGCTTCAGGAGCATGATTGCGATTTGCGGATTTCCCGTCACGAGAATCTCGAAGTTCTCCTTGTTGAATTCGAGGCAGTCAACGCGGCCTTTCGCAACGCAAGTCGCGGAGCGCGGCGAATTGTCAAGGATTGCCATCTCTCCGAAAAGCTCTCCCGGATTCAGGATGTCCAGGTTCTTGTTCTCTCCGTTCACGCATTTCGTCAGCTGAACGAGTCCGCGCTGAATGAGATAGAACGTCTCGCCCTTCTCGAATTCCGCGATGATGATTTCCCCGTCCTCGTATGTCTTCGCGAAACGCTGGAATGCCGGCAAGTCGAATGCCTTTTCCGTGTTTTCGCTCTGATAGTCGCTTGAAAGCCCGTTTTTGCCAGTCGGATTGTATTCTCCTGAATAAATCATGCGGTTCTTTTCAGTTTCTTCCTTCTTCTTCTGTGTTGCGGCATTTGCGACTGCCTTTCTGAGCATCTGCGTGACTTCCGCATCTTTTGTGTAAGAAGGACTTTGCTTGATCAGTCTTGTTATCGCGCCCACGCAGCTCTGCCATTTCTCGTCCTCATAGAACGATTTTGCTACGGCGAAAAGTCCGTCATCGACTTTCTTTCCGCGTCCTACGGCAAAATCCTCGTGGTCTTTCTGCAGATTCAGTATCGCCGTCGTCTTTTCGTGGACAGTCTTCAGCTCCTTTGAGAAGATTCTGAGCATCTTCATTATCAGTGCTTTGTTCTTGCTGAAGTAGCTTTCGAATTCCTGCATTGTCATCACGATGCAGACAGCATGGTTTACGGCAGTTGCTGTTTCGTCTCTCAGCGATTTGCTGAGTGCTGAGCGGATTCCGAAGAATTCTCCCTCCCGCACCATCGTCGTCGTGGAGCGTTTCGTTTCGATGTCTATGCCTGTGAGCATAACTGCGCCTTTTTGGAGAATGTAAACCTTGCCGTCCTTGTCGCCTTCGAAAAATATTATTGAACCTTGATTGTAGTTTATGACTTTTGGCATTCGTTTTTCCTTCTGGTTGGCTGAATCAAAATATAGTTAAAATGGTATCACACTTTTTCTGAATGTGCTATTCAAGAAATTCTGTTATCCTTGCGAAATCAAGTAAAAGAAATGAAGAAAAATACAATAAAGAAAGAAAGGAAAAATAGAAAATGATTGATTTACATAGCCATTCATCTGCTTCTGACGGAGCAAGGAGCCCTGCCGATTCCGCGCGATATGCAATCGAAAAGAAACTTCGCGTCTGGGCACTGACAGACCACGACAGCGTTGAGGGGCTTTGCGAGGCAGCTTCCGTTTGCGCTTCCGAATGCTCGGAGATGATTTTTGTTCCCGGAATCGAAATCAACATCGCGTGGCAGAGCGGTGAATTTCATCTTCTCGGGCTTGGGCTGAAAAAATGCTCCGACGAGCTTCGAAGCACGATTGAATATCTCACGGAAGGCAGGCTTGAGCGAAACCAGCAGATAATCGACATGGCAAAGAAGGATATCGGAATCGAGCTGAACATTGACGACATGATGGCGAAGTTCGGCACGAAGCAGCTCGGCCGACCGCACTTTGCACGGATGCTTGCCGAGCTTGGCATCGTGAAAAAGCCTCAGGACGCGTTCGACAGGTTCTTGGGCAGCGGCCGCCCCTGGTACGTCAAGCACGCGGGCGAGGATTTGGACGTTGCAATCGAAGCGATAAAAACGTCCGGCGGAATCCCGGTCATGGCGCACCCGAAGTCGATTTATGTCTCCCTCAACAAGATTGAGCCGATTCTTGAGGACGTTCGCAACCGTGGCGTGATGGGAATCGAGGCGTATCACCCGTGCGTCCGCATAAACGAGGGCGCGCGCCTTGAGGAAATCGCAAGGAAACTCGGAATGTTCGTCACCGCTGGCAGCGACTTCCACGGAAAAGGCATCCGCGCCGACAGGCACCTCGGCTTTACAGCAGGCGACCTGAAAATCGCAGACAGATTCTGGGACGAAGAGCTTCTGCCGGCACTTGGCGGAGAATTTGATTATAGGAATACCGAGTTTTTTAAGGGCGATTTATAAATTTTTGTTTTTTCCCATTCTTGTTTGCAGGAAACGAAAAAAAATCGATAAGTACATTTCGAGGTGTTTTTATGCAGATATTTTCGTTTTCTCCTTTCGGGTATGAAGGTTCGCTCGTGACTGTCGAAGTTGATTTGCGTCGCGGAATTCCCGCTATAGATTTGATTGGTCTTGCTGACGGTGCGGTGAAAGAATCCCGGGAGCGCATGAAGTCGGCAATCAGGAACAGCGGGTTCGAATTTCCTATGGAGCGTGTCCTGATTAGCCTTTCGCCTGCCGACCTCAAAAAAGAGGGGGCCGGCTTCGACCTTGCGCTTGCGCTTGCCGTCCTTGAAGCCGATTCGCGCAAAAACGACGGCGAAATCGACATGAACCCCGAGCCGATTCTCGTCATGGGCGAGCTTGAACTTTCTGGTGCGCTTCGTCCTGTCAAAGCCGTGCATGCCGCCGCCGCAACTGCCGCCGCCGCAGGAATCCGCAAATGTATCGTTTCAAGCGCGAATGCTGCGGAGGCGAGGGAAGTGACCGGCATGAAAGTTTTCGGCGCGACGAATCTCGGAGACGCTTTCGAGGCACTTTCCAATCCCGATTTTTTCACGGGCGGTGCTGACGAGTCCGATTCGTTCGTTCCAGAAAACAGCGTTCTGATTGACGGCGTGCTTTTTCCTGCCGAAAATCCCGATTTGGAATTCGGCGACATAAAAAATCAGCAGCGTCTTGTCCGAGCTTTGCAGATTGCCGCTGCCGGTGGTCACAATCTTTTGTCGTTCGGTTCTCCGGGCTGCGGAAAGACTCTTGCGTTGCAGCGTTTCCCGAACCTTCTTCCGCTTCTCACTGTCGAGGAAGCACAGAGCGTCACGAGGATACATTCTCTTGCGGGGCTTCTTTCTCCGAATCAGCCTTTGATGCGTGTTGCTCCGTTTAGGATGCCGCACCAGACTGCCTCTATCGAAGGAATCTGCGGTGGCGGAACGTCATGCCGTCCCGGTGAAATATCGCTTTCGCATAACGGCGTGCTTTTCCTTGACGAGGCTGCCGAATTCCGCTCGTCCGTCCTTCAAATGCTCCGCGTTCCCCTCGAAAGTGGCTGCATAACGCTGAGCCGTGCCGGTCGCTCAACTACCTATCCTGCACGTTTCCAGCTTCTCATGGCGACAAATCCGTGTCCGTGCGGAAATTACGGCTCTCCTACGAAAATCTGCCTTTGCAGCGCGAAATCGGTCGAGCAGTACTGGCGGAAATTCTCCGCACCGCTCCTCGACAGAATCGATATCCGCGTGAATGTCTCGTCCGAAAACTCCGAGCGCGAAAATGAAAATTCGTCGTCAACTGCGGAACTTCGTGTCCAGATTGCGTCTGCCGTAAAAATTCAGCGCATCCGCGGAAAAAAGAATGCCGCTTTCACACCGCAGGATGTCCTTGAGTTCTGCGAGATTGACAAAGAGAGTCGGGGAATTCTTGACGAGGCGATATCGAAAAATGATTTTTCACAGCGTGCGATAAGCGGAATTCTGAAACTTTCCCGAACGATTGCCGACATGGACGGCTCCGAGAAAATCTGCCGTGTTCATCTTGAAGAGGCTGTTTCGTTCCGTTCGAATGTCGGCGTGCTTGAGCTTTTTTCGGGGGAATAACAAGGTGTAATCCACCGAATAAAAAAAAGGAACCGCATTTGCGATTCCTTTGAAGTACCGGGTCTGAGACTCGAACTCAGATACCCGTGAAGGCGACAGATTTTGAGTCTGTTGTGTCTACCATTTCACCAACCCGGCGTTATGGGTAGAAGTATATCAGAAAAATCAGAAGTTGTGCAAGAGGGTTTTTGTTTTTTTTGCGATATTCTAAAATCATTTTCAGTAAACCTGTTCGGAAACTGCATTTTATGAACGGGTCTAGTTATTTGGGGTGAAAAATGGTTGATTGTATTGGAAAGACTCCGGAATTTGTTCTCAAAACGGTATTCGGGTACGATGAATTCAGGCTTTTGCAAAAACAAGTCATAGATAATGTTCTGAACGGAATAGACACTTTGGCAGTAATGCCGACAGGTGGCGGAAAATCTCTCTGCTACCAGATTCCCGCATTGATTTTCGACGGGCTGACAATTGTTGTGTCTCCTCTCATCTCCCTCATGCAGGATCAGGTCGCCGCTCTCAATCAGGCCGGCGTGGATGCCGTGTTCCTGAATTCGACGGTCGATTGGGAGCAGTACAAGGAATCGATGAATTCGATTCGGTTCGGCACGACGAAAATCGTGTATGTTTCCCCGGAAGGACTGGCGACACCGCGAATAAACGAGCTTCTGCACGACGCGAACGTCCACGTCAGCTGCATAACGATTGACGAGGCGCACTGCGTTTCTGCGTGGGGGCATGATTTCAGGCCGGATTACCTTGAAATTTCATCTGTCAGGAAACAATTCAAAGATGCAGTTTGTCTTGCGCTCACTGCGACTGCAACGCAGCAGGTTCGCGACGATATCGTTCGGAGCTTGAATATGCGGAATCCTAGCGTTCTGCTTTCGAGCTTTGACCGGCCGAATATTTTTCTTTCGGTGAAGCAGAAGAAAAAGGACGGAATCGAGCAGATTGTCGAGTGCATTGAGCGTCACAAGGGCGAGAGCGGAATCATCTATTGTTTTTCCAAGCGCGATGTCGATTCTCTGACGGAAGAACTCCGCTCGCTCGGATATTCGGCACTGAATTATCATGCGGGGCTTTCAAGCGAAGTCCGTGCTTCGAACCAGGCGAAATTCATTGACGACGATGTTCTAATCATGGTCGCGACACTCGCGTTCGGAATGGGAATCAACAAGCCGAATGTTCGCTTCGTCATTCATCAGACGATGCCGAAATCAATCGAGCAGTATTATCAGGAAATCGGGCGTGCCGGCCGTGACGGGCTTCCGAGCGAGGCGTTGCTTCTGCATTCGAAGGGCGACGGGAGCAAAATCCGCTTTCTCTTTGACGAGAGCGAGAATCTTGACCGTCCGCGCTCCGAAAAACTCCTTCGCGGAATGGAAACTTACGTGTCGGGCCAAGTCTGCCGCCGCCGTGAGCTTCTCAATTATTTCGGCGAAAAGTATGAGGGGCACAATGAATGTTGCTGCGACCTCTGCAACCTCGGCGAAGCTCCGAAAGTCGATTTGACGATTCCCGTGCAGAAACTTATGAGCTGTATAATCAGAACAGGAGCCAAATTCGGCGCGAATTACGTCATCGACGTGCTCACTGGCTCGAAGAACAAGAAAATAATCGAGCGCGGCCACGACAAGCTTTCGACATTCGGAATCGGAACTGAATTCGATGCTGACGGCTGGAAAAATCTGACGGAAGTTTTGGTCACGAACGAGCTTCTTGTGAAAGTCGGCGAATATTCTGTTCTGAACATGACGCAGAAAGGGCTTGGACTTCTTCGCAGCCGCTCAAAAATCGAGCTTGAGTTCAGAACTCCGGTCTCGACCGTGGAAGAGAGAAGGGCGATGGCGCGTGCCGGAAAAATCGCGTTCCCGAAGCCTGAAAGGAAAAGTGCAGGCGGAACTTTTGTCGATTTCGGTGATGATGCCGTTTCAAAAGATTTGTTCGACGCGCTCAAGAAATGGCGGCGGAAAAAGGCAAGCGAGGAATCCGTGCCGCCTTACATCATTTTCAACGACAGGCATCTTCTGAGCATCGTCAGCCGAAAGCCGCACAGTCTGAACGAACTTCTCGAATGCAACGGTGTTGGCGAGACGAAAGCCCAGAAGTACGGAGGCGAAATCCTTTCGGTCGTCTCCGGTTTCTGATTTTCGAAAAACTAAAAGAGCTTTCTCGCCTCGACGTAGAATCTCTTTTCGGAAGCCTCTCCCATCGAGAATGATTTTCTTGGGAGCGGTCCTCTTCCGTTTATCGTCTGGAAGAACGAGTCCTTTGCAATCGGCGGAAGAAGAATCGAAAGCGCGTTCGGCTGCTTTCCGAGTTTCACAACGTCTTCCGTTCCGTGTATGTAGTCGATGTCGTTCTTCTTGTCTTTTGAATTTGCTTCGAGGAATTTGTCGAGGACTGGCTGGAGCGCGGCAATCGCAAGGTCGGTGATTGAAGTTTCAAGCACTCGGTATTTTCCGTTTGCGAAGAATCCGTATCTTGCTCCGCCCACGTTTTTGTCGCCGACTGATTCAGCCCATTCCTTTTCGCTTGTGAATTCCTTGACTTCGCCGCCGAGATTTTCTTTTACGAACGCGATGAGCTTGTCCGCGTCCTGGTTGAATATGACTCTGTGGATTGGCTCGAACGTCAGCCCCTCGTCATAGATGTTCACGATTTCCACAAGTGCGAAACGAACCGGGCTTGATGCTTTCTCTGCGTCGCTGAGCGTTTTCTTGTGCTCGTCCCAGACAGCTTTTGCCGTTGCGAGCGAGTGGTTTCCGTCACCGACAGCGAACAAAAATGTGTTTCCGTCTTTGCCAGTTCCTTTCTGCATAAGGCTTTCGAGTGCTGATTCGATATTCTTCTCGGCTTTTTCTCCGCAAACTTTCCAGCCCGTAATAGAGCCTGAGTTGTGCATAAGTTCGCCTTCGTACACTGGCGCATTTTCCTTCGCGATTTTTCCAGTTCCGCCCACAAGAGCGTCGCTTTCATCGTTTGCGAGGAGCATTATGTGCGGAAGCTCAAGTGCCGCGCCGTTTCTGATTTTCATTCGCGGAGGGATTCTTTCCGGCACGGTTGCTTCTGTTGCGCGTATGAATGCCTTCGATTCAGGCTTCCATTCATATTTTTCAAGGTCAATCGCGATTACGAGACCTTTTCGCATTCTTCCGTATTCGGTTTTTCTTTCTATATAAATGGCTTCTTCGGATTCCTCAAAAATTCCGTCCGACAGATATTCCTTCATCGTCTTCTGAATCTTCGCGATTCTTTCGTCCTTGTCGGATTCGTTCAGATAGACTTCCGGGTAAATCAAGTTGAGAGTTGAAGGATTCTTGCCGGCAGTTTTTGCAGCCTCTGCCCAATATTCCTTGTCCTGCGTGTATTGGTCGCATGCGATGACGGACCAAGTCTTCAAGTCGATGTTTTTTGGAAGCAAGATTTCTGGAATCTGTACTCCGAATTTTGTGAATGTTTTCATAGCGTTTCAATTTTAGTGGAATTCAGTCAAACATTCCGCCCGAATTTGTCATTTATTGATAAAATAAATTCATGCAGATTGAATTTTCGCAAAGGCAGAATCAGAATCAGTCTCAGAAAATGAAGCAGACACAGACGATGCGCCTGAGCCAGAAGCAGATTCAGTCACTGAATTTGCTGGCGATGGGTCGTGAGGAGCTTGTGTCCGAGATAAACAGGTTTGCGCAGAAGAATCCCGCGCTTGAAATCAATGTGAGCGAATCTTCCGATGCAGATACTGAATTATCGTTTGTCAGCAAAAGCAATAAATTCGACAGTTTTTCCGATTACGAAAAATATTCGTCTTCGACTTCCCGCTTTTCTTCGGAGATGAGCGACAATTTCCAGTCCGCGCTTGAGTCCAGCGTCGATTCAAGGGAATCTCTTTCCGACCATCTTCTTCATCAGCTCAATTCGATGGACATTTCCGAAGAAAAAAATATTTTCTGCACGAAACTGATAGAAAACCTCGACAAGAACGGATTCCACATTCTGTCGGTCGATTCGATTTTCAAAGGGAAAAAAGAAGAATTCAAAGACGAGTGCCTGAAAATCGTCAGGAATCTTGACCCGGTCGGAACGTGCTGCATGAATTCGTTCGAAAGCCTGAAAATCCAGGCGGAAATCATTGCGGAAGAAAAATACGTTCCAGAATGTGCGCTTTTCATTCTTGACGGTCACCTCGATTTTCTTGAGCCTCCGCAAATCCCGAAAATAACGAAAAAGCTGAACCGTTTTCTTGAGACTCAGCGTTCACTGAAATTCGCAAACGAGGAGCAGAAAACAAAGCAGGTTCCTTCCGACTTTTCCGAATCCGATGTAGAGGACGCGCTTGCTTTCATAAAAACACTTGAGCCTTTTCCGGCGCGGAATTTCTCTTCGTCGCAGCTGAATTTCATCTCGCCCGACGTTTATGTCGATAGAATCCCGGATTCCCAGCTTGATGACGGCGAGACTCCTTTCCGTGTCCGCGTTGCCCGAGGCGAGATTCCCGATATCCGAATCTCGAAAAGCTACGAGCGTTTTTCGGAGAAGATGAATTCGATTCCGAACGACAAAAAATCCGAGAAGCAGAAATCGGAGGCGGATTTTTCGAGGGAGTCGGTTGAGGCGGCAAAAAGTTTCATGGACAGCGTGGCGTTCCGCAAGAACACTTTGCAGCGTGCGTGCGCGGAAATCGTCGGAAGCCAGCTTGCGTTTTTTGAGAAGGGACCGCGCTTTCTCGTCCCGCTCAGGCAGAAGGACGTTGCGGACAAAATCGGCGTTGATGTTTCAACCGTGTCGCGCATGGCGAACCAGAAATATCTTCTCTGCGACTGGGGATTGTTCGAGCTTGGATATTTCTTCACGAATGCGGTGAATGCCGAGACCGTGCGGAATCAGCGCGTGAACGAATTTTCCGGCAACGAATCTGCTCCGACTTCAAAAGAAGGTGTCAAATTCGAAATTGCGCAGCTTCTGAAAGAGCACGCCGGCGACAAGAAGCCGTTGAGCGACCAGAAGATATCCGACTTGCTTTCGGCTAAGGGGATAAAGATTGCGCGCCGTACTGTCGCGAAATACCGCTCGGAGCTTCAGATTGATTCGTCGTACTCCAGATGATTCGGTTTGATTCCATGTGAGAATCCGAAATCGCCTTGTTGATAATGTGATAAAAAAAAATTCGCAAAATCTGAAAATCTGTAGTATTATTTATTCAGAAAATCTTATAAAAGAGGTGAACATTATGACTAAAGCAATTAGTGCCGTCGGCTTTGAACTTGAGAAGAAACAGTCTGAGATGATCGATAAAAAAATTGAGCGCGTGAAGTATGCGGAGGATTTGATTGTCGATCTCATCGTCAAGGTGAAGCACGACAAGTCTTACGTCTTCGACACGAACGTGAATTTCAAGTGGGGTACTCAGGCTCACGTTTCCGGCGAGGATTTCGACTTCGGCGCAGCCCTCAACAAAATGATGGATGTCCTCGATGTCAAAATCAAGAAGGAAAAAGACAAGATTCAGGAAAAAAAGTAAAAGCCGCATAGAACCATAGATATCTGAGAAAAGGGGGCAGTCAGAAATGATTGTTCCCCTTTTTTTGTCCGCGTGTCAGAAATATCGGTTTTTTGTTGAGATGCTTGTCAATGTTATCGTTTTGTGTGTATAGTCTTTTTCATGGCTGAAGAATCCTTTACAGTGTTTAATTTAATCAGATTAGAATCAAAGGGGCGTAATTCCCTGAATCTCAAATGTATAGGTGGAAGGCTTGGTCTTCGCAAAAAAATATGCAATGGCGACATCAATCGTCCGGGGCTTGCGTTGACCGGTTTTTTCGAGTGCTTTGAAGGATCTAAAATTCAGCTTTTTGGTGCGGAGGAAGTCGCATATCTTGAGCGGCTGAAGTCTGAGAACAGGACTGACACGATACGCACATTTTTTTCTTATGACATTCCGTGTGTTGTTTTTACCGGAGGAATTTCCGAGAGCTCGCTGTACAAGGAATTCATGGATATTGCGGAGGAAGTCGGTTGCGCCGTACTTCTTTCCGATTTGGAAACGACAGAATTCACCGTGCGGCTTCTGCGCGTTTTTTCGAACATCTTTGCCCAGAAACAGTCAATGCACGCCGTAATGGTCGAGGTGTTCGGTATCGGCGTTCTGATTCGTGGAAAGTCCGGCGTAGGCAAGTCGGAGAGTGCTCTTGAGCTTGTCGAGCGCGGTCATCGGCTTGTCGCGGACGATGTTGTCGAGCTTCGCTGCGTTGACGGGAATTCGGTGCTTGCACGCGGCCCGAATGAGATTTTGGGACATCACATGGAAATCCGCGGGCTCGGAATTGTGAACGTCGCACAGCTTTATGGAGTCAGCTGCATTCTTGAGCAGAAGGAAGTTCAGCTGATTATCGACCTTTCCGAGTGGGATGCGGAAAAACCTGATTACGAAAGGCTCGGAACTGAAGAAAAATTCGATGAGATACTCGGTGTGAAAATTCCGTTGCTAAAAATCCCTGTAAAGCCCGGACGAAATGTTCCAATCATCGTTGAGGCAGCCGCAATGAACGAAAGGCTTAAGCGCAAGGGATTCTACACCGCCAAAATTTTCAACCAGAACGTTCTTCGCTGGATTGAGATGTGCGAATCGAAAAATACCTATTACAGTAAGGTCGATTCGTACTGAAAACGCAATTTTAGCTTTGCTAATTAAAATAGACCTGTTCGGAGAATTCAGTTTCCGAACGGATTTTATACAAAACAAGGAAGTTTCTTATGACAGAAAAAACATTGACCGTCAAAAACCGTGCTGGAATCCACGCTCGTCCAGCTGCCATGATTGCTCAGTTGGCTAATAAATTCGCTTCTGAGGTCTCAATTGAGAAGGATTCGACGACAGTGAATGCAAAATCAATCATGGGCGTCATAACAATGGCTGCAGGATACAATACAGTTCTGATTCTGCGTGCCGAAGGTCCTGATGAAAAACAGGCTGTTCAGTCTATTTTTGATTTGTTTGAAAGAAAGTTCGATGAAGACTGATTTTTTCGTCGAATGTATGTCGGTGGAATCTTCTGAAAGTCTATCTTCTGAAGTTTTCTTTGTTTTGAAAAGATTGGGTTAGCATTAGATGAAAGAAATCACACAAAGACAAAAAGAAGTCCTGGATTATATCTCTGAATTCATAAAGTCAAACGGATTTCCTCCTACTGTGCGCGAAATCGGTGAGAATTTCGGGATTTCCCTCAGGGCTGTCCAAGATCACATTGCTGCGTTGCAGAAGAAGGGATATCTCTCCCAGAGCCAGAAGCGCGCTAGGTCGATAAGCGTCCTCATCGACACGAATCGTGAAGGGGAGTCGTTCTCGACAAAAGTTCCTGTTCTCGGAAATGTCCTCGTGAATAGCGATGTTATGAACGAAGCTAATTTTGACGGGCATGTGAACCTTGCGGAACCGTTTGTTCGTCCGGGAAAAAATTATTTTGCTCTCCGTGTCCGCGGAACAAGCATGAAAAATGCGGGAATACTTGAGGGCGACCTTGCCGTTGTGGAGGCCGCGTCTTCTGCGGTTGACGGGCAGATTGTCGTCGCTGTCGTTGACGATTCTGTCACGCTCAAGAGATTCTACAAGGAAACGGACAGAATCCGCTTGCAGCCTGAGAATCCGGAATTCGCGGCGATTTACAGCAACAATGTGAAAATCGTCGGAATCCTTTCAAGTTTACTCCGCCAATATTGATAGATTCAGATGCCAGCTTCCGTTTATCTTTTTACAGGTCCAGAATTCGGTGAGAAGAACGATGCGATAGATTCGATGAAGTCCGATTTCAAGAAGAAATTCGATGAAGTCGATTTCTATCGCTATTATGCTTCTGAGAACAGCGTCGATTCCGTCGTTTCTGATTTGCAGTCGGGGTCGCTTTTTGCATCCGCCACATTCGCGGTCCTGCGTGAAGCTGAGCTGATAAAAAAAAAGGACGAGCTGGAAAGCCTTTCCGAGTGGATTGAAGGCGCGAAAGATGATTCCTCAAAAGTCCTGATTCTCGTCTCCGATGAATATTCCGTCGATGCAAAACTGGAAAAACTTATTCCTTCCGGAAACAAAAAGGTTTTCTGGGGCTTGGACGAGGACAAAAAAGAGGCGTGGATTATAAATTTCCTGAAAAAAGGAATGTACGGCATCTCACTCGGAATTGAAGAAGCTGCTGTGTCGCTTATTCTCGACATGGTTGAGGGCGACACGGCTTCTCTTCGGAGCGAATGTTCCAGGTTCTTTTTGTGCTTCCCTTCCGGGTATGTAATTTCTGCTGACGACGTTGAGAAAATCCTTGCGCACAACAGGGAAGAATCCGCGTTCACGCTTTTCGATGCTATGGCGGAAATCAATCTTCCTCCCGTGAAGCGTTTTGAAAATTCACTTTCGATATTGCAGAAAATCTCATTGTCAAATTCGAAAAGCTCGTCTCCTGTCTCTCTTCTTGCAGGTCTTGTCTCGTGCTTCAGAAAACTTTCGCTTTGGCATACGATTCATTCGTCCGGCGCGTATCTTGGAGACTTCGAGCTGAAAAAGAACGGATTCACGAGCAAAAAACAGCGCAGCCAGTATGAGCGTGCCGCACGGGTCTGGACGTTCGGCCAGACCGCGGCGATAATCGCGTTGATTTCCGCGATCGACATGGAAATACGCTCTTCCGGCACTGCATTGCAGGGGACGTTGCTCTCTCTTCTCGTCTATTCAATCGTAATGAAAAACGGCGCATCCTGCTCAAAATACGAAACTTCCGTTGAAAGTTGCTTGTGAATCATTTCTCTTTTATAATGGACGGTATAATTTTTAAATTTCATAAAGTTTTTAAAATTGGAGGGACAAAGTGAGAATTAAACATTCTTTGCTTGCACTTGTGGCGGTTTCGTCGCTTTTTCTTGTTGCGTGTGGTTCAACAAAAGTAACTGATGCAACGGACGACACGGAAGAAACTGATAAAAAAGAAGATATCAGCGATACAAATCCAACTGAAAATACGAAAGAGACCGAACCTGAAAAGGATTTCTCCGGGGAAAATGCAAAGCTCCTTGAGAAAGTAGAGCAGGCAAGAAAAAGAGCAATCGATGCCGATGCTCCGAAATACTACAGGGCACTTTTCGACGAGGCTTCGAAAAAGCATGACGATTTGAAATCGAAAGTTGCCCACGACAAATCAACGAATTATTCATCAGAACTGAACGATTTAATCAAGTTGTATGACTCGCTTGCAAATGCGTCGATTGCGCAGATGCTCAAGTCGAAGGTCAATGAGCTGAATCCTGCCGATGTCGATGCGGCCGTCCTGAAAAAAGGTGAGGACGCGCTCAAGGCATACGAGTCTCTCGGAACTGACGGTTCCGCTTCTGATTTGTATGACCAGGCGAAAATCGCGCTTGACTCGTACAAAAAGCTCGTCGAGAAGGGCTTTGTCGCGATGGCAGGACGCGAGCGTAAGGCTGCTCTTGAGGCAAAGAAGAATGCCGAGAGCGTGAAGGCTCAGGTCGCGAAGAAGACAAAAGAATCTTACAAAAAGGCTTCGAGCACTTTCGTCAACGCTGACAGGGCATATTCTTCGAAGAATATCGAAGGCGCGTATGCCGGCTACAAGACTGCGAAAGAATCTTTTTCCGAGATGTATGAAATCGTGAAGAAGGATAGGGAAGAGACGGAAGCGAGACTTGCCGCCGCAAGAGAAAAAGTCGCTGCCGCCGAAAAAACTGCTGCCGAAGCTGATTCTGCCGCACCATTGACAGAAAAAATCGCAGGAATAGAAGACGAGAATGCTGTTCTTCTTCAGGCTGACAGTTTTGCGAATCCTGAAGATTCAATCAGCGATGTCGAGAGCGGAGCTGATGCGAAGACTGCCGAGAAAATCGCTGACGAGGCGATTGCTTCCGAAGAAGCGAAAACTCAGGCTGTTATCGATGCGAAGTGATGAGAAAACGGAGATGATGAGATGAAAAAAGTTCTTTTGACTGTCGTCGCGCTCCTTGCTGGTTCGGTTGTTTTTTCAATCAGCTACAAAAACAACACCTACCAGAAGCTTGCCGACGAGTATACGAGAAAGGCGCAGGCGGCTCTCGATGCCGGCGAATACGAGCTTTCCGTTGAGTATTCGATAAAAGCCGAAGAAAACGCCGCGCTCTCTCAGGCGTATGTAAAAAAGATGCTCGAAAAAGCTGAGGCTGACAAAGTTATGAAAAAAGCTTCCAACAGAATTGCGGAAGCAAAAAAGATGAAGGCGGATTTGAATTTCCCGATGGCTTTCTCTGCCGCGCAGAATGCGTTTGCGACGGCTCAGGATTATTACGGAAAAGAGGATTATCCGACTGCCGCCCAGTACGCGAAGCAGGTTCTGGACGCTCTTGCCGGAATCAAGGAAGTCACGCCGCTTCCGCAGTTCTACGTCGTGCGCCCGTGGGCAGAGACGAAAGATTGTTACTGGAACATTTCAGGCCGTTCTTATGTCTACAACAATCCGCTTCTGTGGGAAAATCTCTATCAGGCAAACAAATCGAAAATGCCTAATCCGAACGACCCGAACCTTATTCTTCCTGGTATGAAGATGGAAATCCCTAGCATCACAGGTGAATATCGCGAGGGCGTTTATAGTGCCGACAAGCAGTATGACCCGTATACAGTAAACCGCTAATAAAATTTAATAATGCCCGGTTGCTCTGCGCTATCGGGCGATGGAGACAAAATGAAAATCAAGTATTTTGCATTGTTTTGCATGGTCTCTTCAATTTTTCTTGCATCTTGCGGAACTACACAAAAGGTGGAAGAAGTTGAGGAAACTAAACCGCAGCAGGAAACTGTTACGGAAGAGAAGAAGGAGCCTGTACAGCAGCCTGTTCAGTCATCAAAAGATTACTCCGAGAGCAACAAAAAATTGCTTGAGGAAGTCGAAAAGGCAAGGTTGAACGCAATCAAAGCTGGTGCAGATGTCTACTGGAAGAAGTCAAAGGTCTTCTATGGTTCTTACGAGGAAGTCGCAAGGGCTATGCTGAAAGAAGTCGAGACTGCAAGGTCGAATGCTATTGCTGCCGGTGCCGATATCTACTATCCTGATGATTTTTCTTCAAGCGACAACAAAAAGTCCACGATTGAAAATGAATTCAATTCGAATCCGAAAGTCGATTATTCGGAGCGTTTGAGCGAGCTCATCGTCGAGTATGAGACTTTGGAGAGCAATGCTCGCAACAGGGCAAAAGAAATCTTCGACAACAACACAATCTTGCTCGCCGAAGTTGAGAATGCCCGCGCTGATGCAATCAATTCCGGTGCTGAAACTTACTGGAAGAACATGACTCTCGTTTACGAGGCTCTCAACGGAAAGGAGAATGTTTCGTTCGCCAATACCGAAGAGAAGAGGGACAGCGTAAAATCTTCGTTCGCAGAGAATCCGAAAATCGATTATTCAAAAGATTTGCGTGATTTGATTGAGAAATACAATTTGTTGAGAAAAGCTTCTGAAACTCAGGCTTTGATTGACAAAATGGAAACTACACGCGAGACAGCAATCGATGCCGGTGCAGAATATTACTTCGCAACTGCGCTTGCAAAGGCAGATGTAAAGAGAGAAGCCGTCAAGAACGAGTTCTATGCAACTCCGAAGGGCGATTACAATGTCCGCATCAACGCACTCATCGCTGAATATGAGGTAATGGGCGGAAATGCACAGGCTGCTATCAAGAACACACCTGCAAGAAACAAGAGCCTCATGGCTTCTGTTGAAAAGGCAAGGGAAAAGGCTGTCAACGCTGGTGCAGAATACTATCTGAAGAATGCTAAGGTTTCGTTCGTTTCAAATCTCGGAAACGGCGAGTCTGAATTCATCTCCCTCACGAACACAGATGAGAGAAAAGATGCAGCTGCTGCGAGAATCGAGGAAGAGCCGAATGTCGACCAGACAAAGACCCTCAAAGATTTGATTTCTCGTTATGAGACTCTTGAGAAGGCAACTTACACTCAGATGAAATTCAACAAAGTTGAAGAGGCAAGAGCTGACGCAATCGATGCAAAAGCTGCAACTTACGTTCCTGAGCTTCTTGAGACTGCTGACAACCACAGAGACGAGGCTAGGGCTGAATTCGACAAGAATTCTGTTGGTGATTATTCTGACAAGCTCAACGCTCTCATTTCTGAATACAAGGCTGTTGAGGCAAAAGCCCGCGACTTGCAGGAAAGAGAAGTGCTTTCTAAGGAAGGAAGCTACATTTCGTTCCCTGGAACTGACGTGAAGTCTGACATCGTTCAGGAAAGCTTCGGCGATTTGGCAACGACTGACTACTCTGAGCAGCTGAACGACCTCATCGAACGCTACAAGGTTCTTGAGAAGGCTTCTTACACTCAGGCAATGATTGACAACGTTGAGTCTGCAAGAACAAAGGCAATCGATGCTGGTGCAGACAAATTCTTCCCGGACGTTCTCGCTTCATTCGATGCAAGAAAAGATTCTACAAAAGTCAATTTCAAGAGCAACCCGAGAGGAAACTACACGAGAATCCTCAGCGACCTCGTTGTTAAGTACGAATCTCTTGAGAAAGCTGCAAAGGCAAAGAGCTTGAGAAGCAAACTCGACATCATGGAAGCTTCCGACATCAATGATTCTGCATTGAAGAACGCTGATTCAGAACTTGCGAAGTACGTTTCTCTTGCTTCTGCTGCTGACGGAAAATCGCTTTCTGCACAGGCAGACAAAGCATATTCTGCTTACGACGAAGTTGTTAAGGCAGGATTCGCAGGCATGGTTGCACGCGAGAGAAAAGCTGCTGCTGATGCGAAGAAACTCGCTGAATCAGAGAAAGCTCAGGTTAACAAATTCACAAAAGAGGCTTACAAAGTCGCGACTGACAAATACAAGAAGGCTGACGTGAACTTCAAGCTCAAGAAGAACGAAGATGCTTACAACGACTACAAAGCAGCAAAAGATTCTTACCTTGAGCAGTACAAGACTGTGAAGAAGGCGAAGGGCGAGGCTGTTGACGCACAGGAAAAATCACAGAAGTCTAAGCTTGATGCTGAGAGTTTTGCTGCCGCTGCCGATGCGACAAATCCTTTGACAGAGAAAGTTTCGGGAATCGAAGATGAGGACACGACACTTTTGAAGAAGGACACATTCGCAAACCCTGACGATGCCGTAATCAATGTTGATTCTGCTGAAGTTGACAAGCTTGCCGCAGACGCACTTGCTGAAGAGGCTAGGCTCGAAGCTGAGGCTGCAAGAGCTGCCGCATTGGAGAAGGCTGCTGCCGAGAGAGCTGCTGCTGAGGCAAAGGCTGCCGCAGATGCAAGAGCAGAGGAAGCAAAGGCTGCCGAGAAAAAGCAGGCAGTAATTGATGCGAAATAATAGGAGTTGAATATGAAGAAAATTATTTTGACTTCTGCTGCATTGGTCGCATGTCTTTCGCTTTATGCAGTCAGTTACAAGAACAACACATATCAGAAACTTGCCGACGAATACGCCCAGAAAGCTCAGGACGCAATCGATGCCGGAGAGTATGAGCTTTCAATTGAATATTCCAAGAAGGTCGAGGAAAATTCCGCACTTTCAAAGGCTTATGTTCAGAAGATGATTGCGCGCGACGAGGCTTCTGACGTGATGAAGAAAGCTTCTGGCAGAATCGATGTCGCAAAGCGTGTCGGTGACAAAATCGACCGCGAGATTTTGTATTCTGCGGAGCGTGCTTATGCGTCTGCAAATGCGAATTTCAACAAGGACACGGAAGAAGGCTACAAAGCATCCGCAAAAGATGCACAGCAGGTTCTCGACATCCTTTCTCCTATCGAGGGCATAATCAAAATTGCCGAAGTCGATGTTGCAAGAGAGAATGCCGTGAAAGCAAAAGCCGACAAATATTTTGCCGAGTACTTCAAGGCATTTGACGCTCAGAAAGATTCTGCCGTCGAAAAGTTCGAGAAAGAGAGCGAGGACACGTCTAAAAAGCCGAACCTTGCAGAATTGGAAGAAGTCATCCTGAAATACAATTCTTCCGAGACTGCCGCAAAGGCTACGGACTTGAAAGCCAAGCTTTCTTCGCTTGAGTCTAGCAATACGCTTTCGTCACAGTACAAGCGTGCCGCTAGCGAGCTTGACAAGTACGCAAAACTCGGTGCCGCTTCTTCCGGAAAAAATCTTCTTGCGCAGGCTGATAAATCTTACAAGCTCTTCTCTTCGCTTTTGGCAACTGGAATTCCTGAGCTCGTGAAACAGGAGAAAATCTCTGTTGTCGAGGCAAAGAAACTTGCGGAATCTCAGAATGCACAGGTGTATACGAGCACGAAAGATCCGTACAAAGAATCTGCACAGTTGTATTGGGATGCGCTTGAGTCTGACACAAACAAGGATAAAGAGGCTGCTTACAACGGTTACAGGGCTGCAAAAGATTCTTACATGGAGCAGTATGAGACTGCAAAGGAAAAGAGGCTTGAGGCTAAGTCTTATCTTGAGGATGCCGAGAAATTCATTTCCGATGTCGCTACTTATGCTGAAAAGGCAGATTCGATTGTTCCGCTTGAGGAAAAAATCCCAGGAATCGAAGATGAAAACGCGAAGATGCTTGAGGATTATTCATTTGCCGACCCGAAAGATTTCATAATCGACCTCGATGCTCCGAAAAATCAGGCGGAGAAAAAAGCCGAGGAAATTCAGGCAGTGAAAACTGAGGAATCTGCAAAAGCTGATTCAACTGAAAAAGCGGAAGACGAGGCTAAGAAGTCCGACAAAGTCAGTGAAATTCCTGAGGCTGACGCTGAGCCGAAAGTCTTGCAGGGTTCTGACGAAAAATCAGGAACTGTTCTGGAAGATAATAGTCGCGAAGGCAAAAAGGAAATCGAAAACGATGTGCCTTCCAGCACTATTGATGCAAAATAAGTGAGGTCATTGCTATGATGAAGAAAAATATTTTAATCGCCGTCGCATTGCTCGCTTGCAATTCGATTTTCGCCGTCAGCTACAAAACGAACGTCTATCAGAAGACTGCTGAGGAGTACGCAAAGAAATCCAGGGCAGCTTACGAAGCCGGCGAGTACGAGCTTTCCATTGAATGTGCGAAGAAAGCAAAGGAAAATGCAATTCTCTCGCAGAAATTCATTCAGAATATCGTTGCGAAAGCTGAGATTGACGAACTGATGAAGAATGCGGCTGACAGAATCGCTTATGCAAAGTCGATTGCAGCCGACAAGAATTTTCCGATGGCATTTTCTGCCGCTGAAAAATCTTATGCAGCCGCAAAGGATTCGTATGACAAGCAGGAGTACGGTGCTGCTTCCGAGTACGCAAAGCAGGTTCTCGACTCGCTTGCAGAAATCAAAGAAGTGACACCTCTTCCGCTCTACTATGTCGTTCGTCCGTGGGCAGACACAAAAGACTGTTACTGGAACATCTCTGGCCGCTCTTATGTGTACAACAATCCGCTTCTTTGGGAGAACTTGTATCAGGCTAACAAACAGAATATGCCTGAGCCGAATGACCCGAACCTGATTCTTCCTGGAATGAAGATGAAGATTCCGAGCCTTACAGGCGAATACCGCGACGGCGTTTACAACCCAGCGAAAAAATACGAGCCATATTCTGTAAAAAGATAGTCTCATTCATTCAGCATATTTTCAAAAATTAAGGCAAATGCCGAGTTTTACGAATGTATGTTGAAAACAAGCGGAGACGGGGTTCCTGCATGAAAAACATTCAGCCACCGCATAGCGGTACTGCCGTTTTTCATGCAGGGTTCCCGTCGGGAGCTTGTTTTTAGCTTTTACAATTAGCATTAACTCGATATTCGACTGCTTAATCCTTTTTCGTGATGTACTTCAGAAGTGCCGCCGCCATGAGCGCGTGGTTGTAGTCGTCGCTTGCCATGCCCGCAATCACTTCTTCTTTTGGAATCTCAAAGTACTGGACATATTCGTCCTCGTCTAAATCCTGCTCGCCCGTTGAAATCAAATCGCTTGCGGCGAAAAAATGGCTGTGGTTTCTGAAAAGTGCCGGATTCGGATTCATTTTTCCAAGATACGTCAATTTTCCCGCCTTGAATCCAGTTTCTTCCAAAAGTTCGCGGCGTGCCGCTTCTTCCGGAGTCTCACCTTCGTCTATCACGCCGCCCGGAAATTCGATGCTCAGATGTTTTTCTCCGTGCCGCCACTGCTTTACCATCAGGAATTTTCCGTCGCGTTCCGCAATGACAATCACCCAGTCAGGCGCGTCGTTGACGATGTAGTTTCCTTCTTTTCCGTTCGGCGCGACGGATGTCGTCTGGCAGACTGTCATAACCCTCGTTTTCAGAAGTTCCTTTTTTCCGATTTCTTTCCATTCGAGATTTTCGTTCTCTTTGTTGCTCATGTTTTGCTCCTTGTTCTTATTAAAAATATAATAACAGATTTTCAACATTGATTTTAGAACAAAATACAAGTAAATTTCAAATAGAAGGTGCGTTTTTTTTGTTTTTTTTGAGGAGTTTTTATGGCGATTTTGACAGTTTCAAGGCAGGTGGCTTCGTTCGGGGACGAGATTTGCGCTGCAATTGCGAATAAGATGAACTACAAGTTTTTCGGCAGGAAAGATATCGAAGAGAGAATTGTCAAACTCGGTTTTCCGAAAGAAAAACTGAAGAAATTTGACGAACGCAAACCGGGCTTTTTTGCATCTTTGACACGCGACCGTGACGAATACCTTGATTTTCTTCAGACGGCGATGCTTGAGCTTGCGTCTGGCAACGACTGCATATTGATTGGCCGCGGTTCGTTCATGATTCTCAAGGATTTGCCGAACCATGTTTCATGCAGGTTCGTTTCGGAAGAATCGACGAGAATCGCACGCGTCATGGATGAATTCAATCTTGACGAGAAAAGCGCGAGGAAACGCATATACGACTTCGATTCTGACAGGGAAGGCTTCATGCAGAGCTATTTCAGCGTTGATGTGAACGACCCGACGATTTTCAATTTCATAATGAATTCGTCCGTTACCGATGTCGATACGATTGCGGAGATGATTTCTGTCGGTGTCAAAAAAATGATTACGCCTGAGCGCGAAAAAGCGGGAATGGCGAGCATCGATGAGCTTCTGATTGGGCAGAGAATCGTCAATCTGCTCGTTTTTGTGTATCAAATCGACATAAATTATTTGCGCGCAACTTTGTCCGTGCTGGGCGACGGAAAAAAATGCGTTACGCTTCACGGAATTGCAAGTTCAAGGGCGATTGTCGAGCGCGCGGTCAAGATTTGCACCTGCGAGCTGCCTGAATTCATCGTCAAATCCGAAATCAACGTCGTACAGGATTACAAGGCTTACGTTCAATGAATTTCACGGCTTCGTTTTCGCTCGGACTTTGTTCTTTTTTCATCGGAACTGCATTCGGATGCGTTTTGTGCCTGATTTTTTCCAAAATCTTCCATAAAAGGCATCTGAAATGCCGCGTTTCCGTTCTGCTCGTTTCCCTTTCGCTTGCAGTTGCGTTTGCTACGATATTCGCCGTTTTCGCACGAGAAAAATGCGACGTCAGGCAGATTTTTTCGATTTCGCAGAATGTGATTTTTTTTGTTTCGCTTTTCGCTCTCGGAACGCTTGTTTCTTCTTTGTGGAAATTCCTGCTTCTGCCGTTTTTTGTCGCGTATCTGCTCTTGTTTTTTCACACGCAGAATTTTCTGAAAAGCCGATTTTCAGATGTTGCGAACATTCCAGTTGCAATCGAGTCGCCGGAAGTGAATGTGAATCTGAAAATTTACGAGCTGCCTGTTTTTCTTTTGTTGCCAGTCCGCCGTTTTTATTTTGAGGTCGAAATTTCCGGTTCGGACGTTGCAAAAGAAAATCATGTTGAAGAGATTTCCGAAAAAAAATCAGAAGAAAAAGAAAATGCTTTTCACAAATGGATTTTGCGCGGCGAACGTGTCGTTCCTGTTGAGATTCCTCCGTCGCGCATTTATCCAGCGTTGTATCTGCTCAATCTGCGCCAGACTTTCGATGAAGCCGATTTTTCGCTTTCTCGGACGCTCTGATTTCAAATTTCTCTTATCGCATTGACTTTTTCATTTTACGAAACGATACTTTACCAATGAAAACTTCCAATAAATTCACGCTTGTCAGAGTAATCGCCGCGCCGATTTTTTTTATCATATATTTTCTTCCAAAATGGGTTTCAAGTTCAGAGGGCAGTTTGCTTTCTCTGATTTCATTCTGCATTCTTGTTCCGATGCTGATTTTTTCGGAGCTGACTGACTACTGGGACGGACATTTTGCGAGGAAAAACAACGAGGTCAGCGATTTCGGCAAGATGTTCGACCCGTTCGCGGATGTGTTCCTGCATCTTTCAGTGTTCACTTGCATGACTTTTTCGGGCTATATGCCGGTTATTTGCTTCGTCCTGATTTTTTACAGGGAATTCGCGCAGAATTTTTTGCGCATGGTTGCGGCAAAACAGGGAACTGCGATTGCCGCAAGGAAGGGCGGAAAATTTAAGACTGTTTTTTATGTCGTCAGCTGTTTCGTCGCCCTTGCCGCAGACGGTTTTTTCAGGACTGGAATCGCCGGCTATCTGGTGTCGCTTGGTTTTCTCTCGGCAGAGTCGCTTGAGTCTGTCAGAAATATTCTTCACTATGTCACCTACAGTTTCTCTTCTTTCTGCGTCCTTTTCGCCTACACGTCGTTCTTCGATTACATAAAGAATTTTGGCGGAGTTTTGAAAGAAGCGAGCAAGTAATTTTTTCGCGTTGTCTTTTTTTTAGTTTTTATGAAAAAAGTAATTCCTGTAGTTTTTGTTCTCGTCGCTGTCGTTCTTGCGTTTTTTGTTTTCAGCAAGAATCTTTTCAATGAATCTCAGGTCGTTTCGCATTCGAAAGTCGTCGTTCCTACGTCGAATGAGTCAAAAGGCGAAAATGAGTCGGCTGAATCGTCGGCCGTCTCTTCTTTCATTTCGCTTTTGAACGAGGAGACTTTGATTTCGACTGTCGAAACTGATTTGGACGACGACGGGTTCGAAGATCAGGTGAATGTCGTCAAAAGTGCTTCGATTTCCGGCGTTCAGATTATCATCGCTTTGTACAGTGCAGCTGAAGCAAAATATGTCCGCTCTGCCGTGATTCAGACTCAGATTTCGCAAGTCCGCTCGTTCGCCTGCACCGCGCTCGACGTAATCGGAAACCACAAGAACGCGCTCGTCTATCAGGGAACTGCCGACGACGGCTCTTCCGTTATGAAAATCTACGTTGCCGAAAAAAAGAAGGACAACGATTCTGAACTCAAAATGAACCTTATAGGAGATTTTAAAGCTGCGGGAACGATTTTCATTCAGCAGAATCCGAGGGGCGAGGATTATGAGCTTTCTCTTTCGAACGGCGAGAGTTTTCCTGTTTGGGTGTACACTTCCGAATCTCAGAAAAATTCGACTTCGACGCGCCTTGACCAGATTCAGACGATGTACGAATGGAGTGCCGCCGAGAAAAAATATGTCGAGTCAAAATCAATCCGTGTTGCGGGCAGCTCAATTGCCGCAAAGGAACTTGCGAAGATTCAGGACGGAACAGTTTCGTCGTTCGCAAAATTCCTGGACGGTCTCTGGTACAAAAATGACAACTCAAAAGAAAAAAGATACATCTTCTTCGATTATCAGAACGAGGAAGTCATTTTCTATCATCAGGACAGCGAGGAAGTTTACAGCTGGATGAAAAGCAACCTCAGGCGCAACGGAATTTATTTTTCTTCCGTGAACAAATCGATTGAAAATTTGCAGCGCAAATTCGACATTTCGCTCGTCAATCTCGATGAAATCCGAGTTTTGATTCATGACGACGTTCGAATGCTCATCGGTGAGGAAAACCTTTGGGACGGCTCGTACAAGAAAGTTGTCACGAACACGAAAAACGAGCCGAACAGGGAACGAGTCAGCGAATATGTCGAGAAGCTAGTGAAAGAGGAAAAGTGGGAGAGCGCGGACGGAATCCGAATCGATTTTACGAACAATGAATATGTCGTTGACAGCGAGAAAATCAAGGACAAGGGACGTTACACTCAGATTGACATTTTCGGAAAGACGTTCATCCAGTTCAGGTCGGAGAAGGGCTCTCAATTCTTTTCCGGTAATTATCTTCCGACAAGCTCATCCGACGTTGCAGGAGTTGAAACTGTGTCTCTCCAAAAAGTTTCTGTAAGCCCTGAAGGGTATTATCCTGAGCAGACAAATCCGATTGTTCTGAAGAAATTCGTTGAGCTTACGAATGATAATGTCGTTGCCGTCTCAAACGAGCCTGCCGAAAAGCCAATCGAGGCGGAAGAAGATTTCCAGACGCAGGAAGCGAAAAAACAGGTTGTCATGGCGAAAAACGCAAAGAAAGATTTGCCGGTACCGAAAGCGTCCGTGCGAATTTCTCCGCGGTATTTCAGTCCTGATGGTGACGGAAGCGGAGACGAGCTGAATGTCCTTCTCAATGTCGAGAGCGAAGCTGCCGTTAAAAATTGGTCGTTCGTCGTGAAAAGCCAGGACGGAAAGCGGAATTTCTGGTCGAAGTCAGGTACTTCCGTCGTAGATGAAAAAATCGTCTGGAACGGAAAAAGCTCGAAGGGCGAACTCGTGCAGTCCGCAACGGATTATCCGTATGTCTTCACATTGGAGGACGTGAACGGCACAAAGTGTGTCGAAGAAGGTTTCGTTCAGGTCGATATTCTCGTTATCCCGGAAAACGGAAGGCTCAAGATTCAGGTTCCTTCGATTATATTCCGAAGCGACCATGCAGACTTCCTTTCTGATGAAGTCGTCCGTGCAGACCCGAAGTGGGACCATGAAAGCAAAGGTCTCACTAAATCCACAATCGAAAACAATGAGCGCGTCCTCGGTCGTGTCGCAGAAATCCTCACGAAATTCCAGGATTACAACGTCAGAATCGAAGGAAACGCGAACAACATGACGGGAACTGCAAAAGAAGAGGAAGAAATCACTGTGCTTTCGAAAGAACGCGCCCAGTTCGTCATGGATTGGCTTGTGCGCGACGGAATTGCGGCGAACAGGCTTTCTGCAGTCGGCAACGGAAGCAAATATTCCCTCGCAAAATCGTGGGATGCCGAAAACAGATGGAAGAACCGCCGCGTCGATTTCATCTTGATAAAATAAACCTGCTCTGAAACTGAAAATTCCGAACAGGTTTAATGGATATCGCCTCTATCAAAACATTGAATAAAAAGAACTCTCTCAATAAAATAGACGAATTATGACTGCTAACGAATTACGTTCAAAGTACATTGAGTTCTTTAAATCAAAAAATCATGCTGAAATTTCTGGACAGTCGTTGATTCCAGAAAATGACCCTTCCGTTTTGTTTACAACTGCGGGTATGCATCCGCTCGTTCCGTATCTTCTTGGTGAAAAACATCCTTCTGGAACGCGTCTTACTGATTATCAAAAATGTGTCCGAACAGGCGATATCGATGAAGTCGGAGATCCGTCTCACCTTACTTGCTTCGAGATGCTCGGAAACTGGTCTCTCGGCGACTATTTCAAGAAAGAGTCGATTGGATTCTCTTATGAATTCTTGACAAGCCCGAAATGGCTCGGTCTCGACCCAAGAAAAATTTCCGTGACTGTTTTTGCAGGCGACGACAACGCTCCTCGCGATGAAGAAGCTGCCGGATACTGGAAAGAGAACGGAATGCCGGAAGACAAAATTGCATATCTTCCTGCAAGCGACAACTGGTGGGCGGCAGGCCCGACTGGACCTTGCGGCCCTGACACTGAAATTTTCTACTGGGTCGGAGAAGGTCTTCCTCCTGTCGGCTCAAACAAAGGCACAGACAGCGCAAACTGGATGGAAATCTGGAACAACGTTTTCATGCAGTACAACAGAGTCGATGAAAAAACGCTCGTTCCTCTTCCGAAGAAAAATGTTGATACCGGAATGGGACTTGAGCGCACGAACTGCATCTTGCAGGGCAAGACGAGCGTGTACCTCACTGAAGTCTTCCAGCCGATAATCCAGAAAATCGAAGCTTTGTCTGATTACAAATACGGAACTGACGATGAGAAAGACAAGTCTGTCCGAATCATCGCTGACCATTCCCGCGCGTCTGTGTTCATTCTTGGCGACCAAAAAGGTGTTTCTCCGTCAAACGTCGGTGCCGGCTACGTCCTTCGAAGATTGATTCGCCGCGCTGTCCGCCACGGAATGAAGCTCGGCATCGAGAAAGAGTTCCTTGCCGAGATTGCGGCTTCCGTAATCGATAACTTCAAGATTGCGTACCCGGAACTTTCTACGAACGCCGACAAGATTAAGTCTGAGCTTACTGCCGAGGAGAACAAGTTCCGCCTTACGCTCAAGAAGGGCGAGGCTGAATTCCAGAAGCTCCTTCCGAATCTGATGAAGAATCCGAAAAAAATCATCTCCGGAAAAGTCGCATACAATTTGTACGAGACATTCGGATTCCCTGTCGAGCTTACTCAGGAACTCGGCGCGGAGAACGGTTTCACAGTTGACCTTGAGGGATTCAAAGAAGCTGAGAAGAAGCATCAGGAGGCTTCAAAATCACTCGACGCTGGAAAAGCAAAGGGCGGTTTGGCAGAGCAGAGCGATGTCACGACAAAGTACCACACAGCTACGCACTTGTTGCAGCAGGCACTTGTCGATGTTCTCGGCGATCAGGTTGCGCAGAAAGGCTCGAACATCAACAACGAGCGCATGAGATTCGACTTCACGTTCGAGCGTCCGATGACAAAAGAAGAGATTCAGAAAGTCCAGGACATCGTGAACGAGAAGATAAAGGAAGATTTGCCGGTTGACATGAGAATTATGACTTTGGACGAGGCTAAGGCCGAGGGCGCAAGGGCGTTGTTCTCTAACAAATACGGCGAGCAGGTCAAGGTTTACACGATTGGCCGCGACGTGAAGAACGACTGGTTCTCGAAGGAAGTTTGCGGAGGACCTCATGTTCAGCACACTGCGCAGATTGGCGAGTTCAAGATTGAGAAAGAGCAGTCATCTTCTGCAGGCGTTCGCCGTATTCGCGCGACAATCTCTGGTGGGCTTCCGCTAGACCCTCAGTAACTGGGGATGATTTTTCGTCAAGTGAAAAATCGTAACTATAAAATATAAAAAAATGTTTTCAGATTAAATCAAACGGATATTTTTCGGTTTGAATTTAATCTGGAAAATGAGGTAACAAAAATGAAACGTTTCGCTCTTGTAGCAACAATGCTTTTGGCATTTGTGACGACACTGTTCGCGCAGGCAGATTTGCAGCCGCTTGCCGTCGTAAAATTGAACAAATCTGAGACAATCACATTGAAACAGCTCAAAACAAGAGTTGAGATGTATCAGAAGCAGAATAAGATTCAGACTTTCACGATTGAGCAGAAAAAAGAAATCCTTGCTGCAATTATCAACGAGAAACTCGTCGGTCAGGCTGCGGCAAAAGCAGGTCTTTCGCTTACTGATACTCAGGTGAATCAGTATTTCTTGCAGAGCTTGAGCATGCAGGTCGGCCGTTCTGTCACTGAAAATGAATTTGCTGATTTGGTGAAGAAGAACACGGGACTTTCACTCGATGAATTCATGAAGCAGCAGGTCGGAATGAATGTCGCCGATTACAAGACTTTCCTCAAGAATCAGCTTATCGCTCAGCAGTATGTTCTCCAGCAGAAAAACGTGCAGGAAGAAGTTAAGAAAGTCGCTGCGACCGATGCTGAAATCAGAAATTTCTACGATTTGAACAAATCTTCTTTCGTTCAGAATGACATGGCGAAGGTTTTCCTTGTCGTCGTTCCGAAAGGAAAAGATGCTGAGGCTGCAAGAACAAAGGCAAACAAAATGCTCAACGATTTGAAGGACAAGAAATTGACTTTCGATTCGATAAAGGCGAATGCGGCAAATGACAATTCTTATCAGGGCGGCGATTTGCTGATTCAGAAATCTGCTCAGCACGCAATGCAGCTCGGAATTTCCGTAAACGATTTGAATGAGCTTTTCGGAAGAAGCGTCGGATATATTTCTGAGCTGAATGAAACGAAGACTGATTTCCAGTTCTATTCAGTCCGCCAGAAGTACGCTGCAAAAATGCTTGCAATCGGCGATGTCGTTCAGCCGGAGACTACGGTCACTGTCTATGACTACATCAAGCAGAATTTGACGACGCAGAAGCAGCAGGCAGCTCTTTTGAAGGCAGTTTCTGATTTGACGAAGTCGCTCGATACACCGGAGAACGTCGAGCGAAAAAAGACAGGCGAAGCTCTCGACAAGCTTTTGAATTGGTAAATAAGGAATCGGTATGTCACGAAGAAAAAGCAGAATTCTTGCGTTTCAAGGTCTTTATTCCATTGAAGTTGGAAATAACACTATCGAGGATGTTCTGAAATTCGATTGGAATAACAATCAGAATGAATCTGTGCAGGAATCGGAATTGGCGGATTCTGAAAAATCAGATGCAAATCCGTCGGAGAACATCGCTTATGCCAGAATGCTCGTAAGCGGAACAATGGAGCATCTTGCTGAAATTGACGAGATTATCAAAAAGCATTTGAAATCATGGGATATTTCTCGTGTGAACAAAGTTTCGCTTTCGATTTTGCGAATGAGCGTCTATTCTCTGAAATATCAGAAAGACCTTCTTCCGTCGATTGTAATTGATGAAGCAATTCATCTTGCAAAATCATTTGGACCTTCTGATTCATTCAAGTTCGTCAATGCTATTCTCGATAATATAAAAAAGTATATAAACACAACTAATGAATCAAAGAAATAGGTAAAATGAGATTTTCAGCGACTTCAAAGACTTCAAGACGTATCTCCGTTGTTTTCGGGGTACTCAGCATAATTTTTGTTTGTGGGCAGTTCGTGTCATGCGATAAAGGTGACACGACTTTCTCTTTCAATTCAAAAATTGATGAGGTTGATGTTCTTATCAAGAATCATCAAATTGGTGAGGCTTTGTCTTCGCTGAAAAGGTGCGAGCGGTACGCGTCTTCCCCAGATTCGCGTCTTTCGCTGTACAAGCGTTATCATAAGCTTGGAGAGAAATCTCTGTCTGAAAAAACTCTAAGAAAGGCTCTGAAAAAATATCCTGACAATATACGGATTGCAGCTGCCTATGCAAATTTCCTTCTCCGTGCAGACAGAATCGCGGAGTCGGAAAAGGTCAGCCGCATTCTTTCGGGAACTCCATACGGGGCTATCCGCTCCGAGGCTGTTCTCAAGAAAAATTCTTCCGGCACGCTTAGCACTTATCTTGCAGCCGATTTCGCAAAAGTCTATGAGGACATCTACAAAAGTTCGACGAACGTGAACACCGATTGGCTCGTGAATGCGGCTCTCGTCTATCTTGCAAACGGTGATTATGCGAATGCATCTATGCTTCAGGAATATCTGATTCGCGACAAGCGTCGGCTGACTTCCAAAGAAGCTCTTTTTTGGGCATTCGTCCAGTTTGATGCTGAAAATTACGATTTGTGCCTGCGGAATCTAAATTCCGTAACTCTTTCGGGATTTAGGGCGATGGCGGCGGCTCTTGCATCTGACTGCTACAAAAAGCTTCATGATGACGAGAAAGCTGAGCAGGTTCGCGACTACATAATTTCGCTGGACAGCGAGGATATTCCTGATACAGTTTCCGTGAACAGCGCGATTTGGGCGTATAAGCATAAAGATTACGCGAGGGCGCACAAACTTTTGATGGGAGTTTTGGATTCAAGCCCGGAGTGCCAGCCGGCGTTGCTGACTTACGGAAAAATCGCCTGGCTCGATTCTGAGCCGATTGTCGAGTCCGATTTGGAAAAGACTGTTCGCGCGACGACGTCTCTGAAAACTTCATACATGAAGCTCATGGACGAGAGGCCGCGATTCGATTTGAATGACGCAATCAGAAGGCTTTTGGACATTGAAGAGAAATATCAGAAAGAGCAGAGGGCGAATAGGGGAGACTCGAACATCATCGATAAGATTGATTCTCTCATAGTCGAAAGAATTTCGCTTTATCTCAGGAAAAACAGCGAGTTGCCTATAAACGCAAGGACTTCCGAGGTTTGGAGAACTCTGGAGGCGAACGAATCAGGCATCAATTTGTATCCTTCGAAACTTGTGTGCTTTGCTGTTCAAAAGTTGATTTCTTATGGATTCCCTGATGATGCCCATAAGCTTTTCATGGATTTCATAAACGCAAAATATCTCAATTCTGCAAAAAAAGATGAAGCTGAGAATTATTCACTAGAAACGGAGACTAATGAAGTCGGCAAGAAGGTCGAAATCGACATTTTCGGTGGCGAGCGCGTCATAAAGTCCGAGGTCGTTCCTGCATCTATAATGAAGCTTGCGTTTGGTGAGGAAGTTGCGAAATCCGCAAATTCAATGAACGTTTGGGAAGTTGAGCTTGCCGCATATTTTGCGCTTGTCGATGGAAATATCGAAACTGCAAAAAAACTTTATGAATATGTTCTTTTTGAATCAGGCGATGTTGTGAACAGCATTGCTTTTGATTACAACGGTGGCTTTGAGAATATTTCTTCCGTTGCTTCTTCGTCATCAGCGGTGAATCTTGCAATGATTTACAGCAGCATGGGCGACAAGGATGCAGCGTTGTCATTGTACGGGCTTGCTTCCGGCAAATGCGAGGATGTGTATGTGAAATCGAAGATTCTCCACCGCATCGCAAAAATCCAGCTTGAGAAGAACGATTTGCGGAATGCAAAAATCTCTATAGACTACAGCCTTGCGCTTGACCCGCAGAATGCAGACGCTCGTCTCTTGAAGCGTCAGTGCATCGACACTGAATAGCCGAAGCTTTAAAAACAAAAAAGCCGAATGAAAGAAAAAATCTTCCATTCGGCTTTTTTATGCGACGTCGTTTATGCTTCGACGACTGCGATGATGTCCGAATTCTTTACGATGAGGAAATCCTCGCCGTCAACTTTTACCTGTGTTCCAGAGTATTTATCATACATTACTCTGTCTCCGACTTTTACGGAAATCTTCTCTTTTTCAGTTCCAGGACCGACTGCTTCAACTGTAGCTGTCTGTGTTTTTTCCTGTGCAGCTTCAGGAAGGATGATTCCGCTTGCAGTTTTTGCCTCTGCTTTTTCCTGCTTGAGAAGTACACGGTCTGCCAATGGTCTGAGTTTCATTATGAATGCCTCCGAAAATATGTTATTTAAAATTGTGTCAAAACGACACAGAAAAACCTGGATGAAAATCTGCGTGTGGCAAAATTTCCATTCAGTTTCATCTTTCAACTATCAAAATAATAAGAATTCTGAAAATCGGCAAAGAAAAAAATCTTCCAAACGATGAAAATTTAAAAAATAGCTCGAAAAATTCAGTTTGCAAAAAAGTTGGCACGGAATTTGCATATATCAAGTAACTTCATTCAACAGGAGATTCACTATGGAAAAGGACAGCCTCTCAATTTATCTCGAAGAAATCAACAAGATTCCGCTTTTGACTCCTGAGCAGGAGCAGGAACTCGTGAAAAAAGCTGTTGCCGGCAGCAAGGTTGCAAAGAATAAGCTGGTTGAAGCAAATCTCCGTTTCGTCGTAAAAATCGCAAAGGAATACATGAACCGCGGAATCGAATTCGAAGACTTGATAAACGAAGGAAATGCCGGTCTCATGCAGGCAATCAATCATTTTGACGCAAATGCCGGCGTGAAATTTATTTCGTATGCAGTCTGGTGGATTCGCCAGTCGATTATGAAGGCATTGTACGAGCACGGTCATGAAATCCGCTTGCCGATGAACAGGGCGAATGAGCTTGTGAATATTGAAAAGGCAAGAAAACTTGTTGCTGATAAGCCTGAGAATATTCAGGTTGAGGAAATCTCAGCTATGCTCGGAATGAACAAGGATGTCGTGAAGAATCTTATGGATGTTTCGCGCGAGATGAAGAGCTTGGACAGCCCGATTTCGAACGGTGACGCAACATCTGATTCGATTGGCGACATGATTTCCGATACGCGCTACAAGAATCCTGAGACAGAAGCCATTGAGAATTCGCTGAAAGAAGATGTTGAAGAGGCACTTTCGAAGCTCAGCCCGAAAGAAGCGAAGATTTTGAGATTGCGATTCGGTTTCGGCGGCGAGGATTCAATGTCGCTGAAAGAAGTCGGTGACAAAATCGGTTTGACGAAAGAAAGAATCCGCCAGATTGAGAAGCACGCGATTTCTACGATAAAGCTCCCGTCAAGAATGAAGAAACTTTCGGCTTACGTTGCGTAAATCGATTTTCAAATGTCACTTTTCAAATGAAGAAAATGCGTCGATTCTTGCCTGAATCATCAGCGGTTCGTCCCGGACAGGATCGGCGATTTTGAATGTCAATTCTCCACTTTGTGCGGTTCCGGTTATTTCGCCGGGACCTCTTAGTTTTAAATCTTCTTCCGCAATCTTGAATCCGTCCGTTGTGTCGTGGAGGGCTTTCATGCGCGCTTTTCCGTCTTCCGTCAAATCCTGCCTGTAGACAAGGAAGCAGTACGACTGGGCTTCCCCTCGTCCGACTCGGCCGCGCAGCTGGTGCAGTCCTGCCAACCCGAATCTGTCAGCCTGCTCGATGACTATGCATGTCGCGTTCGGCACGTCTACTCCGACTTCAACGACTGTCGTTGCGACAAGAATCTGCGTTTTGTTCTGCCTGAAATCTTCGAGAATCTGCGTCTGCTCGTCTTCGCTCACTTTTCCGTGAACCAAACCGACTTTGTATTCAGGGTAGACTTGCTTCGAAAGGAATTCATACATTTCCTCTGCGCTTTTCATCTGCTTTTTGTTCGAGAAATCCCCTTCGTCCATGTTGTTTTCGATTGCGGGGTAGACGAAGTACGCCTGATGCCCAGCCCTCAGTTCCGAGCGGACGGCTTCGTATGCGTTGCTTTCGTGGCCTGCTTTGACGAGGAAAGTTTTTATCTGCTTCCTGCCGTTCGGCATCGTGTGAATCGAAAGCACGTCGAGGTCGCCGAAAACTGTGAGCGCAAGAGTTTGCGGAATCGGTGTCGCGCTCATCATCAGAAGGTTCGGCTCGCGCGTGTAAGAGTCGGTGCTTGTCCGACCTTTTTCAAGAATCGCCGAGCGTTGCAGAACGCCGAATCTGTGCTGCTCGTCGATGATTGCAAGCGAAAGGTCTTTGTAGATTACGCCTTTCGAAAAAAGCGCGTGCGTTCCGATTACGAAATCGACTTCACCTTCTTTGAGCGCGGACAAAAGTGTGTTTCGTCCCTTTGCGTTCAGGTTTCCGGTGAGGTATGCGACTTTCACGTTCATGGCTTCAAGCTGCTTTGCCGCATTTTCCGCGTGCTGGCGTGCGAGAAGTTCTGTCGGTGCCATGAGCGCGCACTGGCTTCCGTAGTCGATTACTCTGAGCGCGGCAAAAAATGAGACGAGCGTTTTTCCGCTTCCGACATCGCCTTGCAAAAGCGTCCGCATCGAAAAATTCTTTTTGTCTTTTTCGTTTGCTGTTTTGTAATTCAGGTCGATGTCGATGTTCATCTGCGTGATTACGGATTTCTGGTCTTCGGTCGGGTCAAACGGAAGCCTTTCCAAAAGCTGCTTCTGGCGCGGAGAAAGTGACGATGCGAATTCTTCGTTCGTGAATTTTCTCTGCGCTGTCGTCTCGATTTCCCCTGTCGTTTCGTTGACTTTCGGAATGAATCCTTTGTGCTCAATTGCCCTTTCCGCCATTGCACGCTGGAAAAAATAGAGCTCTTCGAACGCGAGCGTCCGCCTTGCTTCTACTGCTTCCGAAATTGACGACGGAAGGTGGATTTTCATCAGCGCGTCCTGCTTTGAGAGCATGTTGTTCTTTTTGATGAGGCTTTCCGGCAAGTCGTTCTCAATTCCCCTTGCGTATTGCTTGAGCGCAGTTTCGACGGCGGAACTTATCTGCTTGCTTGTCAGACCTTCCGTCTGCCTGTAAATCGGGAAGACTTTGCTGTTCGGAATCGGTTTGTTAGCGTATTCTTCGAACTTTCCTGATTCCGCGATTTTTTCCGTATCGACTTGCGAGGACTGGAGAACTCCGTATTTTATGTTGAAGACTCCTGTGACTGCAAAAATCGAGCCGATTTTCATCGAATTCTGAAGCCACGGTCTGTTGTACGCGATGATATCGGCAGTTGCTGTTCCGTCCGTGACAGTGATTTTCAGCGTCTTCATGTTGCCGTAGCCGAACCAGTCGTGCTTGAGAACTTGAGCGATTGTGTGCGCTTTTCCCTGTCCGGTTGCCTTCACCGCTTGAAGACATTCGTAAAGCGTTATTCTTTTCGTCCGGTCTTCGTAATCGCGCGGGTAGTATTGGAGCAAATCCGCGACGGTAAAAACGTTCAGCTTCGCAAAAAGAGCGGCTTTTGCAGGTCCAATTTTAGGCAGCGTGTTTATTGAATTCGTGATTTCAGAAGTCTTCATATATTTTATTTATCGAAATTTTTTTCTTTTTTGCAAAATAAAACCTGTCCGAAAACTGAACTTTGTCCTAGCAAAGTGCTGTTTCCTGAACAGGTTTGATGTTTACAGCGGCAGTCTTTCCAGTGCCGGAATCAGTATTCTGTACACCAAAACATTTCCCATTGCGTACAAGATAATGGATTCGATGAACGAGATGATTAGTGCGCCTTTGAACGAAACGTTGCGGTTCCTGTAGAACATTGACGACATGGCGAAGATTATCGGCGAGATTGAATTGTCAACTGCATCCCAGATTGTTCCGTATGTTGATTTTGACACGAGGAGAACTATGAGCCGAATCAGAAGGAAGAAGATGAAGAAACCGATGAGCGAGGATGCGACGTTCCAGAACATGCTGACCAAAAGAACGATGATTCCGCCTATTGTTATCGATTGTCCTGCCGCGAGCGAAGAGAGAATGTACGTCACGCCCCACAGAACACAAATCGCGACGGCTGCCGACAAATCGATTCTTCCGAATCTGAAAATCTTGAATCTTCTGAACACGTTAAGGTACGGGTCGCAGATTCTTGCCAAAACTTGTCCGAATGAGCTGTAGTTCGCGCTCGGAATCCATGTCAGAAAGACTCTGACGAAACAAATCAGCGTGTATGCTGAAAGTGCTGTCGATAAAAGCTGTAGAATTGTGTAGATGTTTGGTACCATGTTTTCTCCTAGTTTTCTTCTATTACTAATAAATAAACATTTTTCGCTAAACCGCCCATACATTTTTTACCAGCGGCAATGTTTTCAGCTGCGCCTGATATTCCTTCGTCTGCGGAGCGGTCACCTGCGACGAAAGTTTTATCGTGTATGTGTCATCTCCTGAGTCGATGTGGAGGTAGATTGCGCACGCGCCCTGGTTTCCGTAGAAAAATTCCTTCAAATCGAAGAGATTCTTGTCGTCCTGGATGTTCGGGTCGAGCTGAATGTGGATTTCCGAAAGCGCGCTTTCCTGCAGCTTGTCCGGGTCCTCTATCGAATCGACGATGAATGACGTGCCGTCCCTGTTCGGGTTCGAGTCAACTGAGCCGATGAACGCATACACTTTTTCGACTTGGATTTTGTCTTTCAGCTCAAGCCACGGATGCTCGAAGAATGTCAGGTCGAATTCGCCGTTGAAGTCCTTCACTTTCGCAAATGCCATTTTCTTTCCCGTTTTCGTCGTGATTTCGCGCACGGATTCCACCATTCCGACTGCTGTGTATTTCTTGTCAGCAGTCTTCGCTTTCCACAGGTTCACGCCGGATTCTTGCAGACGCTTTTTCTCCGCTTTTTCCGACTGCGAAATCTGCACGATGTTCAGCGAGTTGAGGTTTGCCTTTGCGAATGCGCTTTCGTAGTCGTCAAGCGGATGACCTGAAATGAAAATGCCGATGAGCTCTTTTTCCATGTTGAGCTTTTCGATTTTCGAGATGTCAGGAAGTTCCTGGAAGACGAAATCGGAAACGGTCTTTTCGTCGGTGTCGGCAAAAAGGTCGAGTTCGCTGTCGCCCGCGCCGAGAACGACTTTTTCCGCATGGGTGAAGGCGGCTTCGAGGTTCGCAAGAAGGGTCGGTCTGTTCTTGTCGAGTTTGTCGAATCCGCCGACTTTTATGAGGATTTCCACCGCCTTTTTGTTCACGCAGAGTTTTCCGGCTTTGTCGTGCCTGTTCATCATCCTCATCAGAAAGTCCATGAAATCCTTGAAAGGCCCGTTCTCAGTTCTCTCCTCGACGATTGCTGTCGCAACTCCTTCTCCAATTCCCTTTACTCCCTTCAGTCCGAATACGATTTCTCCGTTGACGACATCGAAATACACGTCGGATTTGTTCACGTCGGGTGCGAGGACTTTGATTCCCATTTTTCGTGATTCCGCGATGTATGCAGGAAGTCCGTCCGTCGTGTTGATTTCGTTTCTGAGGTTCGCCGCCATGAATTCGGCAGGGTAGTTCGCTTTGAGCCAGCCGGTTCTGTACGCAAGAACGGAATATGCAGCCGCGTGCGACTTGTTGAAGCCGTATCCCGCAAACGGAATCATGATTTCGAAGATGTCTTCCGCGTGTTTCGCCTCGAATCCCTGCTTGACGGCACCTTCAACGAATTCCTTCTTCTTTCCCATCATTACTTCAGGCTTCTTTTTTCCCATCGCTCGTCTGAGCATATCCGCGCCGCCGAGTGAGAATCCCGCAATCTTCTGGGAAACCTGCATGATTTGTTCCTGATAGACCATTACGCCGTAAGTTTCTTCGAGAACGCCTTTAAGACACGGGTCTGGATAGTGAATCGTCTCCGGTTTCCATTTTCCGTCGATGTAGTTCGGAATGTAGTCCATTGGTCCCGGTCGGTAGAGCGCGTTGAGCGCAACGAGGTCTTCAAGTTTTTCAGGCTGGAACTGCTTGAGGATTTTCTGCATTCCCGGGGATTCGAACTGGAAAACTGCGACCGAGTCGCCGCGCTTGAAAAGGTCGAAAGTCTTTTTGTCAGTTTCGCTCACTTTTGAGCAGACGAAATCAGGCTCGCCGGGCTTTTTGTGCCTGTTGATGATTTCTTCTGCGTAGCGGATTAGTGAAAGCGTTTTGAGTCCGAGATAGTCGAATTTGACGAGTCCGCAAGGCTCGATGATGTCCATCGTGTACTGAACGCCGACTTCGCCCGTTTTGGAGTCCTTGAAAACAGGTGCCCAGTCGGGTAGGGCAGTGAGTCCGATAACCATTCCCGATGCGTGCAGACCTGTGTTTCGCTTGCAGTTTTCGAGTTTGAATGCTATGTCGAAAAGCCTCTCGTATCGCGGGTCGTGCCTGAATTCTGCAAGCTGTCCGCCGTCAGGGAATTTTTCGTTCGGCGGCTCGAAACAGTTTTTGAGCTTTGTCTTCAAGTTTTCGCTGACTTTTGACTTGAGCATGTTGACTTCCGGAATCGGAATTCCGAGAACGCGGCCGACATCGGCAATGCAGTTTTTCGGCTTGAGAGTTCCGAACGTGACGATGTGCCCGACCTGCGGGTCTCCGTACAAGTCACGCGTGTGCTGGATGATGTCCTGCCTGTAGTCGAAATCCATGTCAACGTCGAAATCCGGCATGGAAACGCGCTCTGGGTTCAAAAATCGCTCGAAAATCAGCTTGAATCGGAACGGGTCGATGTCGGTGATTGTCATGCAGTATGCAACGAGCGAACCCGCACCCGAACCTCGTCCAGGCCCAATCGGAATGTAAGGCTTCGGTCTGTCGTTCACGTTGTCGTAAGTCGATTTCGACCAGTTGATGAATTCCCACACGATGAGAAAGTAGCCGGAGAAGCCCATCTGGAAGATTACTCCGAGTTCGTATTCCGCACGCTCTCGGATTTCAGGCGTAATCTCCGGGTATCGCATTCTGAGTCCTTTTTCGACGATGTGCCTCATGTAGTCGTCCTGATTCTTCGTGTAGTCCTCATGCCTCTGGAATTCTTTCGGAAGTTCGAACCGAGGAAGACAGCCCTTGAGTTCCTGCGTCTTGTACTGGTGAATCGTCAGGTCGCACATGTTCGCTATTTTTACGGTGTTCTCGTAAGCCTCTGGAAGCTCCGGGAACAGAAGCCGCATTTCTTCTTCCGTCTTGAAATAGAATTCGTCGCGCCCTTCCACGCCCATCTTTGCGTGCGGTTCGTCCAAAAGCTGCTTGAATCCGATGCAGCGAAGCGCGTCCTGCGCCTCCGCATCTTCTTTTTCGATGTAGTGGATATCGTTCGTCACGATGAGCGGAATGTCCAGCTCGTGCGCCATTTTTATGAGCTTTTCGTTCACGATTTTCTGCTCCGGGATTCCGTGGTCCTGAAGCTCGATGTAATAGTGGTCTTTTCCGAACAGGTTTTTGTATTTGAGAGCGAGTTCCTTTGCTTCGTCGTCTTTGTTCGCGAGGAGCAGTTGCGGAAGTTCGCCCGCGATACATGCCGAGCAGCAAATCAGTCCTTCGTGGTATTTTTCCAGAAGCTCAAAGTCGATTCTAGGTTTTCCGTAGTAGAGACCTTCCGTGAACGCAATCGAAGAAAGCCACGACATATTTTTGTAGCCGGTCTGGTTTTCGCAGAGAAGTATCAGATGGAAGTAATGCGCGTGCTTTCCGCCTTCCTCGCCCGATTTTGAATACGGAACATCGTTTTTTTCGAGGTGGCTTCCGTATGCGACGTAGAATTCTTCTCCGACAATCGGATTTATGCCGTTGACGTGGCAGAGTTTTTCAAAGTTGAGCGCGCCGAACATATTTCCGTGGTCCGTGAGCGCAAGTGCCTTCATGTTCAGTCTCTTTGCTTTTGCAACAAGGTCGTCGAGTTTTGCACAAGAATCAAGAAGTGAATAATCTGAATGAACGTGCAAATGTACAAAATTTGAAACAGGTGTGCCCTCTGGGGCAGCGTCAAAAACGTGATAATCAGCCATAAATGAGATTATAGAGGAAAAATGGCGTTTCGTTTATTAAGCTAGTTTGAAAACTGAATTTTGATTCAGCAAAGTACAGTTTCCGCCCTCTTTTTAATATATGAAATCATCCTCGTCGTCATCGACTGCTTCAAGTTCCTCGTACTGACCGAAATAATCCTCGTCATGCTCTTCGTCGCTCACAAAATCTTTCTCGTCGGTTCTTTTTGCGATTATGACTGTGATGTCGTCGTCAACATTCTCGTAGTCGGTGAAGTCGTCCAAAGCTTCCATGATGCTTCCGATGATTTCGCTCGGGGATTTGTCGTGGTTTTCTTTTATAATCCGCTTGATGTTTTCGATTCCGAACTGCTCCTGCTCCGGGTTCGTCGCTTCCGTGAGACCGTCCGTGTAGAATACGAGCAAATCGCCCTTTGCCATCATCAAATCCGTCCGCGCAAACGAGGTCGTGATTCCGCGCATACCGATTGCGCCGTAATGCTGCTTGCCGTCGTTGCCCTTGAGTTCGTACACTTCGTCCTTGGAAATGCTGTATTTGAGCGGATACGGATGACCTGCGTTTCCGACCTCGACCTTGCATCTTCCTTGCGAGTCTATTCCGTCGAACCTGCATAAGATTCCCGTCATGTAATTCTCGATGTCGCCCTTTTCGAAGAGAATCATGTTGTTGATTTTGTTCAGGATGTTGTCAACGCTCTCCTGCTTTCGGAATCCGGTCTGGAACATTCTCGAAATGATGTTTTTCGAAAGCATCGTGACCAAACTTGCCGAAAGTCCGTGCCCGGAAACGTCGAAAAGCGTGAGCCCGTTCAGAATGTCGTTGTAGCTGTAGTAGTCGTAGAAGTCGCCTGAAACTTTCGATTGCGGCGAGTAGCACGTCGCGATTTCCCATCCCTTGAAATTCTTGTTCGGTCGCGGAAGGAATTTCCTCTGCACGACCGATGCCATCTCAAGGTCAATGTCCGACCTCTGCTTGTCGCTTTCGAGCTGGTCGTTGAGCAATTGCAGAGCGTCGTTCGCATCTTTCAAATCCTGCGTCCTGATTTCGACTTCTTCGATAAGATGATTCGAAAGACGCAGGTTGCTCTGGTACATTATTCCGAATCTTCGCGCGAGAAGTCCGATGAAAATCGCAATCGCGGCTTGCCAACCGAAAATCATGAAATATGGATATGCAATCGTGTTGTCGTGAATTCGTAGCGCAATGTCAAGCGTGATTCCTGCAAGGAACGGGGTGTACCCTAAAAATACTTGCAATGCGTTCGTTCTTGTTTTTTCGTTCAGAATGTTCATCACTAGCTCAAAAATTCCTAGCGCAATCTGAATCATCACAAGTGTCATCATCAGCATGGAAATTTTCAGGAGAAAGTCGTAGCTTGTCGCGAAAAGTGTGAGCGCGACCTGCACGCTTATAATCGCTGTCCTGATGATTCTTATTGGAAGATAAGTTTTTGATCCGCAGTACGCGCTTGCGAATCTCGTTGAAAGATAAATTATGAGATATCCCGGAATGCAGAGCGTGAATTTCGAAAAAATCAGGTGCGGAATCATCCCTTCGTTGTAAGCTGGAATTTCTGTCGCGAAGAAATACACGAGGAAGAAAAGCGTGACGAAATTCAGCGTGGAGAATATCCTGAATTCCTTGAAATCCTTGAGGTTTGCATAGAGAACCATGTACAAGATTCCCGTGAACAGCATTATTCCGAAGAACAGCATGTAGATTCTTGTGTGCACGAAATTTATGTTTTCGAATGCCGGATATGCGTATCTCGTCGGCCAGATGAACGCGTGGCTTGAAATTCCGCTGTCGCCCATCGAGAACACTTTTATGAGAACCATGTTCTTTCCGTCTTGATTCAAAATGTTCAGCGGAAAACTGAAAAAGTGCGCCTTGTACAGCGTTGAAATTTCATGCGGCGGAAAATTTCCGTATTGCGAGATGAAAACGTTGTTGCAGTAAACTTGCTCCGCGAATCTCAAATGCGGAATTACAAGACCGAGCGGCTGATTTTTGAATTCTTTCGGAATTTCGAATTCAGCCCGAATCCATACGAAATGCCTGTCTCTTCCGAAAATGTTCATCAGGTTGTTTTCTGAAAGGTCTTCGAGCTTCTTGAAATTCCGCATATTTTTCATTGCGTCCCCAAGATTCGAGTCTGCTGTCGTTTCCCAGTAATAAAAATCATTTCCAATTTCAAATTTTGGAGGAGCCATATTCGGCTTGCACGAACAAATCAAAAAATTAAGCGCAAGCAATGTGAGATAGAAAAAATTCCGTTTGTTTTTCATGAAAAATCGCATTTACTATATTCTATCACATAGAGCGCGTAGTTACGCATTATATAAAAAAAATCCGCCTGTTTTTTTCAGACGGATTTTTTGTTAGCATTTATTGTGCTTTGTTTTTATCGGATTAGTACATTCCGCCCATGTCCGGGTTTGGAGCCGCGACTGGTGCCGGTGGCTCTGGAATGTCTGTGATTGCGCACTCAGTTGTGAGGAGCATTCCTGCGACTGATGCTGCGTTCTGGAGTGCAGAGCGTGTTACTTTTGCCGGGTCGATTACGCCGGCAGCCATCATGTCTACCCACTCGCCTGTGTAAGCGTTGTAGCCAGTGCCTTTCGGTGCTGACTTTGCTTTGTCTGCGATAACTGCTCCGTCAACGCCCGCATTGTCAGCAATCTGGCGGATTGGCTCTTCGAGTGCGCGCTTTACGATTCTGAATCCTGCTTTCTCGTCCTCGGAAAGGGATGCCGCAACGTCGTCTGTCAATGCTTTTGAAGCCTCAATCAATGCGATTCCGCCGCCCGGTACGATTCCTTCTTCGAGTGCCGCGCGTGTTGCTGCGAGTGTGTCCTCAACGCGGAACTTCTTTTCTTTCATCTCTGTCTCTGTGATTGCTCCGATGTGGATTACAGCGACACCGCCAGAGAGTTTTGCAAGACGCTCCTTGAGCTTCTCTTTGTCGTAGTCAGATGTTGATTTCTCAATCTGTGCCTTGATTTCTGTGATGCGGTTTGCGATTGCGCTCTTTTCGCCAGCTCCGTCAACGAGAACTGTGTTGTCCTTGTCGATTTTTGCTGATTTGACTCTTCCGAGCTGCTCAAGTTCTGTTGTCTCAAGCTTGAGTCCGAGCTCTTCCGTGATGACCTGACCGCCAGTGAGAACTGCGATGTCCTGGAGCATTTCCTTTCTTCTGTCGCCGAATCCTGGTGCCTTCACTGCAACGACTTTGAGAGTTCCGCGGATTGCGTTCAGAACGAGTGTCGCAAGTGCTTCGCCGTCCATGTCCTCGCAGATGATGACGAGCGGCTTGCCAGTCTGAGCGACTTTCTCAAGCAACGGAAGAAGGTCTTTCATTGTTGAAATCTTCTTGTCGTGGATGAGAACGTATGCGTCAGAATAGTTGACTTCCATTCTCTCTCGGTCTGTCACGAAGTATGAAGAGATATATCCTCTGTCGAACTGCATACCTTCAACAGTCTTGACAGTTGTGTCCATGTTCTTTGACTCTTCGACTGTGATGACTCCGTCCTTTCCGACCTTCTCGATTGCGTCCGCAAGGATTTTTCCGATTTCAGGGTCGTTGTTAGCGGAGATTGTCGCAACGTGTGTGATATCTTCCGAGCCGTTCACAGCGCGTGAGTTCTTCTTGATTGATTCGACTGCGATTGCAACTGCCTTGTCGATTCCGCGTTTGATTTCGATTGGAGTCATTCCTGCTGAGACAGCCTTGAGTCCTTCGCGGACGATTGCATAAGCCAAAACTGTTGCAGTTGTCGTTCCGTCTCCGGCAACGTCATTTGTCTTTGAAGAAACTTCCTTGACGAGCTGTGCGCCCATGTTCTCGAATGGGTCTTTCAATTCAACTTCTTTTGCGACTGAAACTCCGTCTTTTGTGATTGTTGGTGCTCCGAATTTCTTGTCGAGCATTACGAGACGTCCGCATGGTCCGAGCGTTACTTTTACTGCACGAGCAATCTGCTCAACGCCTGAAAGCATCTTTTTTCTAGCTTCTTCATTGAAAATCAACTGTTTAGCCATTTTTTTTTGTTCTCCTGATGCGAAAATTCGCAGTTATTTTTTTGATTTCTACGATTGAAAATAATAACGAACGCATGAATCGGCAAGAAAAATCTTGACCTGATGATGCTTTATGGAAAAATCAACTAAAATGGCAGTCGGTGCGGGTGCGCTGACGCTTGCATTGACGGGACTTGCAGTTTATCTTGCAAGGAAAATGTTGAAACTTCGTGGTTTCATGTCGGAAAAAACATGGGGAAATAAGATTTAGCCACAAAGCGTGCAGATTCGCAGGCTTTGTTCAAGGGGCATTTTATGAAAGGTATATTTTTTGTTTTTGCACTTTCACTTTTGTCATTTTCATGTGCGTCTCAAGGTTCAAAAGGTAGTCGTGAACTTGAATTCTCGGACGGTTACTTCAAGAAAATGCGTTTTGCGCCAGTTTCGGAGATTGTGGAAGAGATGGATCTCGGAGAATTGGTTGACGTGAAACCTAAGAGTTATTTGAATCCGTGCATCGTATTCATTTTCAAAAACGATAATTACATATTTGAAATCCTAGCAAATTCTGAGAAGAGTGAATTACCTTCTTTTTCCGAATTGCAACTTGCTGATTATGTTGCACTGGGCTTTTTCAGAATCAAAAACCGAAATGGAGAAATTCTGAAAGATTTTTTTCATGGCGGAAAAAAGTGCAAGTACTCTTTTCTGGACGAAATTCTGCAGTATACCTCCATTGAAGAAATCGAGAAGAAAATCGATATTCCGCTAGTGAAGTGCGATAGGGGCGGGGTTCTATTTCCGTTCTATAACTTTATTTATAGCACAGGCGACGGCAAAAATTATCTTGAGGTAATATGCACTCCCAACGGAGATGATAAGAGCAAGTGTTTTTTCACAGGCGGTTGGACATATCTTGATGAAAACGACATAAGGAAAATGAAGGAAAATTGAAAGCTATTTGTGCTGTTTTTTTCAAAAGCCGAAGCGTATGATTTTTTGCGAAAACACAATATTCCAAAAAATATTTGTCAAAAGTAAAATTAACCGACAAAACTGTGGCGGAGTTATTTTATAATTTGACTTTTTGATTGCAGATTTTCGTAAGTGGACGGTTGTCGCAAGCGCAGACTGGGCATCACCACACGAGCCTGGTGCTTTTTGCTTTTTTTAGGAGAGAAAATCCGTCGTTGTTTTTGCGTCGCAGAATACAGTACAATCGCCCTATGACAACAACGACGAAACTCGCAGAAGATATCGACGCGGCGGAGCTTCGTGCAAGGTACGACACACAGTGCAAGCTGCTGCTGTCCGAGAAGCCGATACTCGCTCGCATAATGAAAGGCTGCATTGAAGAATACAAAGATTGCACGATAGAGCAGATTGAAGGATTCATCGAGGGGAAACCCGACATCAGTACATTCGCGTTGCATCCAAATGGCAAGACGATACGCGGAACGAACACTGAAGACAGCTCAATCAATGAGGGGACAATTTATTACGATATTCGTTTTACAGCCCTTGCTCCCTCGACGAACGAACTTATTGAACTTATAATAAACATAGAAGCACAGAACAAATATAATCCTGGCTATCCGCTGGTGAAGCGCGGCGTTTATTATGCGGCACGATTGATTTCATCGCAGTTCGGCACTGAAATCGACAAGCAGGATTACGGCGGACTAAAAAAAGTCTATACGATTTGGATTTGCATGAATCCGCCAGAATCGGTCAAAAACACGATAATCGGCTTCAATCTCGGAATGAGGATTATCGCAGGCGAAAAGCAACGGACAAAAGTTGAAGAATCATTCAAAAAAAGCGATTATGACTTGCTTTCGGTTATCTTTGTGAATCTGGATAAAAAAGGCGAGGGCGCAAGCAACTTGCTTGAAATGTTGAGCCTGCTGTTTTTGGGAGAAATGAAGGCTCTTGAAAAATGCAAGGCTCTGGAATCCAAGTTTGGCATAGCGATGTATCAGGAAATCAGCGAGGGGGTGAGCAATATGTGTGACTTGAGTGCAGGCGTGTGGGAACGCGGAATTGAGCAGGGCTTTTCTCAGGGAATCGCACAAGGCATTTCTCAGGGAATCGCGCAAGAGCGAAATAATGTGTTTGATTTGCTTTCAAAGTTGTACGCTTCTGGACGGGCTGCAGATATTGAGCGGGCGGCAAAAGACAGAGATTATTTGAATAAATTGCTAGCGGATTACCACTCTTAATGCAGTATAATTGCCTATAACATGGTCGGCGGTTTTCTGAGAATCACTCAAGAAAACCGCTGTTGTTTTTATAAAACTGAGATTTTGCTCAGCTTCAATATTCGAGTTTCTTTCACCCCTACGAAATTCCCTCTAATTTCCCCCTTCACTCGAACTTCGCAATCTCCTCCTGGCAGAGCTGGTCGCATTTCTCGTTGTACTCAATTCCGGCGTGACCTTTGACCCAGCTCCATTCAGGCTTTACGGATTCGTTCAGGTTGTCGAGCGTTTCCCACAGGTCGCGGTTCAGAACGTCTGTTTTCTTGGACGTTTTCCAGCCGTTCTTTTTCCAGCCGGAAATCCAGCTCGTTATGCCGTTCTTGACGTATTTGCTGTCGGTGTTGAGCACGATTTTCCGACCGCAGAACGAAGGCGTGTTCGCAACGACCGACAATGCGTTTATTGCCGCCAAAAGTTCCATCCTGTTGTTCGTCGTGATTTTCTCGCCGCCGCTCAGTGAACGCGCTTCCCCGTCCGCGATTACCACGATTCCCCAGCCGCCAGGTCCCGGGTTTCCGTGGCAGCCGCCGTCAGTGTAGATGACGATGCTTCCGTCTGAGTTTGCAGTTTTCGGTTGCACATTTTTTGATTCAGACGATTTATCTACTTTATTTTCTGCAAGCTTTTTTAAGGATTCGATTGCGGATTCCAATGATTCGTCGGGGATTTTCTCCAAAAGTGATTGTGCCTGTTCTCGCAATGTCATTTTTTCATTTCTCCTTGATTTTTACGAAATAAGTCTGAGATTCTTTGTCCGCATATTCAGATTCGATTTCGTAATCTATATTCTGCGACGACATGATGTCTATCAGTTCGAGAAGGCTTCTTCCGTCGGCATCGTTTTTCGAGACAGTCTCGGATTTTACCGAAAGTGCCTTGTGGCTTGCGATTTTCGAAAGCGCGGTCGTGATTGCGATTTTACGCGCGACGCTTTTTCCCTTCGCGCTCGCGCTCGCGCATGACGAAAGTTTGCCTTTGCTTTCTGACACTTCTTTCTTGAACCATGAAGGCTTTTTTACTTTCGCAGATGGTTCTTCTTTTTTCGCTGAAGTTTTTTCGGAATTTTCTGAATTTTCATTTTCAAAAGCCGATTCCGCAGATTCCACGATTTTTTCTCCGCTGAACGAAAGAGTTCCTGCGTTTTCGGAATCACTGGATGAATCTACCGAGGACGAAGTGCCCGAGTACATCTTGTACGAGACTTTTCCGTCCGGGTTTATTTTTCCGAAACTCGAAATGTCAACGAGCGTGCCTGTCTGGTATTCGCCGCCGATTTTCTGGATTATCTTCGTGGAAAGATGCGAGCGGAATTCGCCGTTCGAGTCAACGATGAATTTCGACACGTCGGATTTCGCGATTCCGTTTTCAAGAGAAAATTCCAGCTCGCCGTAGCGTTTGTCGAGCGTGACTTTGTATTTTCCGTTGAGAGAGGACGGTGCGAGCGAGCTTTCGTATTCGCGTGTGAGCAATGCGTATTCGCTCACGAGGAATTTCTGAGCGTGTTCTTCTATTATTCCGCTCCAGAATATTCTTCCGTCTTTCGTTGCTTTTCCGGTTACGGTCTCGTTTGCTTCTGAAAAAATCGTTCCGTCTGGATTTATCGAAAGCGGAATCTCGGAAGGAAGCCCGTCGTCTCCGTAGAATCCGCCCTCGAAAAATGTTTTTCCTTGCATCTGCACCGCAAGACCTTTCGTTGTCTGCGTCTGCCAAAGCGAATATCCGCCGCTCGTGCCGAGGAAAAGGCTTTCCGCCTGAACAGATTCCGTGACTCTTTCGTAGCTGTAAGAATAAATTCCGTCCTCAAAATCCGAATCTGAAATTCTTCCTGCGTTTGTCGCGCACGAAAAAAGAAATGCGCAACAAAACGCCAACGCGCCTACCGCACCGAATTTGCAATTCACAATTCTCATTTTTCATGCTTCCAAAGTTCGATGAATTCAAGCATGAACTGCTGAACGTCGTTGAAATATGTTCTCTGCAGCTTGCACGCCTCAACTCCGATGTACCTGAAATGCCAGCTTTCCCACATGAATCCCGTGTCAGGTTCGTATCCTTTCGGGAAGCTCAGGCTGAATCCGTGCTCCCATGCGTGCTCGTACATCCATTTTCCCTGCAAAGTCTGTGCGAATTCGTTCGTTATCGAGCCGAAGTCGAGCGCGACTCCGAGCTGGTGCTGGCTTGTTCCTGCCCTTGCGCTCTCGCGTTCCGCTTCCTCAAGTCCGTCAACGTCAACCCAGTGCTGGAAAAGCCATTTCTGGTACGAATAAGAGCGGTATGCCGAGCTTACGAGGAAAAGTGCCGCGCCAGTGTCCTTGTCGTATGCGTGAACCATCTCCTCAAGTTTCTCTTTCACGTCCTTCCTGATTTGCATTCCGGCTTTGCTCACTTTGTAGAGCTTTTTGTTCTCGACCGAGACGAGATTTTTCGGCTCGTAATCCGCGGAGAGTTTTCCGTGAGTTTTGTCGATTAGATACAGAAGTCCGAGTTCTCCTGTCGCCTCCGCCTCTTTTTTTTCGATTGCGATGACTTTGTTCAGGTCGGAGATGAATTTTCCTTTGTCCGTTATCGAAATTTCACGCCTTGCCCTGTCGGACATCTTTGAGAGAACCCTGTCTATTTTTGACTCTTCTGTTGAAGCACATGCTGAAGTTGCCACGATGAATGCGGCTGAAAGAAATGCGATAAATCTTTTCATTTTTTTTCTCCAAAATTTGATAGCAATTTTCTTAATTGAATTATCTATTCAAATCAAGTGAAAAATTACCGAAATTTTAGGAATGAACGCCATAAGTAAAAATTCGCGGGTGCTGAAATCGGCATTTACCGCTATATCTGCAATATCAATCATATCTTCGCTTTCGATTTTTTCAGCCGGATGTTCGAAAGAGAAGCAGAAAAATTCGGAATCAGAATCTTCCGCTCCTGTCATCAGGCAGCTTCCTGCAAAATCGAATGACCATTACTGGTACGCATTCAAGAACGATTCTTTCATTCAGGTCGAGTCCCCGAAAAAAGCTCCGTATCAGTCTGACTCCCCGTGGACTGAATGCACACGAATTGCCGATTCCGACACTGGTCTTGACGGCAACGGATATTTCCTTGTGAACAGGCTCGGCGCGCTCGTGTTCGAGAAAAAGGACACTCCGACTCTGATTGAGGACAGAATGTTCCTTTCAAAATCGACGATTTCAAATCTCATTTTCAGCGAGGACACGCCTTACTTCACGCTTTCAAAAAACATCCGTTTCAACAAAAGCCTTGACGAATTCAAGGAATCGGAAGACAGCGAATTCATGAACAGGCCGTACCTCATGCGAATCGACACGAAGAGCAGGCTTCTTCTTCCGTGCGTCACTTATGCGGATTTGGGAATTGAGCGCGGCAAGGAAATTTCCGGCTCGTATTTCGACGGCCGCAACTGGATTTCGCTCATAAGGCTGATTGACAACAGCCAGATTGACGAGCACATGGAGAATTCGAGCGTCGAATATAAAAAATGGCATTCTAACATGAGCTACGCTTCTCTTACCGCAGCCCACACCGAAGACAAGCTTTCCGTTGAACTGACGGATTCCGCTTCTTACAGTTCCTCGTATAGGCCGATTGTTTTTGAGAATGCGCCGGAATCTTTGCGCAATCTTCTTCGCTATCTGCCTGACTCGTTCGGATTTTCCGTCGTTTACAGGGATGCTGGCGGCGGCTCTCCGAAATTCTTCTACCGCCTCGGAAACGGGGATTCTTCTGACGGGAGCGCAATCTCGAACGGAAACTGGACTTGCGCAGTTTTCGAGGACGGAACGACGTATTTCAGCGGCGCAATCGACGGACGGGGGCTTATAAACGACGGAAAGACAGTGGCGTTCAGGCTTCCGAAACTTCCGATAAATTTCCTCTACACGAATTTCTGCATTTCAGGTGATTATCTCGTAATCGGCTGGGAAGAAAGCGACGAGAAAGAATTCTTCAAGATAAAGAGAAGCGGATTCCTCACAGTGAATATGGCAAAGCTCTTTTACTCGGAGTAGGCGGAAATGCGTAGGTGCGCCGCTCTTCTTTTGATTTTTGTTTCCGCGTTCTCATTTTCGTATGCCGAAGAAACTGAAACGGAATCTGAAATTGAAACGAAAACTGAAACTGAATCGAAAGCTGAATCAGAAGAATCCGAAGTCGAAACATTCGTTTTGAACGACAAAATGTTTTTCGTCACCGCAGGCCCGATGCTCATGGTGAACACCGACGGCGAGACGAAATCCGCGCCTAGTCCCGTGATGTTCTCGCTCGGTTTCGGCTACGACTTTTTTCAGACGCAGAAAGTTTTTGCTGAAGTGCGGGGCTGTTTTTTCACCAACTATTATCTTTGGGACGGGGAGAATGCGCAGCCTGCCGAGGTCGAGAACAGGACGGCAACTGCGCTTTCGTTCATGATTGACATGACGTGCGGGCACATCTGGACGCGCGGCCTGAATCAGTTTGCGCTTTCAGGCGGATTCGGTTTTCTCGTCAGAATCGGTCTTTTGTCTTCCGGCGTGGATTCGGACGACGTGGGCGGAGAATTTGACGGAGAATCATATTCGACTGCCGGCGACGATGTTTCTTCGATAAATTCATGGTTCTATTCAAAAGCCAATTTCCTTCACCCTGAAATTTCATTCAGCTATATGCGCTCGATTCCGTCATACCTCGGAAAATGCATGGTCGGCTGTGAGTTTAGGACATATTTCTCGCTCGGTTCCGCAATCCGCGGCGATTTCGCAGACGGCATGATTTTTGACCTTGCTCTGAAAGTCCAGTTCTAATAAAACTTTTATATTTTCAGATACATTGCAAATTCTAGGACTATAATTCTCTTTTCTTGTAAAATCTAAATTCTGTTGTTGATTCTTTTTTTGAGGAGATTTTTTATGAAGAGAATTTTGAGGAAATTTTCTGCTGCGATTCTTGTTTCTTCGCTTGCGCTCTTTTTTTCATGCGAGCGAAGTGCCGACGACGGGCTTGTAGATATCGAAATTTGGTACAGCCCGTATTCAAGTTCCGATGCGCCGCTTCCTGATGACTGGTTCGGTTACAAAATAATAGAAGATAAGCTTGGAATAAGGCTCAAGACGAAGCCGCTCCCTTCAAAAAATTCTGAATTGAACGAGACCATTTTGCAGGCTGGAAAATCAAATTCGCTTCCGGATTTTTTCATGTGCGGCCGTGATTCAATCGTGCAGCTCGCAAAGGCTGACAAAATCGCCCGCGTTGACAGAATGTTCGAGATGATGCCTAGACGCACTTCGATGATGTATGACGAAAGGGCGAAAAAATCAGGAAAAATCGACGGTCTGACTTATGGGCTTTGCCAAATCGGAACTATCGACAGGAACGAGGGCGTTCTTGTAAGGAAGGACTGGCTCGACAAGCTCGGTCTTACTCCGCCAAAAACTGTCGATGAATATCTGACAGTTCTGAATGCGTTCACGCACAGTGACCCGGACGGCAACGGAAAGGACGACACTTACGGTTTCGGAGCTTTCATCGAGACGAACAATCACGAGAACGGGCTCGGAAGAAGGTTTGCTCCGTGGTTCGGCGCGTATGGCGTTGCCGGAACTTTCAATGCGACAAGGGAAAATGCCGGTATCAACATTCACAAGCCTGAATATTATGACGCTCTTTCTGTTATCAGAAAAATCGTTGCGGACAAATTGATTGACCCGAACTGGGTCGCATACAAAAAAGACGATTTCAGGGAAGCTTGGAAAAGCGGAAGGTTCGGCATGATGCGAGAGCAGAATGCGGCACTTGCCCTTGAGTCGAACTACAAGCCGTTCGACGAGCAGTTCCCGAACGGAGAGTGGATTCTCATCGACCCGCCTGTCGGCCCTGACGGAAAATCATCGGTCGGCTGCTACACTCAGTCTTACAGAACTTTCGCCGTCTCAAAAAGAGCTTCCGAACTCGGCAAAATGGAGCATATCGCAAGGCTTCTCGAATGGATGAGCACCGAAGGCTACAACATGATTGCATACGGTCTCAAGGACGTGAACTATTCTATCGACGAGGACGGCAAAGTTTCCACGAAGAATCTTCTCGACCCGAACCTCGCATACACGAAGAAGAAAGTTGCGCCGCTCCTCCAGCTTCGCAATATCGTTTTCTACGGAAGCGATGCCGAATTGATTGCAAGATACCCGACTTGGTACACGAAGATGGGCAGGCAGATGAGCGCGCTCACGCTTCTCCGCGCCATGCAGAAAAAAGAGTGGACTCCTTCTGTCGGCGTTCCTGGCGCGCCTGCCGAGCTGAAAAAGTTCCTTGAGACCAGCCTTGTGGAATTCGTCACGGGAAAGCGCAATCTCACTCGCGACAACTGGGAATCTTGGCTTGTCGAGTTCGACAAACTCGGCGGAGCTGAATGGGAAAAGGCTTGCATGGAGCAGATTGAAAACGACAATTCGTATGTCGACTGATGTCTGTCGTTTTTTTTGTTCTTTATGTCAAAAAAAATAATTGCCGTATATGCTAAATCAAATTGAAACACAATTTGTTTTTGAATATACTGTAGACTAAGAAAAAGGGGAGTGGCTTAGGTCACTCCATAGTTATCAATTAATTTGCTTGCATAAATACGAGCCTTGTTGAAACTGTTTTTGGTACATCTCTTTGATTCTTGTTTTTTCAGAATCAAGACATTCTATCTCTGAAATATTCGTAAGCTTCTATCGTAGAATGGGAGCTTACTTGATTTTTCTGCGGACGGATTTCGATGTCGCCAGCGTTTTGTCAGGGCTCCGAAAAGGCAAGAAGGAGATTTTTTTATGGCAGAGGCTTGGGACGGATTCAAAGGTCGCCTTTGGAAAGAAGAAGTCAACGTTCGCGACTTTATCCAGAACAACTACACACCTTACGATGGAGATGAGAAATTCCTCGCAGGTCCGACAGATGCAACTAACAAACTCTTCGACAAGTTGCAGGAGCTCCAGAAGGCAGAGCACAACAAAAAATCAATCGGAAAAGACGGAAAAGAGAGAATCGGTGTCCTCGATATGGACACTTCTATCGTCACTGGTCTTACAGCACACGCTGCAGGTTACATCGACGAGAGCCTGAAGGACTTGGAGCAGGTTGTTGGTCTCCAGACTGACAAGCCTTTGAAGAGAGCTTTCATGCCATTCGGTGGAATCAAGATGGCTGAGCAGTCTTGCGAGCAGTACGGATACACACCAGATCCAGAACTCCACAAGATTTTCACTGTTTACCACAAGACCCACTCTGACGCTGTATTCGATGTTTACACACCGGAAATCCGCGCAGTCCGCAACTCTCACATCTTGACTGGTTTGCCTGATACATACGGACGTGGACGTATCGTCGGTGACTATCGCCGCGTTGCTCTCTACGGTATCGATGCTCTTATCAAGGCAAAGGAAGCTGACAAGGCAAATATCGGCGACGGAACAATGACTGAGGAAGTCATCCGCCTCAAGGAAGAAGTTGCTGAGCAGATCAAGGCTCTCAAAGGTCTCAAAGAGATGGCTCAGATTTACGGCTACGATATTTCTAAGCCGGCTACGACAGCAAAAGAAGCTGTTCAGTGGTTGTACTTCGGCTACCTCGGCGCAATCAAGACACAGAACGGTGCAGCTATGTCTATCGGACGTGTCTCAACATTCCTCGACATCTACATCGAGCGCGACTTGAAAGCTGGAAAGATTACTGAGTCTCAGGCACAGGAACTCATCGACCACCTCGTTATGAAGGCTCGCATGGTTCGCTTCGCTCGTATCGAATCTTACAACAACCTCTTCTCTGGCGATCCAGTTTGGGCAACACTCGAAGTTGGTGGACTCGGACAGGACGGACGCTCAATGGTCACAAAGAACGACTACCGCTTCCTCCACACACTCGAGAACATGGGACCTTCTCCAGAGCCGAACATGACAGTTCTCTACTCAAAGAGACTCCCAGAATCATTCCGCCGCTACTGCGCAAAGATTTCTATCGACACATCTTCTATCCAGTACGAGAACGATGACGTTATGCGCCCAGTTTGGGGTGATGACTACTCAATCTGCTGCTGCGTTTCTGCAACACAGACTGGAAAAGAGATGCAGTTCTTCGGAGCACGCGCAAACCTCGCAAAGGCTTTGCTCTACGCTATCAACGGCGGACGCGACGAGAAGGGCGGTCTTGCTGAAGGAAAACAGGTCGGACCTGCTTACCAGCCAATCACTGCTGACGTTCTCGATGCTTCTAATTACAAAGAAGTTGAGAAGAAGTACGTTGCAATGCTCGAATGGCTCGCTGACATCTACGTCAACTCATTGAACGCTATTCACTACATGCACGACAAATACTACTACGAGGCTGAGGAGCTTGCTCTCGAGGACACAAACGTCAAGAGAACATTCGCTACTGGTATCGCAGGATTCTCACACGTCGTTGACTCGCTTTCTGCTATCAAATATGCGAAAGTAAAGGTTATCCGCGGCGATGTCGAGGTGAAGGACAAGAAGACTGGAGCCGTAATCGATGTTGCTAAGAACCAGGCTATCGACTACGTTGTTGAGGGAGATTTCCCACGCTACGGACAGGACGATGACAGAGCAGATGAAATCGCTGTATGGCTTCTCCGCACATTCATGGGAATGATCAGAAAGCACCCAACATACCGCAATGCTGAGCCTTCTACATCAATCCTCACAATCACTTCAAACGTCGTTTACGGAAAGGCTACAGGCGCAATGCCTGACGGAAGAAAGGCTCACGAGCCATTCTCACCTGGAGCTAACCCATCATACGGTGCTGAGACAAAGGGTCTCATCAAGTCTTTGAACTCTGTCGCAAAACTCCCATACGAGGAAGCTTTGGACGGTATCTCAAATACTCAGACAATCAACCCTTCTGCACTCGGACACGAGAAAGCAGAGCAGATCGACAACCTCGTAAACGTCCTCGACGGATACTTCGATGTCGGACCAGAGTCTGGACACGCAGGTGCACATCACTTGAACGTCAACGTATTCGGCGTTGAGAAACTCAAGGATTGCCAGGCTCACCCAGAGAAGCCGGAGTACGCAAACTTCACTGTCCGCGTTTCTGGATATGCAGTCCGCTTCATCAATCTTACAAAAGAGCAGCAGGACGACGTTATCGCTCGTACTTGCCACGCAGCTTTGTAATCTTGAGTGATAGAATCGGTTAGTTCTTAACCGGTACGAAAAAGCCCCCGAATCACTTCAACAAGATTTGATGCGGGGGCTTTGTTTTTTTCAGACTGCAATTGCGGTTTTAGAATGTCTTTACAACGTCGGAGATTTTCCGCTTCGGAACGATGTAGTTCTTTTTGTCGTCAAGATGGTATGCCGCGCTGCCTGAAAAATCCTCGATGAACGACTCGTGCGACGGATAGCCGAATGCGACGAGCGAGTGGATTTTCTGCGTTTCGGAAAGAGCGAACATCGACGAAAGCTTTGCGCGGTCGATTGCGCCCAAGATGCATCTTCCGATTCCGTGATCCATCGCAACGAGCGACATCGACTGGATTGCAAGACCTGCGTCCGTGTCTGCGTTCGCACTGATGTCAGTGTTCTCTATGACGGCGATGAAAAGAACAGGGCGTTCGTCGTCTTTCGGTGTTCCGAGTGCTGGCGGAAGCGCGCCTGCCCATTTCGTGAGCGGAAAAATCTTGTCCACGCTGGATTTTGATTTTGCCACGATGAACTGCAGCGGCTGTGCGTTCCTTGCGCTTGCCGTGTACCGCGTCGATTCGATGATTTCGTCGATGATTTCGTCGGAAATCGGCTTCTGAGCGAACCTTCTGTAAGTGCGGCATTTTTTGATTAAGTCGAGAGTGTTCATTTTTCCTCCGTTTTTATAATGGATATTTAATAGAATACATCAAAAAGACATCAGCAAAAGAATTTTTTTCCGAAAAGTCGAATTTGACAATGCCGATGTTTCTGTATAAATTTTTTGCTTGTAGTCATTGCATTTATTTGCGCTAAAACGCATTGTTTGCGGTGATTTCATAATTTTTCATACTTTTTTAAGGAGACGAAAATGAAAAAAGTTTTTTTTACAGTGCTTGCCGCGGCAGCTCTTTCATCTGCGCTTTTTGCAGCTGACAAGAAAAAGCAGATTGAATTCTCGAACGAGCTTTCTTCGGATCTTATTCATCATATTGCACCAAAAAACAGCAATCGTGATTCGCATACGAGCTTTGCAGGTCTGACAGAGAATGTGAAAGCTGATTACAACGGCGACATTGTGAAAGTCGGTGCAGATGCGAATCTCTACATGAAAGACCCGAACGGCACTTGGAACGACGATGACGGACAGCCTTTCTACATAACAGAATGGGACGCAGACTGGTATGTTGAATTCAATCCGTTCAAAGTTGTCGGATTCGGTTTCTCGGATGAACTTTATACTGAAGGTTCTCTTCTTCCTGTTTGGGACAGCAATGTCAATGCGGGAAACTATAGCACGAACGGTTTTGCAGTGCTCATTCGCCCTATAAAAGAATTGTCTTTCGGAGCAGGTTTTGACGTTCCTGCCGCATGGTTCGGCGATGACGGCAATGCATACGAGCTTGCGCTTGGTGTTGACTACAATTCTGACCCGTTCTCAATCGGTGGTTCTCTCCGCCACATCGGAACAGACGACCATTTCCAGCTCGGTGTGTACGCTTCCATAAAGGCAATCGACAAACTCAAAATCAATGTTGGATTCACTCATTCTGAGGATGGAAATGCCGGTCTTGGAAATGTCACATTCGTTTCTCCGTATAACTATTGGGACGGAACTAGTAGCTCATGGGTTTCTTTCCTCAATGCTGAGGGAATCTACGGAGAGAACATCCTTACTGGTGGCGTAGTGTTTGATGCCGGCAACTTCCAGATTCTCGGCGACCTCGCATTCAACTTCGATACTGACTATTCGTATAAAGGCTATTGGTGGAATATCAACGGTACAAGTGTTCAGATTGGAAAGGGCGGATACGATTTCTACACAGCTGTTGAATTCAAGATGGAACTCACAAAGGTTATCGGATTGGACATCAAGGGCTTGGCACTCTTCGACTTCGGCGACGAGACAGTTTTAGGAACAAACGGCTGGCGTGACCTCGACCCGACATTCGGTGTCTATCCTAAAGTTGTGTTCACTTTGAACGACCACCACACGCTCTATGCCGGAATCATCGTTCAGTCTTGCACTGATTCAGATTACGGATACACAGAATTCGCGCTTCCAGTCGGCTGGAAATACACATACTAGTTTCTGCTGAAAGCTGAACTTTCAAAATGCCGCATGGTTGTTTTTGCTTCCGTGCGGCATTTTTTTCTTCGCGCGTTTTCGGAAAGAAAATCCGCATTATGCTAAAATTATCCCTGAGGTACAGATTATGAAAGGATATATTCACCAGCTTGAATCGTTTGGATGTGCGGACGGACCTGGAAGCCGCTTTATTATTTTTACTTCTGGATGCCATCTTAGGTGCAAATACTGCCACAATCCTGACACGTGGGATTTGATGAAGGGCAGGCAGATGGAAACCGACGAGATTCTCAAGGAAGCTCTCGCTTGCAAATCGTATTGGGGCAAGAAAGGCGGAATAACTGTCTCTGGTGGCGAACCGCTCGTTCAGATTGATTTTTTGATTGAGCTTTTCGAAAAGGCAAAGGAGCTCGGAATCAACACTTGCATCGACACGGCGGGCGAGCCGTTCACAAAAGAAGGCGAGTGGTTCGAGAAATTCCAGCGTCTTATGAAAGTGACGGACATTCTTCTCGTTGACATCAAGCATATCGACGAGGAGGAGCACGTCAAGCTGACCGGAAAGATCGGAAAGAACATAATCGAAATGTTCAGGTATTTGGACGAAATCCAGAAGCCGATTTGGATTCGCCATGTGCTTGTTCCTGGAATCACCGACAACGACGAATATCTTGAGAAAACACGCGACTTCATCAGGACTCTCTCCAATGTCCAGCGCGTCGAGATTCTGCCGTATCATGGGCTTGCAATTACGAAGTACAAGGCGATGGGACTTGATTACGTTCTGAAAGATGTCGAATCCCCGAGCGAAGAACGCGTCGCAAACGCCAGAAAAATCCTCGAGTGCGAAAAATACGACGGTTGGCGCAAGTAGGTTCGTCGTTTTTTGTTGTAAGGGATATGCTTTATGGGACGAACCTACGCGGAACAAAGTTCCGCACATATGGTTCGTCGTTTTTTTTGTTTTAGTTTGTTGCCATTGCGAGTGCTTTTGATTTTGCGCCGGAGTCGTAGAATGCCAGGACTTCCGTTGAGAACTGGCTGTCGAGGCTCTTCTTGTAACGGGAAATCTTTGCGACGTACTTGAGCGTCTGCTCCGGCGTGTCGTGGTTTTTCACGCGGTAGGTGCCTGCATTGTAGATTGCGAGCGCGGTAAGCTCGTTTCCTGCAATGTCCAGGCAGTAGCGCAGGTGTTTCATTCCGTACATTGCGCTTGTCCGCGGATTGAAGAAGTCTGACTCTTTTAGTTTCGGGAATGTTTTGCTGTTCAGCTGGAAAAGTCCCCTGTCAGTCGTATTGTTCGTGTTGTGGTTGACGGCGGTTGCCTTGTAGCGGCTTTCGACGTATGCAAGCGCGAACGCGAGCGTAGGAGGAATGCTGTTCTTGTCGGCGTTTTCGAGAATCGCCTGCGCGATTTCCCTGTTGTTCGTGACGTGCGAGAAGAACCATTCCACAGCCGGGCGCGACTGCTGCTGCCTGTAGAGCGCGAGGCAGCTGTCTTCGACCGGTGAGTAGTCGTCGTTGTAGCTTGATTTGCTGTCGGTCTTTTCGTTTGAGTATGCGATTTCGAAGCTTGCCGAGGTGAAAATCTCTGTGCCCGACATTCCGAGCGTTTCCGCAAGTGCAGTCGCCGAAAGCGAATTCTGTGCGAGCGACAATGTGCTGAAATCGGGCTTTTTCTGTTTCGCTTTTGTTTCTTTTTTCGCGCTTTCCGCTACTTCCGTCGCCGTTTCCTCTGATTCCTCGCCGAGTATGAGCGCGGCAAGTCCCGCCTTGAATTCTGGATTGTTGAACATGGAGAACATCTCGGCTGTTTCTTCGTTCTGTTTTACGTCTTCAAAGGCAACAGCAGCTTTGATTTCTTCGTCGATTTTGTTTTCCGCGACTTTTACTTCTTCTGTTTCCTGTTCCTGTTTTTTTTCGTTCAGGAATTTCTGTGTAAGGTAGAGTTTCGGATTTTCGATTTTTGACTGCAATGAAGAAAATTCAGTGTTTTCCTGCCCAACTTCAACTTTTTTTTCTTGCCTGTTTCCGGGAACGTATTTAACAACAACGTAGCAGATTCCAAGTAGAATTCCGCAAAAGAACAAAGTTCCCAAGAAAGCTTTAACTTTATAAAAATTCATACATTGAATGATTTCACAAATGAGAATTTTATTCAACGAATCTATGAATTTAATGGAAAATTATTGAATATTTTGCAGTATTTCGCAAAAACTCCATAATCTCCACCTGAAATTCTTTCTCCGAACCTGTTCTTGTGTCGGTGCGTTTTTTAGTAAACTGCGATTTCCGCGCCGATGTTGCTTTTTGCGAAGAAGCAGTACTGCTTGTGTTTCGCGCTCAGTTCTTCTATATAGAATGATTTTTTCTCGTCATCGAAAAGCTCGTTCGGAATCGAAAAGCCGATTACGGAAACGCAGTCCTTTATTCGTCGTGCCGTGTGCTTCATTGCCGCCGTGAACTGTTCATAATCTGCATCTTTGTCGAAAACTGCCTCGATGAATACGAATTCGTTCTTTTCTTCCAGGAGTTTCAGCTCGTCCCTGAGTTTTGCAAGAAATTCCTCGTTGTATTCTTCTGGATTTCCCTCGACTTCGCTCCATTTTACGGCGCGCGCATTCGCCTTGTATTCGCCATCCTCACCGATTTTGTAAAGTTTCGATTCTTTTACCTCAAAAAGTCGTTCGAGTTTCATTTTTTCTCCGTGTTTTTTAATGCTTTTAAAACTAAAAAACCTCTGCTGCAAAAGAGCAGAGGTTCTCGTCAAGAACTACAGAAATCTTTCTATTCTGTCAAATCTTGATGACTTCAGCTTTGTCCTGAGTGGCCAAAATCTGAGCACGCTTTTCTGCACTCTTGAAAAGAAGAGAAACTTCCGCCAAGAACTGCAAGTGTGGTCCCGTCTTGTTGATAGGTGAAAGCGTCATGATGAAAATGCGGCAAGGCTCCTGATCAAGCGAGTCAAATGCGACAGGATTGTCAGAAATACCAATACATGCAACCAAATCAGCGACAGTGTCTGTTTTTCCGTGAGGAATCGCGATGCCGTGCTTCATGCCAGTAGACATCTTTCTCTCACGATCCAAAACACATTCGCGCGCAATAGCTTTGTCAGCTACTTTACCAGCCTTGATGAGTATATCCAGCATCTCGTCAATAATTTCTTCTTTTGTCTTACCTTGGAGATGGAGTTCTACAGTCTCAGGCGTTAAAACAGTTTTCAAGTCCATATACTTCCAAATTATAAGTTCAGAGGCAGTAGAAGTCAAGAAAAAAAATTTTGATTATTAAGTTACGATTATTTCGGAATATTTCGAAATCGATGATAGAATAGAACTTGCTTGTCGCACAGGTTCTGTGCTTCCAGTATTTTACACTAATTTTATAATATTTCAATTCAAAAACGGGTGATTTATGAAAAAGAAAAGTCTTGTTTTCAGTCTTTGCTGGAGAATCGGTGTCGTTATCGTTCTTTTTGTTTCTGTCTCTGCTTATTTCAGCATCAGCAACGTAAAGAAGAATTCGTATGAGATGGCGGTCGGGGATTTCAAGGAGCTTTTGAAGCAGATTGTCGTTGCGACTCAGTACAGAAACAACATTCAGATGCAGCAGCTCCGAAGCTACACGATGCTTGACGATGTAGGACTGAATTCGAGGGACCCGGCTGAAATTCAGGAGATGCTTGTCAGAAGGGCAAAAAAACGCCAGAAGAATTTCACGCACGTCGCTTATATCGATTACGAAAGCGCGCTTTGTTATTTCGATGACGGAAGGGTTGAGAGCGTTGCCAACGAGAATTATTTCAAACGAATGAGGGACGAGAACCTTTCGCAGATTTATCCTGAGCCGGAGGGAACGAATTTTGACAACGCAATCATTCCGATTTGCAAGGCGTCCGAGCCGAAGAAGGAAGACGGCAAGACACATATAGGCTGTTTCGTCGGTTTTACGCCTGTCGCTTATATAAACGACGGAATCAAGGGAATAAAGGGCGGAGAGGAATCTTCTCCAGAAGGCTACGGTCTGCTTTTGTCGAAAGACAGGACGTATATTTGCGCTCCTGACAATTCATACAGCATGGTGAAAAAATTCGAGGACACACCGGGAATCAAAGTTCCTGAAAGCTTCAAGCAGGTTCTTTCCGAGAAAAAAGACGGAATCGGAAAAGTGAAGCTGAACGGAAAGCAGTATGTCGCGTTCTTCAAGCAGGTTTCGGGAACGTCGTGGAATCTTGTCGTCATGGTTCCTTTTTCAACAATCAATTCGTCCGCAATCGTCCTTGAGAAATCCCTGATATTGTCGAATTTCATTTCTATCTCGGTGATTCTTGCCGTGACCGTGTTCCTTCTCATCATCAGCATCAGGCCGCTCAAAGCACTGAAAAAGGAATTCAAGAGAATCTCAACGGGAAATGCTGACCTCACAGTAAGGCTTCCTGAATTGAAGAACGATGAAATCGGTCAGATTACGCACAGCTTCAACTTTTTTATTCAGAATCTTCAGTCGCTCATAAAAGACATTGCGACATCAAAAAATGCGATGACGCAGACTTCTTCGAACTTGCGTCTTAGCGTGGATTCCACCGACAACGCGATTTCGAAGCTCACGGAAAATATCGACGCGGTGACTAGCCAGATGCAGAATCAGGATGCGAGCGTTGAGGAAACTTCCGCCGCAATCGAAAAAATCTCGCTGTCGATTGAGAATCTTGAGCATCTTGTTGAAAGCCAGGCTTCCGCTTCCGACGAGGCTTCTTCCGCGGTCGAGCAGATGATTGGCAATATCCGTTCCGTTACGAAATCTACCGAGGATATGTCCGACGCTTTCGACAATCTCAAGAACAACACTCAGAGGGGAATCGAGACGAGCAACGAGGTTTCGAGAAAAATCGCGGAAGTCGAGGAGCAGTCGCAGAGCCTTGACGAGGCGAACATGATTATTTCGAACATCGCTGAGCAGACGAACCTTTTGGCAATGAATGCCGCAATCGAGGCAGCGCACGCGGGCGAGGCAGGAAAGGGATTTGCGGTCGTCGCCGACGAAATCAGAAAGCTTGCGGAGGATTCTTCTGTCCAGTCGAACAGCATAAAGGCGCAGATTGAGACAATCAGGAATCTCATCGTCGCAATCGTCTCTTCTTCTTCCGTCGCCGATTCAGTTTATGCGGAGACCGGAAAGATGATGGAAGACACCGCGCAGCTCGTCGTGACAATCAAGAATGCGATGGCGGAGCAGTCTTCCGGCTCTCAGCAGATTATCGAGGCACTTCGCTCGCTTGCCGACACGACTTCCGAAGTGAAAGCGGCTTCTATGGAAATGCAGTCGGGAAACAAGGCGATTCTGCGTGAGGTGCGCTCGCTTACCGCACAAACTGAGAACACGAAGGAAACTCTGTCGAAAGTCCTTGAAGTAACGCAGTCCGTAATCGACATCAAAAACGACCTTCTGAACACATCGAACGAAACTGCGAACGCGGTTCAGAACATCGCAAATAAAGTGGACGGATTTAAGGTCTGACGCGGTTGCCGGGGTGCAAATGTGTCCTAAGCATTGCACCGTGGAGGCAACCGTTCACGGCACGAGCTTGCGCTCGTACCTTTCCTAGTGGTTGCTGAGCGGAGCCGAAGCATTATTTTCCCATGTTAATTCTGATTGTCTTTTCGTAGCTTGTTTCGGCTCCCAAATCCCAGCTGAAACTTGCTGCGCTGTCTGTTCCTTTCGAAAGCGAGCTTGTTTTGTCGGTGAATACGCTCATGTGCTTGAATGCGGATGAGTCGTATGCGCCGTACCACACGCGGTCAACGTCGTCAACGCCGTATGCGTTTTTCAGGATGACTGTGAAGTTGTAGTCGTTTCCTTTCATCACGAAGCCGTTGTCGGTGTTCGCGACCGTCACGCTGTCGTTGGCTGCCTTTGTGGATTCTGCGACAGTTCCCACGAGCGTGTCGATAGAGGCACCGAGTTTTACGCTCTTTCCGCTCGTGTTTTCGAGATTGAATGTGAGGGCGAGATACGGAGTTTCGCTTTCGTACTGGAAATTTGGCGTTACTGTGAGCGAGATTCCCGGGTTTTCTGCTTCCGTGATTGTCTTGTTCGTAAAGTCAACCGTGTAGAACATTTCGGATTTTCCGTTTTCGTCAAGTTTTACCCAGTAGTCTTCTCCGCCAACGTTCACGACAAGCTGGAATCCGCTCTGTGCGAACGAGCTTTCGTACCATGTTGAATTGTCGCTCGTTCCGATGATGTCGATTCCGCCGAAATAGCTTTTTGTTTTTCCGAGGAATGTAGACTCGTCCGCGATTACCGCGCCGAACCTGTATGCGATTTTCGAAGTTGCATCTGTTGACGGAAGAGTGTAGCTGTATTCAGATGAAAATTCATAAGTGCTGAATTCCGTAATCGTCGTGAGTGACGGAAGTTCGATTGAAGCCGTGTAGCTGTTCGTGTACCGCTTGTCCTGAGCCTGCACCGTGTACGTTACGGTGATTGTTTTTCCGAGCATCGTGCTGTAATAGCTGTACGGAATCGTAATCACGTTGTCAGAGACTGAAACGGAATTTTCAATTGATTCGCCTTCAATCTTCACTGAATATCCTGAAATGATTGCTTTTTCGTATGCGGTCGGAGTTATTACGATGTCGCCCGTGTAGCTCAGGCTTGCAGAGAGATTTTTGTATTCGGTTGTGTCTGAACTGAAGTTGTTTGCGAGAATCGGGTTCGTGTAGCTTGAAGTCGTTCCGTTCTGGATGATTTTGAGAGAAGTGAGAGTCGCGTTCGTGTCAGCCTCGACGTACACGAGAAGATTATAGACGTGAGTCGTGTTGCTTCCAGATGTCACCGTGACCTTAAAGAGCATTGTTCCCGTGTCGTTCTCGGTGATTTCGTATTTTCCGATGAATGTTCCTTTCGACGAGCTGTTATTCGTGAGTGTGGCTTCTTCTTCCCAATCCGATGCTCCGTCTACAGAATTCAATGTTGATTTTTCAGAGCGCGATTTTATGACGGAAATCGTCGCGTTTTCGGAGACTGATTTTGCCGTGAGCGTGAGAACTCCCGCGTCGATTGTGTATGCGCTTGTTTTGAGCACATAAGTGTCGCTTTCGGAAGATGATGTCCAGTCGAAACTGATTGGCATTGTTGTGATTTTTCCGTTCGTGACTGTGAGCGTCTTCAACCTTGACTCGCTGTCGTCCGCGCGGACGATGTAGTAGGTGTAATCTTTCTTTGTTCCGTTGTTCAGAACATAAAGCACGACTTTTGTAGTTCCGACTGGGAGAATCGTGTTTGCGGAAGGCTCTGTTTCAGGCTCTGTGCGCGTGTAGCCGTCATATGAATAGCTTGCGTTTCCGATGCACACTTTCCATGCATTTGAGACGATTCCCGTTGAAGAAGCATCTTTGTGCAATACGCTGTAGCTTGCATTTGAAGATTCAGTTACGGTGCTTTCATTTGCGCCCGCTGTCTGCGTTACGGAATTTACAGTCACGGTTGCATTCTGCTGTGTCACGTTGAGAGAAAGAACGACAGACTCCACGCTGTTTTCTACATAGATGTACGAGGTGCGCGATGTATTGTCTACACCGCCGCCGATTCCGTCCCAGCCGCTTACGCTGTAGCTTGTGTCTTTGAGGTTCGGTTTTACGAATTCGTATGTCACGCCGCAAATCGTCACGGTTGTTGTTCCGTTCGGCAAATCTTTTGTCTGCGCGCTCGCTCCCGTTCCCTGCGCGATTTCTCCGATTGCGAAGTGATAATATTCGCTTGCTCCGTCGTTAAAATAATCTCCGCTTGTCGCAGTTAGAGTTTTCGCGCTTGAAGCGTAGCCTGTGAAAGATGTGTTTTCATCGCTTTCTGCGTGTGCTGTGTTTTTCGCCGTGTAATATGCGCTTGCGTCCTTGTCGAGCGGGCGGAAATAGAAGTCGAGCCTGTCCGCGTAAGTCGTTACGTTTGTCGATTCGCCCGTCGTTTTCCATGCAACAGTGTCATCTGAAGTTTGAGTCAGAATCGTTTCTGATGTTCCGTCCTCGTACGTTGCGACGACCTCAAGTGCGGTGAGATTCGTGTTCGCGTTGCCTGCTTTTGTGATTTTTACCGCGTGATATGTCGTGTCGCGCATTTTTGTGCTTGCGTAGCCGGAAGCTGAAGATTCGTCCGTGTGGTAATATTCGCCGCTTATCGTTTTCACCCAGAGAATGCGTGTCATGTTTTCGGAATTTTCATCTCCAGTTTGGACTGTGTAAGATTTCGCGCTTGTTCCGTTCTGCGTTTCGTAAGTGTAGTTTTCTGTCCATTCAGACGGCAATGTAGCGATGTCTGCTGAATATCCATATGCAACTGTCGTGCGCGAGTCGTTCGGAATTGCGGTGAATGAGACGCTCGTAACGTCTTTTCTTGAGTCCGCGCTCAATGTCATTTCGTATTTTGCTGTTCCTGCCGCGCTTTCGCCAATGTAGCTTGTGTCTGTGCTGAATCCTTCGACTCCGTTTTCAAATGAAGTTGAAGGCGTGTGTGAAAGCGACTTCAAGCTCGTGTCGCCGTCGTTCGGTTTTACGACGTAAATCGTGTATGTTCGCGGAAGGCCTGTTTCGTCTTTTACTGTGAGCGTGATTCTTGAAGTTCCGCCTGCAAGCTGGACAGTGTTTCCCGCTGCACCCGGAACAGTTCCGTATTTCGTTATTGCGTCGGAGAATTCGATTTCCGCGTCTTCATACGCTGCCGCCGCGTCAATCGTTATTGAATCCGCGTTCTCATCTACTTCGAGCGTGTACGTGTATGTCGTCGGGCTGAATTCAGGCGTGAGAGTTCCTGTTGAAGAAGCAGATTCTCCGTCCGAGATGCTGATTTCAAGGTCAGAAAGAAGCGAGTAGGTGTCTTGTGAATTTGAAGCTGACGAACTTGATGAACTTGAAGAGTTTGCCTCGTAAATGTTTCTTGTGAGAGTGATTGTGTAAACTGTGTCGGCTGCATCTGGTGCGCTGACTGTCGCTGTCACGACGCTCACTCCGTACGGAATCGTTGACTGAATCGCATTCTCATAGCCTTCTTCGTCCGAAAAATCAATTGCGACCGGAGTTTCGAGTTCGTTCTCTGTCTGTCCCGTGACTGTCGTTGTTTTTACGGTCGTAGTCGTTCCAAGAACGCTGTCCGTCACCGTCTTTTCGGAAGTCGTTGTCTGTGCAGTGAAAGTTTTCGTCTGCTTCACTGTCCAGTTCACAGTTGCTTCTGAATCGACAAAGCAGCGGAAACTCATCGGATTGTCAGTTCCAGTTATCGAAGAGACTTCGTAATCGTTTTTGCCGGCCTTGTAAGTAATCATATTAATAGAAGGATTTGCAGAGCTTATTACGACAAGTCTCTGGTCGGTGACGAGGCTGGAATCTGAATTTTCATCTGAACTGATTGCGACATTCGTCAAAACGCGTCGCTTTTTGAGAGTCACTGAATATGTCGTGTCGTTGTTCGTCACTGTCACGACTGTCGTTCCGTATGGAAGATTGCCAGAGCAGAGCTGCATTCCCGAAACTGCCGTTGTGTTCACTGAGAGCGTGCCGTTTTCAATCAGATTTACTGGCGTGTCGAGTTCGGTGTATTTTCCGCCTGACTGATATGTGTATGTCACAGTTTTTCCGTTCACGGTCGTTGTGTATTCGGTCGTTTCTGTTTCGTAAGTGTGAGTTTGTGTCGCTGTCCAATTGAGATTTGCGCTCGCGTCTTCCGGCTTGAACACGACGACAACAGGGTCGTTCGCGCCGCTCAACGGGGAAATGCTGTAGTTGAGTTTGTCCTTGCTCCATGAAATGAGGTTTCCGGTTTTTCCGTTCGCATAAACGCCCATTCCGATTCCGTCAGTATCGACAGTAACGCCTGAAGTGATGACGTATCTTTTTGTGAGTGTGATTTTGTACTGAGAAGAATCGACGACTTCCACGCCGTCCTGATTTGTGTTAATCGCATTTACGGTCACAGTAACTTCTGTTACGCCGTAAGGGAGATTCGAGTAGATAATCTTGTTCGTGTCGGAAGAAGTCGGCTGCAAATACGGTGTCGTTCCCGTGTGGACTGTTCCGTGTTCCGCCCAGTCGAACGCTACGCTTTCAGACAAATCCGTAAGAGTCTGCCCGCTGATTTTTCCCTCCGAGTCATAATCGAGTTTGTATTCTTTTGTCTGGCGTGCTGTCCAAGATACAGTCGCAGTTTCGTCGAGAGTGAAGCATTTGAAAATCACCGGGTCGTCGAGTCCTGTCAAATCCGCAGTTGTGTCTGCCCCTGTCGAATCTCCGACTTCGTATTCATGCACGTTCGGGTCGTAGGTGATTGCGTTGTAGCTCGGCTGCGTCGCTTTTATGACGACGAGTCCGTGGTCTGTGACGGTGTTTCCTGTGTTCGTTCCTGTGTCGAGTGCCGTCGCCGTGAATCCTTTTGTGACGACGATTCTGTATGTGCTTGAATACTGCGCATCGTCGGCAGTGATTTTGCAGGTGACAACGCTCACGCCGTAAGGAAGGTCGGATTTGATTTGAGTCGTGCTTTTGCTTGCCGAGTAAACATACGGAACTGATTCTGATTCAGAGAGTTTTTCCGCGTCCTGACCTGTTATGCTGTTGTAAGAGATTTCATTTCCGTCGTTGTCTTTTGTTACGTTCGTCTGAACTTGCGGATAGAACTGCCACGTCTGTTCGATTGTCCATGAAACCGAGGCATTCGCATCGTTCGGGAAGCATCTGAATTCAACCGGGTCGTCAATCGCATGAATCCATGAAGTCGTTCCGTTTGTGTATCGCGTGTCGTCATCCTGGGCGTAATTTGTGTATTCGTCTGTGTATTCGAAAGGAACGCGCCCGACGTAATATGTTGACTGGCTTTCTGAGTAAGTGATTTGGTTCACGTCCGGCTCGCTTGCCTTTATGACGACAAGCCCTTCCGAAATTTCCATGTTCGCGCTTGAAGTCGTGTTCGATGTCGGCACTGAAATCGAGCTGTCGCCAGTCTTTTCGCTTCCGTCCTCGTTGTATATTGTCTCAAAAAGATTCGAACAGCCTGCGAACAATAAAAACGCAGATAATCCTGATAATGCCTTAAAAACTTTCATAATGCTGCCTCTTTTTTTATTTGTCATGCTGAACTCGTTTCAGCATCTGTGTCTTTCCGATCCTGAAACAAGTTCAGGATGACATTTTTTTACTCGTCTCTCGTCACGATGAATTCGACGCGGCGGTTTTTCCACCAGTTCGCTCGGTCTTCCCATGCTGCAAGCGGGTTCGCGCCGCCTCGTCCTTTCGCGCTCAGAGTCTTCATGTCGAGCCCTCTGTTCGCGAGTTCCTGCTGAATCGTCTCCGCGCGAAGCTGAGAAAGCGGAACAAGCTCCTCCCTGTCCTCGCGTGCAGTGTTGCTCACGTTGTTCGCGTATCCTTCCACAAGGACATTAACGTCCCCGACGTTTTTTATCTGCCGAGCGATGCTGTCCAGTGTCTCGCGGTTCTCTTCCTGCTGCTCTTTCGGAATGCGGATGAAAGTCGCGCGGTCGGCATCAAAGTGAATCGTGTTCACGATGATTTTCCATTTTTTGTCAGGAATGATTTCAATCATCAAAATTCCAGTTTTTATGTCGCCTGAATCAGTAAGCTCATTTTTGCCGCTTCTGTTTCTGTCGTTCTCTTTCGGAATGACGGAAAGTTTTGCAGGATATGTGTTTCGTGAGAACACGACTTCGCCGCTTTCGGATTTTCCGTTCCAGTCGATGTTTTCAGGCAATGCGCCAGTTCCGCTCCATTTCTTGAACTCCGCGCCTTTCGGGTCGAAAATCGTGAGCGTCCAGCTTTCTGGCTCTTCCGTAAGATTGAGTGCCTGCGGTTTTAGATGCACAACGTCCGATTTTCCGTCGCCGTCCGGCGTGAAATCCTCGTTCGGCGTAATCGTGAGCCGCGCAATCGGGTCGCCGATTTCTGTTTCCTTCGGCTCTTCTTCCTTCGGTTCTTCCTGCTTTTTGAGTTTTTCGAGTCTTTCGAGTTCTTTTTGCTGCTTTCGCTGATTTCTTCTTCTCTGAATGTCGTTCACGATTCCGAGCGGATATGAGCGCACTCCGATATAGACGCGTCCGAATCCCGCGAATCCTCCGCCGATGCTCGTGTCGTAAAATGCGTTGTAGTCGGCACCCACAAACGGAATGAAAGTGTCTGTTACCGCAGGAAACGCGAATTCAAGCGAAACGTCATAGAAAAGGCAGTTCGCGCCGCTTTGGAAAAGTTTGACGCTGCTGAGTTTTCCGTCGTCTTTCGCGTGCTTTGACGGGTAATAATCAGTCGTGATGAAATTCACGCCGATTCCAGCTCCCGGAACAATTTCGAACCACCACGGAAGCCAGTCGATGCTGTTTTTTGAGAGAACTCTGCGCAGTTTGAATTCGATTATGTTGTTCTTGAAATTCTGCATGAGCGCGTATTCGCCCTTGCCTTCGCCCCACATGTCGTGCGTGTATTCGAGCCCAAAAAGCCAGCCGCACCAGTTGTATCCGGCTCCGCCGAAAAACTGACCGCCGTAGCTTGTCATGGCGATGTTGCCCTGGTTGAAAAATTCGAGCGGAAAATTCAATCCTCCGCCGAGCTCGAAATAAACATGATTCGGAACGAGAACTTCCTTTGCCGGAAGAAATTTGCCGTTGTCAGGCTCCGCGAACACGGAAGAAAAACCTGAAAGCACGAATGCGAGCAGAATTGCACGAAAACGCATAAAACCCCTGATTTGATATAACAGGTCGAATATCGAGTTAATACAAAATGTAGTTGCAGAAACAAGCTCCCAGCGAGAACCCACCACCGAAAACGGCAGTACCGCTTTGCGGTGGCGTGAACATCGTTTACGATGTTCCGTGTTTTCTCATGCAGGAACCCCGCCTACGCTTGTTTCCAGCATTATGTCGTAAAACTTGATGTTTGACCTACTTTTTATTGTTGATGATTTTTTTAATGAAGAATGTTGCAAAATATAGAGTAAGAAAAGTTTGCGGTCAATACGTTTTATTGCGGTTTGGTGACATATAATGTAATTTTTATGAGTTTTAATGCAATCTTAAGAAGATGCTTGCAAATGGTGATGAAATGTGCGTTTCTGCGTGGGATTCTTCAATCTCATAAACTTGTAGAAAAGTTGTATAATAGACACTCTGAAATTTTTTTTTGCTGCGGATGTGTTTATGAGTAATTTTTCGTTTTTACAAACTTATTGGTCTGATTTTGCGAAGATTTTGAAATTTGCCGAGGAATATGTTTATTCCGACCCGGCATCAAGCAAGACTAAATCAGGTCTTTTTGTCGAGATGATGGTCAGCGAAATCATGCGCATTGAGAATATTCCTGAGCCTGAGGATGAAAGGGAAAACACGCATTACAACAGGACAAGGATTCTGAAATCCGAAAAGCTTCTTCCTTATGATGTCTGCCAGTGGATAACCCAAGTTCGCTTGCAGCGCAACGATTCCGCGCACAAAAATATCGCATCGGAGCAGGAAGCACTTGCTGTTTTGGGGTTCACATATCAGATTGCGGTCTGGTTCATGCGCACTTACGGGGAAGCGGATTTCACGCCGCAGCCGTTTGTTGCGCCTGAGCCTCCGAAAAAGAAAATCAATCTGATGCCGCTTGTGAAAAATCAGGAGCGGAAAATCGAAGAGCAGAAGATTGAGCTTGAGAATGCCGCCGTTACCATTGCGGAAAAAGAAGCCCTGATTGCAGAGCGTGACAAACGACTTGCCGAACTTGAGGCGGAAGTCGAGAAAGCCAAAAAAGAGCGTGAATCTCTTCAGAATTTGACTCCGCAGAGTTCGCTTTCAAGGCAGGAGAGGCTCAATGCTTCCGCAATCGCAGTCTCGAAGGCGGCTCTCACGGAAGCGCAGACAAGGGCGATTATCGACGAGCAGCTTCGCAAAGTCGGCTGGGAAGCTGACACGGAAAATCTTCGCTACTCGAAGGGAACTCGTCCGCAAAAGGGAAAGAGAATCGCCATTGCGGAATGGCCCGTGAAAGCGTCGAAAGGTGCTGACACCACAAAAGACGCGCGTGCCGATTACGCCTTGTTCGTCGATGAAAACTTAATCGGAATCATCGAGGCTAAGGCGTACGAAAAAAGCGTTTATGCAATCATCGACAACCAGTGCCATCAGTATGCGAAAAACATAAAAGACGAAGACGAGAAATATTGCTTGGGAAAATGGCAGAATTTCAAAGTTCCGTTCGTCTTTGCCACGAATGGCCGCCCGTACCTGAAGCAGATTGAGACCGAATCCGGAATCTGGTTTCAGGATTTGCGGAAGGACTCGAACATTCCGGTCGCGCTTCAAGGCTGGTACAGCCCTGATGGACTTATGGCGAAATTCAAGCAGAACATTGACGAGGCAGACCAAAAACTTGAGAACTTGTCATACGACTTTTTGCGAGACCCGGACGGATTGAATTTCCGATATTATCAGCTTGAGGCGGTTCAGGCTGTCGAAAAGGCTGTCATCAACGGGCAGAAGCGAATCCTTCTGACAATGGCGACAGGAACTGGAAAAACCAGGACGATTCTCGGAATGATTTACCGTTTTCTGAAAACGAACAGATTCCGCCGCATTTTGTTTTTGGTTGACCGCACCGCATTGGGCGAGCAGGCACAGGACGTGTTCAACGACGTGAAACTCGAAGATTTGCAGCCTCTCAATAAAATCTACAATATCAACTCCCTCGACGATATCAGCTTGGCTTCGGAAACCCGGATTCAGGTCGCGACAGTTCAGGGAATGATTGCGCGCATAATGGGCGAGGACAAGGAGCGCATTCCGTCTTCGGGCGACTTCGACTGCATCATCATCGACGAGGCGCACCGCGGATACACGCTTGACCGTGAGCTTAGCGAGGCTGAGCTTCTTTATCGCGACCAGAACGATTTTGTGAGCAAATACAAAAAAGTAATCGAATATTTTGATGCCGTGAAAATCGGACTCACCGCGACACCTGCTTTGCACACGACCCAGATTTTCGGAAACGCCGTCTACACATATTCATACCGAGAAGCCGTAATTGACGGTTATCTTGTCGATTATGACGCGCCGCACACAATTAAAACCGAGCTGAACCAGAACGGAATCCACCATAAGAAAGGCGAGTCTTTGGCAAAATACAATCCTGTCACGAAGGAGCTTCTGAACGCGGAGGAGCTTGAGGACGAAGTTGATTTTGACGTGGAGGAATTCAACAAAAACGTTCTGATTCCTTCCTTTAATCAGGTCGTTCTGAAAGAGCTTTCGAAATACATCGACCCTGAGAGCGACGAAAAGACCGTAATCTTTGCGGTGAACGACAGGCACGCGGACGAAATCGTGAAGCAGCTCCGCGATATTTATTCTGCGCAGGAAATTCCGTCTTCCGCGATAGAAAAAATTACCTGCGCAATCGGAGACAGGGACAGAGTTCAGGACGCAATCAGGAGGTTCAAGAACGAGCATTACCCGACAATCGCAGTGACAGTGGATTTGCTTTCGACTGGAATCGACGTGCCTGAAATCACGAAAATCGTATTCATGCGACGGATAAAATCGCGCATCCTCTACGAGCAGATGCTCGGTCGCGCAACGCGTTTGTGCCCGAAAATCAGCAAAACTCATTTCGACATTTTCGATGCAGTCGATTTGTATTCCTACCTCGACGAATTTTCATCGATGAAACCTGTCGTCGCAAATCCGAGCGCAACTTTTGACGACCTCTTTTCTGGCTACGAAAAAGTCGATGACGAGGAACATGTCAAATTCATAAACGACCAGATAATCGCGAAATTCCAGCGCGTGAAGCGGAACTTGGACGAGTCGCAGCTGAATTATTTCAAAGTGGTTTCGCATTACGATTCTCCCGAGGAGTTCATCTCGAAAGTCCGCGAGGCAAAATCTGTTTCGGAAGAAAACTGCAAAGAGGTGCTTTTGAGGGCGAAAGAATCGTTCGGGGCTTTCAAGATGCAGAAGTCAACGGAGCGATATGTACTTGTGAGCAACAAGACCGATGAAATCCTTGAAGTGACGAGGGGCTTCGGAAAAGGGCAGGAGCCGGCCGATTATCTTGAAAGTTTTTCAGCCTACCTGAACGAAAACAGGAGTAAACTCTCCGCACTCGAAATCGTCTGCACCCATCCTGCCGATTTGACGATTGCAGACCTTCGAACTCTGAGCATGACTTTGGATGCCAACAACTACAGCGTGCTCAAACTAAATACTGCCGTCCAGAAAGTCACGAACGAGGAGTGCGCCGCCGACATCATCACTCTGGTGCGACGCTACGCAATCGGTTCTCCTTTGGTCTCCCACGAGGAGCGAATCCACAACGCCGTCAAAAAATTGTGCAAAGCCCACGATTTCACCGCCGGCGAAAAAAAGTGGATTGAGCGAATCGAAAAGTATCTTATCAACGAGTCCGTGCTGAACGAAAAGACTTTTGATGAATACATGGCGTGGCGCAATCAGGGCGGCTTCAACAAAGTCAACAAAATCTTCGGCAACCAGCTTAGCTCCATCATACGCGAGCTGAATCAGTATTTGTACGAGGATAAGATAGCGTAGTAGTCGGTTGCCGGGGTGCGAATGTGTCCTAAGCATTGCATGGTGGAAGCAACCGGTCATTGAGCGGAGTCGAAATGGACAAACAGAAATAAGGAGTAATTATGACTAATCAAGAGATTGTTTCAAAGTTGTGGAATTTGTGTAATGTGCTTCGTGATGACGGAATCACCTATCATCAGTACGTTACGGAATTGACGTATATCCTTTTCTTGAAAATGGCGAAGGAAACGAGGACTGAAGATTCAATTCCAGAAAATTACCGCTGGGATTGCCTTGTTCAGAAAAGCGGAATCGAACTTAAAAGTTTTTACAAGGAGCTTCTGAATCATCTTGGCGAAAACTGCAAGGGGCGAGTGCGCGAAATCTATCAGGGTGCAAGCTCAAACATCGACGAGCCGAAGAACCTTGAGAAAATCATCAAATCCATCGATGAGCTCGACTGGTATTCTGCGAAGGAAGAAGGACTCGGAAATCTTTACGAAGGCTTGCTCGAAAAAAATGCAAACGAAAAGAAAAGCGGTGCGGGGCAGTATTTCACTCCGCGAGTTCTGATTGACGTGATGACGGAGTTGGTTGCTCCACAGCCTGGCGAACGCTGCAACGACCCTGCCTGCGGTACGTTCGGCTTTATGATTGCGGCGGACTCTTTTGTAAAATCAAAAACCGACGACTACTGCGATTTGACCGAAAAGGAAGCCGAGTTCCAAGTGAAAGAGGCGTTTTCTGGCGGAGAGCTTGTCCATGAGACGCACCGTCTTGCATTGATGAACGCCATGCTCCACAACATTGAGGGAAGAATCGTCCTCGGCGACACCTTGAGCGAGAGCGGCAAGACGATGACGGGCTATGACGTGGTCCTTACGAATCCTCCGTTCGGAACGAAGAAGGGCGGTGAGCGCGCGACACGCGACGACTTTACGTTCACAACGAGCAACAAGCAGCTCAACTTCTTGCAGCACATCTACCGCTCGCTTCGCACGACGGGTACTGCAAGGGCGGCTGTTGTTCTTCCTGACAATGTTTTGTTCGAGGACAACGCAGGGCAGAAAATCAGGCAGGATTTGATGAACAAATGCAATCTGCATACGATTCTCAGGCTTCCGACTGGAATTTTCTATGCACAGGGCGTAAAAACGAACGTGCTTTTCTTTACGCGCGGCACGAGCGACGAGAACAACACGAAAGAAGTTTGGGTTTACGATATGCGCTCAAACATGCGTTCTTTCGGAAAAACGAATCCTCTCAAAAAAGAAGATTTTGCAGAGTTTGAGGAATTGTATTGCGCCGGGCATTTTGAAGACCGAAAAGAAACTTGGTCGGAAGAAAATCCGAACGGCAGATGGAAGAAATATTCGGTTGAAGAAATCCTGAAAGACGAAAAAACGAGCCTCGACCTCAAATGGATAAAAGATAATTCGAACGATGTGACTTGCACTCTTGCAGAGCTAATGGAAACAATCGAGCAGAAATCAACAAACATCGCAAAAGCCGTTTCCGAACTTGCAAAAATGACCGCAAGCATTGAAGAGGAATAGATGATTTTATCACCCAACCATTACCCAACTTAGTTTGGTGGAAAGTTGGGTAATAGGTTGGGAAGAGAGTTGGAAAGTAGTTGGGAAGATGCATTTGAGATTGAAAGTGAAGCACAGGAAGATGATGTCCAAGAAGATGTCCAAGATAAATCCATTGGAAGTTCACAGAAAAGTTCACAGAAAAGTTCACAGAAAATAATTGAACTGATAAAACAAAATGCAGAAATTACAACACAGCAAATGGCGGATGTTTTGGGAATAAGCCGTCGTGCTGTTGCGAAAAATATTGCAAATCTGCAAGAACAAAACATAATCCGCCGAGTCGGAGCAGACAAAGGCGGACATTGGGAGATAATTAAATGAACACAAAAGCCCTGAAACAAAACGAAAATATAATTCAATACTCTTGCACCGAAAACATTCTGCAAGATGCGCAACAGATTATTGAGCAGTCACAGAAAATTGCTTTTAAAACTGTTGATGCGATACTTGTTCAGCGGAACTGGTTTTTGGGGCAAAGAATCGCGGTTGAAGAACTGAAACAAAAAGAAAGAGCGGATTACGGTGCGGAAATCATAAAAAAACTTTCGAAAGAACTCACCGCAATTTACGGAAAAGGCTTTGATAAAAGCAATCTCTATCACTTTCTGAATTTTTACAAGGAGTTTCCCAAGATTGTCGACTTGCCGAGTCGACAATTCAACGGGGTGTTGTCTTGGACTCATTATCGAGTTCTTCTGCAAGAAAAAAATGAACAAGCCCGCACCTGGTACGAAAAGGAAGCATTCGAACAAACTTGGTCTGTAAAAACTTTGCAGAGAAACATATCATCTCAGTATTATTTCCGGCTGCTGTCTTCTCAAAACAAAACGGCTGTGGAATCCGAGATGAAAGAGCTTACAAAAAACTTTCAGAACAACAAGCTTGAATATGTGAAAAATCCATTTATCGCTGAATTTTTGGGATTTTCAACAAGCACAGATTTGTCCGAATCAAAAATCGAAAATGCAATTCTGACCAATTTGCAGAAGTTCCTCATGGAAATGGGAAAAGGGTATGCTTTTGTGGCACGCCAGCAGCACATTCACACCGAAAAAGAAGATTATTACATTGATTTGGTGTTTTATAATTACATTCTCAAATGCTTTGTTCTGATTGACTTGAAAACAACAAAGATAACGCATCAGGATGTCGGGCAGATGGATATGTATATCAGAATGTACGATGAGCTCAAAAAAGGTGAAGGCGATAATCCTACGCTTGGCATAGTTCTTTGTGCGGATACTGACGAAGATATTGCGCGTTATTCGATTTTGCACGGAAACGAGCAGCTTTTTGCCTCAAAATATAAGCTCTATTTGCCGACGGAAGAAGAACTGAAGAAAGAAATCGAAGAGCAAAAGCTGATTTTTCAGTTACAGCATGAAAACGGAGAAAACAAATGAACACAAAAGCCCTGAAACAAAAAATACTCGACCTCGCGATACACGGAAAACTCGTGGCGCAGAATCCTGATGACGAGAGCGCGTCTGAGCTGCTCGAAAAAATCCGCGCGGAAAAGGCGAAGCTTGTTGCGGAGAAGAAAATGAAAGCCGACAAGAAGGATTCTTTCATCTTCGTTGGCGACGACGACCGGCATTATGAAAAGTTCGCCGACGGAACGGTGAAGGATATTGAGGATGAGATTCCGTTTGAAGTGCCGGAAGGGTGGGCGTTAGAAAGAATTGGTAATGTTCTGGAATTAATAAATGGACGTGCATATAAAAAACCGGAATTACTACAAAAGGGTAAATACAAAGTATTACGAGTTGGAAATTTCTTTACAAATGAAAGCTGGTATTTTTCAGATCTTGAATTAGAGGATAATAAATACTGTTACAATGGTGATTTATTATATGCATGGTCAGCTTCTTTCGGCCCAAAAATATGGAATGGTGATAAGACGATTTTTCATTATCATATATGGAATGTTAAATTCAACGAAAAATTGTTTCATAAATTCTTTTTATATTATTTCTTGCTAAAAGACGTAGATACTATAAAGGAATCTACAACAGGCTCAACCATGGTTCATGTTTCGATGGAAAATATGAAGCCTCGTTTTATTTGCATTCCGCCACTCGCCGAGCAGCAGCGCATTGTCTCCGCAATTCAAAGCATTTTCTCCAAAATCGACACGATTGAGCAGAACAAATCCGACTTGCAGACCGCAATCAAGCAGGCGAAGAGCAAAATCCTCGACCTCGCGATTCACGGAAAGCTCGTGGCGCAGGATTCGAATGACGAGAGCGCGTCTGTGCTGCTTGAAAAAATCCGCGCGGAAAAAGCAAAGCTTGTTGCGGAGAAGAAAATGAAAGTCGACAAGAAGGATTCTTTCATCTTTGTTGGCGACGACGACCGACATTATGAGAAGTTTGCCGACGGAACGGTGAAGGATATTGAAGATGAGATTCCGTTTGAACTGCCGGAAGGGTGGGCGTGGACTTTTATGAAAGATATAGTGACAATAAATCCGAAGAATAAATTAGATGATAATTTACCAGTATCTTTCATTCCGATGACCTTGATTGATTCAGAATACAAAAATACACATGGACAAGAAGAAAGGCTTTGGAAAGATATAAAAAAGGGATTTACGCATTTCGCAGAAAATGATGTGGCAATCGCGAAAATTTCACCTTGTTTTGAGAACAGAAAATCCGTCGTGTTAAAAAATCTGAAAAATGGTTTTGGTGCTGGTACGACTGAATTATATATATTACGTTCATCAGAAGTTGTTCTGCCTGAATATCTTTTATGGCTTGCAAAATCTGATAATTTTATCAACACGGGTGTTGGCAACTTTTCTGGTGTAGTTGGTCAGCAAAGATTGGCAAGGGACATCGTAGAAGATTATCTAGTTCCTCTTCCGCCACTCGCCGAGCAAAAACGCATTGTCTGGAAAATCGAGGCGTTGTTCGCGCGGCTGGAGGCAATCGCGGACGAACTGGCTGTATAAACTTTAATCTTGTTTTTTGCGGCAGAGAGCTGTATATTGAAAGCGTTGGTGAGCTTCTACCACATTAGTGAAGCCCTAAAAAAGCGGTGAATTTCTACCATTAAGTGAAATACCAAAAAAGCGGCGAGTTTCTGCCATCAAGTGAAAACCAAAAAACGAAAGTTTTAAAAAGGAGTCGGAAATGACTCCTTTTGCTTTTTACAGGGGAAAATATGAAATTTTATAACATAAAAGATGATTTTATTGCTTTTCTGAGACAATTCGATTCAAAAGTCGCCGAAAACAAGAATCAAACTCGTCCTTATGTAGGTATTGTTCTTGAAGTGAATTCTATAAAGTATTATGCACCTTTTTCATCTCCAAAAGCGAAACATAAAAAAATGAAAAATGGAAAGGATTTCAGAAAAATAAATAATGGTATTTATGGTGCAATAAACTTTAACAACATGATTCCAGTTTTAGATTCCGCATTAGTTGAAATCGATATTGCAAATATTCAGGACGTTCAATATAGGCGATTGCTGCAGAATCAATACAATTCAATAAAAGCCGATGAAAAAAACATATTAAAAACGGCACAAAATCTAAGACAACTTATTTTTGAAGATGAGAACAACATTTCAGAACATGACAAAATCATAAAGCAACGCTGTTGTAACTTGCCCTTGCTCGAAGAAAAATACAGCGAATGGAAATAAAATTTCCGCCACTCGCCGAGCAAAAACGCATTGCCTGGAAAATCGAGGCATTGTTCGCGCGGCTGGAGGCAATCCAGAATGAGTTGTCGTAAACAAAAAGGAAAATCGTTAGCTCGTACCTACACAGAAGGACGATATCCGATACACGAACTTTTAACTTTCAAATCTCAAATGTATAATACAAATATCGGAGGTGCGTTTATGAGCGATATGGCGTTTGAGATGTATGCACAGCAGATTGATTTCTTGCCGACATTTCAGCTTGAAATCTTGCAGAAAAAGATAGCGGATATTTTGCAGTCAAAGAAAAGAAAGCGTGCAGATTCTGATGCAAACGACATTGCATTGTTCGAGCATTTCAGCGGACTTGGTGCAGGAATCGACGCAGACAGCGCAAAATCAGCATATTTTGAGGCAAAGTATGGAAGTGCTGATTGACACAAATATTATCTTGGATTGGTTTTTGCATCGTGAACCATGGTTTGAAACTGCAAAAACGCTTTTGAATAAAATCTGGTTTGGACGCGATAAATCGTATCTTACGGTTCATTCTGTTTGCGATTTGTTTTACATCATCGACAAATCTTTCCCGATTGACGAAAAGAAAAAACTCTTGCAGTTGCTTTTGAGCCGAAACGAGATTATTTCCGAAAGCAAAAAAGATATTGCAAGTTTTATCAGCAATAACGATTGGACGGACTTGGAAGACGGCTTGCAAATGCAATGTGCTGCAAATTACAAGCTGGATTATATCATTACGCGAAATCTTGATGATTTTACAACGTCTGCAATTCCGGCTATTTCAATGGAATCCTATCTTGATTTGTTGAAAAATAGATAAAATACATTCGCACCTGGCAAGCACATCGTGTAGGTACGAGCGCAAGCTCGTGCCGTGACCGCTTGCATCCACTGAACAAAGATTAGGACACCTTCGCACCTGGCAAGCGCCACTTTCATATTTTCGTTTTCCTCATTAATCTTTTTTCCATGACAACTATCGAAAAATTTTATTCAGACATTCAGAAGACAATCAAATATGACCGTGCGAACAATGGCGGCCATTACGACGGGAAAAGGGCGTGCGAGGCGATTGCAAAGCTCTTTGAGAATTACAACAAGGACGTTCCTGGAATCGCAAGGCAGATTTCGGAGTATTGGCTGAACACTTATGTGCTTTCAAGCGAGGATTTGGCGAACGAGCCGAGCGAGGCGAACATTGACAGAATCAAGGCGTTCTATTCGTTCGTGAACAACGACATTTCGGAAGTGCTTGACGTTCTGACTGCCGACGACTGGGAGAATCTCCGCGACTTCGTGAATTTCGAGGCGGAGACTGTTGATTTGGACTCATTGCAGAACATGATGAGCGTCATTCTCGAAAAAGGTGTTTTGTGATTCAGCGTGAAAATTTGAAAACGGACTTTTATTCTTCATGCAAGCTCTGCCCGAGAAATTGCGGGGTGGGGCGGACTGCATGGGATTCTTCAACTCCGGTTTCCGAGCGCAAAGCCGGATTCTGCATGGAGCCGAGCGAAATCCGTCTTGCAGTTGCCTGTTTGCATTTCGGTGAGGAGCCGCTTTTGACAGTGAACGGCGGAAGCGGCACGATTTTCTTGACAGGCTGCAATTTACGGTGCGCGTTCTGCCAGAATTATCAGATTTCTCAGAAAGGAATGGGAAAAAACGTCTCGGCAGACGAGTTCGCGGAAATTTGTTTGAAGTTGCAGTCAATCGGTGCGGAAAACATCAACATCGTAACTGGAAGCCACCACGTCCCTGCAATCGCGAAAGGGCTTGAAAAGGCGAAGCTGCAAGGTCTTTCGCTTCCTGTCTGCTGGAACTCAAGCGGATACGATTCGGTTGAAAGCCTTGAAATGCTCGACGGTCTCGTTTCAATCTATCTTCCAGATTTAAAAACGCTCTCGTCCGAGCTTTCAAAAAGCCTCTGTTCTGCCGCCGACTATCCTTCCGTCGCAAAAAAAGCGATTGAATACATGATTTCGAAGAATCCCTTAAAAATCGTGGAAGTCGCTGATTCTTCAAATCCTTCTTCAAAAAAAGAAAAAATCGAAAGCGGCGTGATCGTCCGACATCTTTTCCTTCCCGGAAAATTCTTCGAGACCGCGGACGTGCTTGAGTGGCTTCATCAGAACGTGGACGGCAAGGCGATTATCTCGCTCATGTCGCAGTATACGCCCGTTCCGTTCAAGGAATCCGACGAGGAAAACGCACGGCGGAAGAAGGCTTTGTCCGTAATCGAAAACCGATTGGTCAATGAAAGTGAAGACAACGACCTTCGCGATTTAATCGAGGCATACGACTTCGACTACCTTTTCTACCAGGACTTGTGCCAAGACACCGAATGGCTCCCCGATTTCGAAAAAATCCAGCCGTTCTCCTACAAACTCGCCAAACCCGTCTGGCACTGGTCGAAGGGCTTTGTGGAAAATTGATAAAAAAGGAATTTTTTTTTCAAAACGGATTTGTCCAAGAATGTTTCAAACTGGACAAATCCGTTTTTTTGTTTGCAAAAAAGTTGCTTACGGTGTTACCATATGTAAAAAAGGAGTTTTTTATGAATCTACTACGAAAAAAAACAAGTTCAATTATTATTTTGCTTCTCGCAATTATTTTCTTAGGTTGTGAGAATATAACCGTGTCCGATTCAGATAATGCCGATTCTGCTTTGCTGGAAACTTCGAGAGCACTTGAATTGAAATCTATAATTTCAAGTGGTGCATCGACTGAAATTCCAGAATCAGAGATGCTGAATGTTTTGTCGGATTCTTTGGGAAATGAATTTACCGTTTCAATCAGTGAATCTGACAAGGTTGAATTTTCTGAAAATTCGGTTTCACGAAACGCAATGTCAGAATCTGAATCTAAAGTTTATGTGTGTGACATTGTAAACAATAAGACTGGTGAAACTGGTTTCGCTGTTACAAGTAATGATAGAAGATTGGGACCTGTTTTGGCGATATTGCCAAATGCAGAATTTGGCGACAATGAGTTGTCTGCTATGCTTATTGATGCTGTTGAGAATTATATTGAATATACAGATTTCGTAATGGGAGAACTAAGCAAGACTGATTTTTCACGTTCATTATCACCTTCTGCACAAGCTGCTACAGGAAGTTATAAATTCAAAAATTTTGTATGTAATAAAAAGAATGAGAGTAATTTACTTTATACAAATTGGACTCAAGAGTATCCATATAATAGTGTTGTAAATTCTGAAATAGGTGATGGCAATTCTTATCCTGTAGGGTGTGGAGCTATTGCTCTTGGTCAGATTTTTACAAGGATAAAACCTTTTAAAACATGTTCTTTGGCAAATTATTCCAATGTAATTTATGATTGGGATAAAATGAGTGCATTAAATTCAATCTCATGTAAAAAAAATGTTTCGGATATATGGGGGGGCTCAAGAGAAACTCGTACAATGATACAGGCTCTTTTAAGAGAAATTGGGGTTGGTTGCAATGCAAAGTATGGCGAGCAAACTTCTATTTCTATGAATGATATGAGAGCCTATCTTGATAAGATAGGTGTTTCGTATATTTATGGTAAATATGATTTAAATTGCATAACGAATTCAATTGATAGTAATAAGTTGGTTTGTATCTTGTCTCAAAGCATATGTACAGAAACCCGTTATCGGAAATATTTTAAGCTATTTGGTTCAAAAATAAAGAATTCAAATTGGTCTAACTATTCTTATTCTGGTGGGCACTATTTTGTTATAGATGCATATTCAAATTATACATATGATCTTTATGATTCTTCTAATGCCTACGTACAAACTTGTAATGCTGATTTCGTTCATGTAAATATTGGCTGGGCTAACCTTAATAAAAGCGGATATTATTTATCCGGTCTTTTTAATACAAATAATACACCTTTGTCTGACGCTAAAAGCTCTCGTAAGGCTGGATGGCATACTGATAAAACTAGTGAAGAGACCTATGGTGAAAAAGGATATTATCAGTATAATAACTTGATGCTCTATAATCTGTATAAATAATTATACTGACTAATATTCGAGGTAATGTTATGAAAATTCTTGTTGCGTTTTGTGTTTTGCTTTTGACACTCTTCTCTTCGTGTTCCGATGACACAGAAATAGATGAATACGAATCTGTTCGCGGAATAAAGTTTTCTGATTATGAGCTTTTTACGGAAAAGAAAAGTTCGTGGACAGAGCCATCATCTTACTCGTTCTCGTACACTTTTGCTTTGGGCGACTCAATGGCACCAATGACCGTTCATGTCGTGGACGGAAATATTTCTGTTGAGGATGAGGTGGAAGAGGTTTCATTGGACGGCGAAAAATTCACGCCTAACACAGTTGGCAGATTTTCTTCAATCTCGGAAATCTATGAATATTTTGAAAACTGCTATCAGAACCACAGCGAACTCGATGATTTCCTGATAGGAATAACTTATTCTGCCTCTTTCCCAGAAAACGAATCATACCCGACCAAACTTAGTGCCGAAAACCATTACTACAGCAGCGATTCCTTCGGCGGCTATGGCGGTGTCGATATAAAAATCTTCGACGTGAAAATTAATTGATTTACAAACGGATTTGTTTAATCTAGAAATAAACAAATCCGTTTTTTATTTATCTAATTGGTCAAATATCGAGTTTTAAGAATGCATGGTGGAAACAAGCGGAAGCGGGGTTCTCCCCACGAAAACACTCAGCCACCGCGAAGCGGTACTGCCGTTTTCGTGGGGAGGTTCCCGCTGGGAGCTTGTTTCCACATTTACAACTTGCATTAATTCGATATTCAACCTACTCTTCGAATTTCTTGATTATGACGCAGCCGTTGTGGCCGCCGAATCCGAGGGAAGCTGAAGCCGCGACTTTGATTTCCTCTTTCACGCCGGTGTTCGGTGTGTAGTCGAGGTCGCAGCCGCCTTCGATGTCTGGGTTCTCAAGGTTGATTGTAGGCGGGACAAAATTGTCGTTTATCGCTTTCACGCAGAAGAGGGCTTCGATTGCGCCGGCCACACCCACAAGATGACCAGTCATCGATTTTGTGGAAGAAATGTGGAGTTTTTTTGCGTGCTCGCCGAATACGCTTTTGAGCATCGCAGTTTCTCCGCTGTCGTTTGCGTGCGTAGAAGTTCCGTGCGCGTTGTAGTACTGGACATCTTCGGCTTTGATTCCCGCGTCCTCGATTGCGCTTTTCACTGCCATTGCGGCGCCGCTTCCGTCTTTGAGCGGCGAAGTGATGTGGTAAGCGTCGTTGCTCGTTCCGAATCCTGCAAGCTCAGCGTAGATTTTTGCGCCACGCTTTTTCGCGTGCTCAAGTTCCTCAAGCATGAGCATCGCGCTTCCTTCTGCCATTACGAATCCGTCCCTGTCCTTGTCGAACGGTCGGGAAGCTTTTTCAGGGCAGTCGTTGAATTTCGTTGCGAGAGCGTGGAGCTTTATGAACGAGGCGATTGAGAATTCCGTAACGGCAGCCTCAGTTCCGCCTGCGAGACACATATCGACCCTGCCGGAGCGAATCATGTCGAGCGCGAGTCCGAGAGCGTCCGAGCCAGACGCGCACGCAGTGTTCAATGCCCATCCGAATCCTTTTATGCCGAACTGAATGCAGACGTTCGCGGCAGCTTCGTTCGTTATCATCATCGGAGTTGTGAGCGGAGGCATTCTGTCAGGGCCTGCATTCGGATCGTCCACCTTTGCGAATGCTTCCGCCATTGTCTCAAGTCCGCCAAGACAGCAGCCGACAGCCACGCCGCATTTTTCGTCCTTCAATGTTTCCGCTGAATATCCCGCGTCGGAAACTGCCTGTGCCGATGCTGCAAGACAGAACTGCGAGAATCTCGCCTTCTGCCTGAGCACTTTTTTCTCAAGCCCGTACCGCTCGATGTCGAAATTTTTCACCTCGCCAGCGATTTTTACAGAAAGCCTTGACGGGTCGAACTGCGTGATGTTCCCGATACCGCATTTTCCGTTTTTTACGCTCTCCCAAGTCTCCTCAACAGTGTTTCCCACTGGAGAAACCACACCAAGACCAGTGATTACGATTCTTCTTTTATTGTTAGCCATTGTCATTTTCCTATTTGAATTTTTCGTTTATTTCTCTCTTGAGAAAAAGAATCCCAGAAGTGCAAGAATCCAGCCGATTGTGATGAGGATGATTCCGATTCCTGGTGTCGCGCCGGAAGCTTTTGCCGCGAGTTTTGCGATTCCTTTTACGGCACCGCTCTGGTTCAGGTAGTTCATGAAAACGTAGAGGCCGCCGAGAATCGACACGACCAAAGCAATCAGCTTGTACATTTTGCCCCTGACGAACGTGAGTGCGACACCTGCCGCCGCGCCGAGCATTGCGAGAATCGCGCCGACTCTCACGACACCGCTGCCGCTTCCCTTCGTGATGATTTTGAACGCGCTTGTCGAATCTCCGAACCTAGTTGAAAGCAACGGAAGAAAGCAGCCGATTACGACGAGTGCCATTCCGATTACGTAAAGATAAGATTTTACGTCGGTTTTCTTTGCCATTTTTTACTCCTTAAGAATTTAGCAATATCAATTTAGCAATGTCATAGATTAACACAATTCGCTTTAAGTTCTAAGATTCTCCCATGAAATTTGTAAAACAGTTCTTTTTAATCGCATTATTTTCGATGGTCGGCGAGCTTCTGAACTATTTTATCCCTCTGCCGATTCCAGCTTCGATTTACGGCCTTGTGCTGATGTTCTTCGCTCTCCATTTCAAAATCTGCCCGATTTCCGCAGTGAAGGAGACAGGCGATTTTCTTCTCGGAATCATGCCGATTTTCTTCATCGCGCCTGCAATCGCCCTTCTTGCGAACATTGAGGTCTTGAAAGCGCACTGGCTGTTTTTCCTCGTCGTCGGAGTTTCTTCCACGGTTGTGATAATGGTTGCTTCCGGTTGGGCGACGCAGATTATCATCCGCATTTCAAACAGAAAAAACAGGATGAACGAAGCTGAAAATGTTGAAAATTCAGAAATTGCACAAAAAAGGAGAAAATGAAAATGCAGGTCGTTAAAGAATTTTTTGAGTCGTCTTCGTGCATGGGGCTTGTCCTGACAATCGCCTCGTATTCGCTCGGCTGCCTTGCGAAGAAAAAGCTCCGCCTTGCGGTTTTCAATCCTATGCTTGTTGCGACTGTGATTTCAATCGCGTTCGTCGCAATTTTCAAAATCGACATCCAGAAATACAACGACAGCACGAAAATCCTCTCGTTCTTTCTAACTCCTGTCACTGTCTGCCTTGCGATTCCGCTTTACGAGCAGTTCCAGAAATTGAAGGACAACTGGGCGGCTGTCGTCGGCGGAATCTTCGCGGGAACGCTTGCGAATTTCGTGATGCTTTTTGTCTGCTGCCTTGCGTTCGGCTTGGGGCACGTTGAATATATCTCGCTTCTGCCGAAGTCAATCACGACTGCAATCGGAATTGCGCTGTCGAACCAGTACGGCGGAATCGTCGGAATCACGGTCGGCTCGATTGTCGTTGCGGGAATCACCGGAAACACATTCTGCGAGCAGATTCTAAAATTCTTTAGGATAACGGAGCCTGTAGCGAAGGGAGTTGCAATCGGAACTTGCAGCCACGCTCTCGGAACGACGAAGGCACTTCAAATCGGCGAGGTCGAGGGCGCGATGAGCGGGCTTGCAATTGCCGTCTGCGGACTGATGACTGTCGTGTTCATGACGTTCTTCGCGAATCTGATATAGGTTGAAGTGTGTTTAATGTAACAAAAATTGAATAACAATGTTTCACACCGTTTCACAGAGTCGGATTGTCTGATAGAATGTAATGCATGGGAAAAATCTACGTATTTGTTAATCAGAAAGGCGGAGTCGGAAAAACTACGTCTGCAATAAACATCGGTGCGTACATGGCGCGTGCCGGAAAGAAAGTTCTGCTCGTCGATTTCGACTCTCAGGGAAATATGTCGAGCGGAATTGGAGTTTCAAAGGACAAACCGACGATTTATGAATTGCTGGCCGGTTCCGTTTCTTCTAGCGAATGCGTGAAGCACACTGCCGTCGAGAACCTCGATGCAATCTGTGCCTCAATCGATTTGTCCGGCGCGGCAATTGAGCTTGTTGACCAGGAGAACAGGGAATTCTTCCTTAAAAACGCGCTGGACCCGTTCAGGAAAAAATACGATTACATTCTGATAGATTGTCCTCCGTCGTTGGGGCTTCTTACATTGAACGGTCTTGCCGCTTCCGACGCGATTCTCGTTCCGATGCAGTGCGAGTATTTCGCGCTTGAGGGAATCACGCTTCTTCTTCAGACGGTCGAGCAGGTTCAGAAATCGATAAACCCGAACCTGAAAATCGGCGGAATCTTCTTCACGATGTACGGAAAATCGAACCTCGCGAAAGATGTCGTCCGTCTTGTGAAAGAGCATTACGGCGAATCGGTCTTCAACACGATGATTCCGAGAAACGTCCGCCTTTCGGAGGCCCCTTCTTACGGCAAGGCGATTTGCGACTACGACCCTAACTGCGTCGGCGCAAAGAGCTACAAGCAGCTTGCAGATGAGGTGATGCTCCGTGGCTAAGAAATTCGGGCTTGGTAACGGAGTTAATGCCCTTTTCAAAAACGCTCCGAAAATCGCAGGAACAAAGGCTGAAACTGAAAAAGAATCTGCGAAAATTGAACAGACAGAACAGAAATCAGAACAAAAAGTAGAACAGGAAACTGAACAGAAATCTGAGCCTGCAAAAATCGAGCAGCCGAGTTTTGACATCGTTTCCAAAAGTGAAAATTCTTCTTCAATCTCTTCTTCCGAAAAATCTGAAAATCCTGCACAGAAAAAAAATCAGCTTCCGGACGGAATTTCTTCCGACGAATTCGGTCAGCTCTTCGTGAACGTGAACCTTCTGAAACCGAACCCGCAGCAGCCGAGAACGGAATTCGACGAGGATAAACTGAACGAGCTTGCAGAGTCAATCCGCGAGCACGGAATCCATCAGCCGATTGAAATCGAAGATGCCGGCGACGGAAATTTCTACATCATTTCGGGCGAGAGAAGAACCCGCGCCGCAAAAATCGTCGGGCTTGAAAAAGTCCCTGTGCGCCTCGGAAAATTCGAGAGCGACCAGGAAAAGCTTGAAATCGCGCTCATCGAGAACATTCAGCGTGCGGACTTGAACGACATCGAGGAAGCGAAGGCGTATTACAAGCTCATGCAGATTTCGGGGCTTAGCCAGGACCAGATTGCAGCCCGCGTCGGAAAGAACCGTTCGACAGTCGCAAATGCAATCCGCCTTTTAAAGCTCCCGGAGGATATGCAGAACGCCCTTGTTGAAGGCAAATTGACTGCCGGACACGCGCGCGCGCTTCTTGCCGTGAAAGATTCGAATGACCGCCGTGTGCTTTTCAAGAAAATTATCGATGGCGGAATGGTCGTCCGAAAAGCTGAGGAACTTGCAAACGAACTGAACAACGGCGAGGGGAGTGGAAGCTCTGAGCGCAAGCTGAAGTCGCCTGCGCAGAAAGACCCGGGCATTTCCGAAATCGAGCAGAAATTCATGGAAATCTTCGGAACGAAAGTCGTCCTTAACGGCACTCTCGAAAAGGGAAAAATCGAAATCGACTATTTCTCGAAAGCCGATTTGGACAGACTATACAACGTTGTAGTTAAATAAAATTTGCAATACTGAAAATTCGGATTTATCCTATTTTTAACAGAGCTGCTAAAAATAGGAGGTAGCATAAAAAAATTACATCCTTGTAATTTTTTTATGCACAAGTTTTGCACAGCAAAACTTGTGCATTGTTGCCTCCATGCAACGAAATAGGAGGTATTATTTTGCAACGTTTTACTCTGCCTCGTGACTTGTATCACGGAAAGGGCGCGCTTGAGGCTCTTAAAAATCTCAAGGGAAAGAAAGCCGTCATCTGCGTTGGTGGCGGTTCGATGAAAAAGTTCGGATTCCTCGACAAAGCCGAGAAATATCTGAAAGAAGCCGGAATGGAAGTTTCGATTATCGACGGAATCGAGCCTGACCCGTCGGTGACGACCGTCATGAACGGAGCCAAGAAGATGCTCGAATTCCAGCCGGACTGGATTGTCGCAATCGGCGGCGGTTCACCAATCGATGCCGCAAAAGCAATGTGGATTAAGTACGAGTACCCTGACAGCACTTTCGAGGATATGTGCAAGGTATTCGGAATCCCTGAGCTTCGCAAAAAGGCACATTTCTGCGCTGTTTCTTCAACTTCCGGTACTGCTACGGAAGTCACGGCATTCTCAATTATTACTGACTACGACAAGGGAATCAAATATCCGATTGCTGACTTCGAAATCACACCGGATGTCGCAATCGTTGACCCGGAATTGGCAGAGACCATGCCGCAGAAACTCGTCGCGCACACTGGTATGGACGCAATCACGCACGCAATCGAGGCTTATGTCTCAACTGCGAACTGCAACTACACTGACCCGCTCGCACTGCACTCAATCAAGATGATTCAGTCTGATTTGGTAAAATCATACAACGGCGACATGGGCGCGCGCGACCGAATGCACGACGCACAGTGCTTGGCCGGAATGGCATTCTCGAACGCTTTGCTCGGAATCGTTCATTCGATGGCGCACAAAACAGGTGCTGCATTTGAGGACGTTGGCGGATTGCACGCTCACATCATTCACGGTGCCGCAAACGCAATGTATCTTCCGAAAGTCATCGCTTTCAACGCGAAAGACCCGACTGCCGCAAAACGCTATGCCGTCATCGCTGACTTCATGGGCTTGGGCGGTTCAACAGAAAAAGAAAAAATCGCTGCTCTCATCAAATATCTGCGCGGCATGAACGACGACCTTAAGATTCCGCACTCAATCGGAACTTACGGCGCGGACAGCTATCCTTGCGAAAAAGGCTTCGTTCCGGAGGACATCTTCCTTGAGCGTTTGCCGGAAATCGCAAAGAACGCAATCGCCGATGCCTGCACGGGAAGCAACCCAAGGCAGCCGACACAGGAAGAAATGGAAAAACTTCTCAAGTGCTGCTACTACGACACAGAAGTTGATTTCTAGCACGCTGAATTGTCACACGGATTAGAGATTCCTGACGGAATCTCTTTGAAGTAGGGTGGGAGATGCTGAAAATGAAAGCCGCTCGGATTTTTGTTCGGGCGGCTTTTTTGTCGGTCTCTTGTGGGAAAATTCCGAAAAATCTTGCTTAAATGTATTCAATCGGCAAAGAAATTACATTTTCGCTCAAATATAAGGCTTTGTCGCACTGGCAGAGAATACAGCCAAGTCCAATAGTTTTTCCGGTAATTTTTGACAAAACAGAAAAATGCTTTGTCATATCAAGCGTTGGAAGAGCAGATTTTTTTATTTCTATTGGATATAGAACATTGTCTTTTTCAATAATCAAATCTATTTCTCTTTTATCTTTGTCTCGGTAAAAATAAATGTTTTCGGTTTCGTGCCCAGCATTGTAATAAGATTTTATCACTTCGCTTACTACAAAGTTTTCAAAAAGTCCGCCGGACATTGCACCGTTCATTGCAACCTGTGCTGAAGACCAGCCTACAAGATAGCAAACCAAGCCAGTGTCCATAAAATATATCTTTGGAGTTTTTACGGCTCTGTTTGAAACATTTTTTTCGTAAGGATGAAGCAATTTGATTACACCAGAGGATTCAAGGATGCTTGTCCATTCGGCAATTGTTTTGCTTGTAACGCCGACATCACGGGCTAAAGAATCTGCATTGAACAGTTCACCAACTCGTGCTGCTATGCATTGCATGAAGTTGTGAAATTTAACAAGATTCTTTGCATTTATCAAATCTGCAACATCGCGGTCAAGATAAGTGCGGATATATGAACGGTAAAAAGGTTCCCATTCAATCGATTCGTCCGAAAGTTCTGGCATACTTCCCCGCCATATATGATTCCACAAATCTTCGTATTGCTTTACAGATTTTTTTCTCTCCTCTATGTAATCTGATGTCGGTAAAAATTCTTTATTAAAATCTATCTCGAATTTTTCGCGAAGAGAAAGAGAGGCCATATTGATAATGCATACACGACCTGCTAATGAATCTGCCGCCTTGCTTAAAAGCTTGTAACTTTGTGAACCTGTAAGAACAATCTGCCCTTTTTCTTTCGAATTATCTGCAAGTAGTTTAATCTGAAGAAATAAATTGGGCGTACGCTGAACTTCATCAACAATAACAGGAAGTTGATGATTTTTGAAAAATAATGCCGGGTCGTTTTGCGCAAGCGCAAGTTCTGTAAAATCATCAAGAGTTACATATTCATATTCAGGAAGAAATTTTTCTTTGAGCAAAGTGGATTTTCCAACCTGGCGTGAACCTGTAATTAAGAGAACCCTGAACTGGTTTTTCATTCTATTCAAAAAGGTCAGAATATGACGGTTGATATACATAAAAATACCTCGTATTGTTTCGACTATTCTGGAGTGTAACTCCATATTAGTCGAGAATCAATCCTTTTACGGAATCTCTTTAAGGCTTTTTTGTGCGTGTTACTTCTGTTTTACGTCGCTCATAAGCACGGTGCCGTCGGCGAAGTGGACTATGGTGGTGTAGTAGTAGCCGGATGGGATTTTATCGTAGTTTTCGGTTCCGTAGGTGAAGTCGCTGCTTTCAAATAAGAGACCAGTCTCGATTCCCTTGTTTTCCCAAACTGTTGCATCAGCTTTGCTATTGTTTTGAGTAAGTCGTTTTGAACAGTACATTGTGTGAGCAAAAACCGGCTTGTCGCAGAATACCTGAATTCCTCCCAAACCTTCGAGGCAGTTTTTCTTTTTGCAGACGATTGCGTTAGATGTGCCCTTGTAGCGGTGATAGTCGAGGTAAACATATTCCACGTCGAAGAAACCGGCTTCCTCTAAATCCGTAAATCCGTTTTTTGCGATGATTCTTGCCCAGCGATTTTTAAAGAAACCTGCTTCCGTGATTTTGCCTAAATATTCGCAAAAGTAACGATATGAAAGATTGGGCGCAGTGGAATCAAGTAAGCCGTAAAATGAAACCCACCTGCTGTGCTCCGTATCGTAGTAATAAAGCATTGCAGTGTAATGTTGGTAGGTGTCATCTGTAAAAGTCATGGTGTTGTCGCTTGAGTCGAAAGTCCAGTCAAGATGTTTGCCCAAAGTTTTGTTTATGGCAGGCGCAAAACCATAGGAATAGTTACCAGAAGCATCTTTTGCCTTTATGCAAACCGTATAGAAGCCTTCTTCAAGCCCGTCATACGGAAGCTCAATCCTCATCTGTCTATAAGAGTCTTTGAATGTGCTCTCATCAACTCCTGATTCATTATTTGTAGTCCGGTTCTGCCATTGAGGAAGTTTGTAGTCCAGCTGATTCAAATCGTAAGTCGCAATTTTTTTCTCGTGTGCTTCAAATTCTTCCTCTGAGCATGAACCAAACTCTGAGGTGGAAGTTCCGTAATTAGGAATGAAGAAATATTCTATTTCGCCAAGCCCCTCGCTGTTTGCGTACATTTCGGTATCATCAGTAGGAACGTATGCCTGCACATCTTGAATTGGAAATGCTCTTGACCACTTATCACTTTTTAAACAGTGTGGTGTAAAACTGTTTGGTGTCGAGTTGAACCAGAGTTTGTAACCGTCATAGTTATATAAATCATACGGGTCCTCCCGCTCACTTGGAATATTAGGCGGTGTTAAATCTTTAGTGCATGAAAAAAAGGTATGCGAAGAATTAGTTCCATGAAGCCTGAATGTTAAATTATCCGAAGTATATTTTTTTCCTGCCGAATCCTCTGTAATTATGCGAAGATAATAAGAGGCATTCGTTGGAACGTAAAACACATTATCACTGCTTATGAATTCTTCGTTAGTAGACCTGTTCACACATTTGAAAATGTATTTTACTCCAGTCGTATCGACATTTTTATTTTTATAATTTGTGACTTGTACTTTATAGTTCCCAGAATTCTGGACACCCGTTCTTTTTACAGCCATCATCTCAGAAGAAATAGTACTTGTGTTTATATAGGAAGAATCGCCTGCTGTTGTGGCTGGCTTTCCGTCAATCGACATTGTAATTTTGTCAAAGGTATCGTCATAGTCACTTGCAAAATCGAATTTCAATCCTGTAACGCTCAAAGGCGCGCTCCAAAATGAGCCGTCCGCATATTCAAAGGCTCCAAGAACATATATGGTGCTGGAGAATCCCTGATATTTGTCTCTCTGATCTTTGTAAAAAGCGATTGCCTGTATTTCTCTTTCATAACAGAAATTTTGCTCATGATTGAACCACCATGGCATGTTTGAGTAATACATAGTCCATTTTTTTGCTCCAATTTTGGCACACATTTGCTGGAAACTCTGTATGTCATAGGGATTAATTATTACCTCGTTATATGTTTGCTTTGGATTTTTTGTTACGCAGTTCATATCAAAATCCAAAATCGGTGGAATTGCCCTAATATTAGTCTTTGTGTTACCGCAGTTGTCAGTAAAAGTGGCTTTTACATAAGTGAGCTTTGTGTAATTTCTGTCAAAAGTATAAACAGTCGCACCGCTTGAGTTCGTCGTTTTTACGGCAAGATTTGAAAGTTCACTTTGTGAATATCCCCACCAGACTTCAATGTCGAAAGACTCGGTGTATGAAGAATAAAATTTATCGACAGTTGTATCTTTTTCAGTCAGAGTAACGGTATCAACATTTCCGTTTACTTTTCTGATTCCATAATATGGAATTATATCTTTGTTCCAGCTGAGAGAAGGTTGTTTATTTTCCTCAAATAAAAGTGCCTTTGAATCGATAACGGTGTCTTTTATCACATAGAAAGTTTTTGTTCCGCTTACATTGCCCGAATAATCTACCAGTGCAAAATCTAGTTTGACAACGCCCTCGTCAGAAGTGTGAATCTGATAAGTCGCTGAATAAATTCCGTCGCCCTCTTCGCAGTCAACCTGATATGTGTGTGCTGTGTCCGTGGTCTCTGCGCCTGCAATTGTCCTGAAATATGTCTCTGCCACCTGAATAGCAGCAACGCCACCGCCAGCGTCGCTTCCGCACAGTTCAAAATAGATTTTTCCGCCAACATGATTCTGGCTGAAATCTCCGTGAGTGAATGAGCCGTTCTCTGTGTCGCTCCAAGAATCGAAATCTTTGTCGGTGAGTTCCTTATAATATTCGCTTGTTTTGTCTTCAGTTGACAAAAGTGTCGCACCCGTGAGTATCGGAGCAACGTTGTCCGTATTTTTGTTCACTCGGAATGTATAAGGCTCCGCCTGAACGAATGAAAGACCTATAGTGTCCTTTGCTCCGGTGAAATCGATTGAGATTGTGATGTCTTTTGTGGCAACAGTTTCTTCATCAGTAATAATCGTCGCTGGCTTTTTTGGCTGAATGATCAGAATGCTGTTTCCGTCTGAATCTGCAATAAGGCTCGGATTTTCATAATATTTTTTGAAGTCGCTTCCGTCCGCACCGTTAATCGAAACATTTGTAAAATTCAAGATGTTTTCGAATGTCGATTCGTCCACGGCTTTGTTGAATGGAATTTTTATCGTAGTGTCCTGCTCGCAGCCGAAAGACTCGAATTTCGGAGTGATTTTTTCACTCTCAACTTTCGGCAGAATCTGACAATACGGCTTGATTACAATCCCAACCGCCGCCTTCACGAATTTGACAGTCGCCTTGTAAACGCCGTCGTTGCTTTCTGTGTTGTAGGAAATAAAATCGATGTAATCGGAAGAAAGCTCGCTGTAAGTTCCGTCGGAAGATTTCGAATACGCTTTCCAGCAGACGAACTGAACTCCCGAAGCGATTTTGAATTCCACGTTGAACTGGTCTGTGACTTTTTTCGAAATAATCGAAATCGAAGTAATTGAGCCGAATCCCTCGTCACATTCCATTCGGATTTCATACGGAGTGCTTTCCGCGTATTCAATGTCCTGCTCAAGCTTTTCTTTAAAATCGTTAGAGCCATGCATGAAATTATCGCACGAAACAAGCCCCACCAGCAGAAGCAGAGCTGCAAGCTGAAAGATGAAAGTTGAAAACTGAAAGCGGAACGGGACTTTGCGCCGAGCGACATTTTCTGATGCCTCACTTTTTTTCATATTATGGTCTCCTTTGAACTGAAAATAACAATTTTTTTAAGTATACCGTGATTTTTTATATTTTAAATAGTATGTAAAGAAAGCTTTGTGGATGTTGCATTTCCTTCACTTTGCAAAAAGTCGAAAAGTCCCATGAACGTGATTCCGTGGTCGTCTGTGTATTTTTCGATGTCGGTTCCGACTATGACGATTTTTTTGAACGAGTCATCAATTTTTAAAAGAGATGCGAGTTCTTGTTCCTTTTTTTCTTCCGAATCCAATGCGTATGCCGACTGAATGTAGTATTTTTCGATTCCGTTTGTCGCGATGAAGTCAACTTCACGCTGGATATATTCTTGCTTTCCGTTCCGCAGTTCCCGGCTTTCGACAAGCCCAACATCAACAAGATAATCGTGCGAGCGCAATTCGTTGAAGATAATGTTTTCCATTATGTGAGTGATTTCCTGCTGCCGAAAATTCAGTCTCGCGTTCCGTAATCCCACATCGACGGCATAATATTTTTGAATCGTGTCGAAATATTTCTTTCCCCTGATGTTGTATCTCTTTGCGCCCTCAAACAAAAACGAATTTTCGAGGTATGAAATATAATTTGCTACAGTTTCGTTGTCGATGTTTATTTTCTGGACGCTTTGAATCGTGTTTCTTATTTTTGTCGGGTTCACAAGCGAGCCGACAGAAGAACACATCGCGTCAACCATGGATTCTAGGGCGGTCTTGTTTCTGACATTGTTTCTTTCGACAACATCATCGATGTATGTTTTGTTCCAGAGACGTTGCAGATACCTCACTTTTTGCTCCGGCGTTTTCAATGTACGAAGTCGCGGCATTCCGCCGTAAGTGTAATATTCTTTCCATAGTTCGCTGATGCTTTCCGTTCTGTTCTGGCAGAATTCCGAAAAAGAAAACGGATAGACACGTATTTCGTCGCCTCGTCCGCGGAAGATTGTTTTTATGTCTTGCGATAAGAATTTTGAGTTTGAGCCTGTAATGTAAACATCAACGTTGTCTTTAGCCGCCAATCCGTTGACTAGTTTCTCAAAATTTTCGACTTCCTGAATCTCGTCCAAAAAAACATAGTATTGCTCGTCTTCTGATTTTATCTGCGAATAAAGATATTTTTTCAGAGTGTCGTGTTTTGACAAATCCTCGTCGGAATCCTCATCCTCGATATCAAGCGAAACGATGATTATGTTCTCTTCTTTCACCCCTTGCGAGAGCAGATACGATTTGAACACTTTTTTTAATAGCCACGATTTTCCGCACCTTCTTGACCCTGTTATGATTTTCACTTCCCCATTGTGCATTCTGTCGATGAGCTTCTGAAGGTAGATTTTTCGGCTTAAAGTTTCTGTCATATCCACTCCTATCCGCAAAAAACTGCAACTTGCAGTAAATTGCGGATAAAATGTATCTCAATCCGCAAAAAACTGCAACAGCGCTTGCCGAGGTGCGGATGTGTCCTAATCATTGCGTAGTGGATGCAAGCGTTCACGGCACGAGCTTGCGCTCGTACCTACACGACGCTTGCCAGGGTGCGGATGTGGCCTAATAAATTGCGTAGTGGATGCAAGCGGGCACGGCACGGCTGTCGCCGTACCTTCACTATGCTTGCCGAGGTGCGGATGTGTCCTAATAAATTGTGCAGTGGATGCAAGCGGTCACGGCACGGCTGTCGCCGTACCTACACGATGCTTGCTATGATGCGAATGTGCCCTAACCATTTTGCCGTGGATGCAAGCGGTCACGGCACGAGCTTGCGCTCGTACCTTCACGATGCTTGCTAGGGGGCGGATGTTTCCTAATCATTGCGTAGTGGATGCAAGCGGTCACGGCACGGCTGTCGCCGTACCTTCACGATGCTT
>JAFXSM010000010.1 GCA_017525605.1 Treponema sp. | reverse complement strand
GCGCGGAACTTTTCACTTTGGCCGCAGAATACAAAAGAAAAGCCATGGCAATCATGACCGTCAGCGACCACATCCTCCTGGGTGGAGCCACCACAGCCGAAGAGCGCCAGACAACCTTCACAAACATGATGAAAGTCGCTCTGGAAACGATTGTGGCGACTCAGAAATAAAAAAATTAACCACAGATGGCACAGATTACACAGATTGGGATTTTGTTTTAGTATGCAAGATTTTTTTCATACCAAATTTATAATCTGTGACATCTGTGTAATCTGTGGTTTATTATTTTCTCCTCTGAGCGGGGAAGATTTTATCAAGAATTTTCTTTCCATTTAGCTTCAAAAAATTCCGTGATTCGATCGTTTATGCAATTCTTTAATTCGGACTCAAGAGCCTTCATTTGTGCCGGCTTAATTCTTTCATCATTTTTGTTTATAGTTTTTTCCGTAAATAAATAAGGAATAGGAACTCTAAAAACGCTGGCAATATCTTCAACAAGCGCCAGTGAGACTCCTCTTTGTCCTAGTTCCACCATGGTTAAAAACGAGACCGAAATATCAAGCTTGTCCGCCAAAAAATTCCTTGACCATTCATGTTCTTTTCTAAGAATCTTGATATTTTCTCCTAAGATTTGATGAATTCCTGCCATAAATATAAGATATCACTTAAAGTTAATCTTGATATATTCTTAAAGTGATGATAAACTCACATTGAGTGACGATACTATTTCATTAAGTAACGCCATTTTTTTTCTATCATAAGGAGGATTCATTATGAAGTATTTTTCAAAATTATTGCAGCTTGTTTTGTCTTTGCTTGTTCTCGGCCTTTTTCTTGCATCATGTTCAAATGATGATGGAGACGATGGCAACAATGCTGTCGCAACAGAAATAACGGCGACCGCTTACACAGGTACATTTACAATTGGAGGCACGGCCTATAAAACGCTTAAAATGGCAAGTGACAACACATACCATATAAAAGGCGACAATGTGGAAGACACGGGAACTTATGCCCTCTCCTCAGGTAGCCGTAGCATTGCCAATGGAACATATATTTTTTACAGCAAAACTAACAACGGAAAGACTTTTTATGTAATCGTTTCTGATTCGGGTATCGTATTGGAAAGCGGAAGTCTTGACGCAAGCGGAAGCGGCACTGTACGCACATCATCTGAAGAATCCTGCGGTGATGATGAAAATAATAAGACAAAGGAGAATCCGTCGGATTCTTCATCAAGTGACAACGAACAGAATGATGAAGAAACGACAGTTGATTTCTCGAATGCTTCTTCCTATACAGTTACTGTGAGTGAATTTGCTGACAAAGTGAGTGAAATCAGGGAAAAAGGCCTTGCAAAAGCGGTTTTCATTATTACCGATGCGACAAATGACAATGTTTCAGAACTGCGAAGTTCTATTACTAGTAGAAGTTTCTCAGTTAAGTTGGATTTGTCCCAGTCAAGCGAGCTTACTGACCTGCCAGAAAAGGCATTTTATAATGCTAAAAGCTTATACTACATAACACTTCCATCTTCCCTGCTGAAAATTGGAAGGCAGTCATTCTCCAAGTGTGAAAATCTTCACGATATAACTATTCCTGCCTCAGTCACTTATATTGATTTTATGGCATTTGCGGAATGTGAGAATTTGGAGAGCATAGACATTCCTGATTCAGTTACGGAAATGGCTAATTCGGTTTTTGCTGACTGTTCAAAACTTACAAGAATTAACATAGGAGTGGGGCTGGAAAGAATAGGTTTTACACAGAATACAGAGGGTGGTTCAATAAGTCTGGTAGAAATCAATGTTGCAGAAGGAAATCCAAACTTCGCTTCTCTTGACGGAGTCCTGTATAATAAAAATATCACCAAATTAATTGCATTTCCTTGCGGAAAATCAAGCGTTACAATCCCCGATACAGTGACTTCATTCGCCGAAGGTGCTTTTTGGAATGCAGTTGCCCTTGAGACTCTGGATATTCCTGACTCAGTAACGCAAACTGGCGGTGGAATGCCAACATACGCAACAAAGCTTACTTCACTAACAATAGGGAAAGGACTGACTTCTTTTAGCCTGGATGACTGTCCGAATGTAACGAGCATTACTATTTCGGAAGAAAACAAATATCTAAAATTTGAAAATGGGGTAGTCTATTCACAAGTATTCAAGTTTGACCCCTCCTATGGGCAAGTGCCGGATTACTTAATACTTGATTATGCTTGTAAAGACATTACAGAACTCACAATTCCTGATTCGGTGAAAGATATTGAAACATCCGCATTAGATGGGTGCACCAAACTTTCATCTTTGACCATAGGGAAGGGGCTTTCTGAAATCGGAAGCTGGTTAACTTCACCCTTACTTAGAATGGGGGATAAAGCAAGCTTGAAAAGCATTACCATTCCTGAGACGGTAACAAAAATTATTGCCAATGGTTTTAGCGATTTTATTTCTATTACATTTGAAGACACCGAAAGCATTTGGTATATTACAAGCAGTTCTACATATACTGATGGAACAGAAATAGGCCACATGAGTAGTGACCCCGCAGAAAATGCCTCTAAAATTAGAGAAAGTATTGCGAAAATTCGTGAAAATAGTATTTATCTTACTGGCTACTATTTATACAACAGCAAGATGGTGGAGTAAATAGGACAGAAATAAAAAAATAAACCACAGATGTCACGGATTACACAGATTTAAAATTTATAATCTGTGCCATCTGTTTAATCTGTGGTTTTAATTTGCTTTTTATTGATGCGGCTTCCGTGCCGCTAGTTTTTAGTCAAAAAATCCCTTAGCTTTAAGTAGCTCTGCGTTCAGAATTCCACCCGGGGCGGCTCCTCGCTTTGTGTTGTGGATTTTTTAGGCTATATCCGATATATTAAAAGGGAAGCACAGCCACGGAAATGCAGCTAACATTTCCTAGAACTGCGGCTGGTCTTCTATAATATGGTGAAGAAGCCGCCAAGTTTTAAGACTTTGGCGGCTTTTCTCTTTAAATCTCTTACACAAAAGCAAGAGAGGTGCAATTTACCAAGCTATGTAGCCTGCCAAAAAGAAGCAGACGATAGCCAAAATCATGATGATTCTTGCTGTCATTGCACGCCCTCCAAAAGTAAATTCCGACATCTTTCGACATCGGTGAGCTTTGAAGAGCAACCGCCAGTTCTTTCAGATTTCTCTTATGACTGTGCTAGTTTAGATTTTCGGAATGTTTTCATTGATGTTAAGGGCTTTTTGGCTACGCCAAGCGACTAGCTGAGCGTTTTTACAGGTGAGTTTTTAGGCTGTCATTGCACGCGATGCATTGGCAGCCTTTTTTGTTCTATGACAGTGATTGCATTTCCGATTGAAAAAGAATTGCATCTCATAGTTTACAAAATAAATTATTTATAATAATTTTGTAAACTATGAACAGTGCAGATATTTTTGCGAAAAGACTAAAGAATGCTCGGCTGATATGCGGCTTTTCTATGGACGACTTGGTAAGTGCTATGGGGAATACCGTCAGCAAAATGGCTATTTCCAAATATGAAAAAGGTCAAATTGCACCAAACAGCTCTGTTTTGATTTCTCTTTCAAAGGCATTAAATCAGCCGGTCGATTATTTTTTCCGACCGTTTACTCTTTTCATTGAGAGTGTGAAATTCCGCAAGCGAAAGAGCAATCTTTCTGTAAAGCAGGAGCAAAGCATTCGCGAAAGAGTTTCTGATTTGGTCGAGCGTTATATCAATATTGAAGAAATTTGCAATGCTTCTGTGAAATTCATTTCTCCGTTCTCTCAGAAAATTTCATCAAAATCCCAAATAAAAAAGGCTGCTGAGGAGCTTAGAAAGATTTGGAACATCGGAACTGACGGAATTGTAAATGTCATAGAACTTTTGGAAGACCACGGCATAAAAGTTTTGGAGATTGACGCTCCTGCTTCTTTTGACGGATTGAGTTCTTTGGTAAATGATTTGTATCCTGTCATTATCTTGAACAAAAACTTTTGCTCAGAACGAAAGCGTTTTACGGCTCTTCACGAACTTGGACATCTTATTTTTACTTTTGACGATTCTGTTTCGGAAGACGAAGAAGAAAAAATGTGCCATTTGTTTGCAAGCGAAATGCTTATTTTGGAATCTGTGTTCAAAAGCATTGTAGATTCTTCCAGACACGATATTTCTTATCAGGAACTGAGAGCTATTCAAATGCAGTACGGTATTTCTTGCGACGCATTGATGTACAAGGCTTTTAACAGCGGAATAATCAGCGAGAACCGCAAGCGATACTATTTTATGAACAAAAACAAAAACTCTCTTTTCAGGCAAAGAGTTGAGCAGTCTGTTTATCCTAATGAAGTTTCCAGCAGATTCAGCCGTCTTGTTTATAAAGCTTTGAGCAATGAGTTTATTACGGTTTCCAAAGCTGCCGCACTGCTTCATCAGAGCGTAGAGCAAGTTAGAGAGGATTTGGCTCTTGTATGATTGCAGAAAAAATCGTTGTTAGTGACACAAATATTTTTCTTGATTTGATTTCTATAAATTTGCTTGAAGATTTTTTCAGATTACCGTGCGAAATACATACAAGTGATTTTGTAGTTGGAGAAATTCTAAAGCCAGAACAAATTTCAGCAATAAACGGTTTTGTATATTCCAAAAAGCTGACTGTCAGAAGTTTCGATTTTGCTGAATTATCTGCAATTTCGGATTTGCAACAAAATTGCAATACAAATGCTTCTTTTACAGATTGTTCCGTTTGGTATTATGCAAAGAAAATAAATGCAAGATTGCTCACAGGTGACGGAAAACTGAGAAGGACTGTGGAAAAGGACAATGTTCTTGTTTCTGGAATCCTTTATATTTTTGATAACCTTGTGGAATATGGTATCCTAGATAAAACTGAAGCAAGCAAAAAACTTTCACAGCTCCTTTCGATAAATCCAAGATTACCTCACGGAGAATGTCAAAAAAGAATTGAAGAATGGTGCGCTTGCCGGGGTGCGAATGTGTCCTAGTCGTTGTGCAGTGGATGCAAGCGTTCACGGCACGCGCAAGGCGCGAGCCTACATTTCCGAATCCGTGTGGCAATTTTAGCAAACGCCAGTTCTTTCAGATTTCCCTTTCCCCCTTTCCCCTTGCCTATAAAACATTTTTTATTTGTGCTAAATTCGTCTAATTATGATATTGAAGATTTACAAGTTAGGTGAAGAAATTTTGAGGCAGAAATGCGTTCCTGTCGAGCCGGAAGAGATAAACGACGAGATGAGGAAGCTCTTTGAAGATATGTTCGAGACTATGATTGAAGCGAACGGAGTCGGTCTTGCTTCCACTCAGGTCGGAATCGCAAAGAGATTTTTCGTTGTGATGTCGGACGACGACGTGAAGCGCGTTTTCATCAACCCGCAGATTATCGCGACGAGCAAGGAGCTTTGTCCGTATGACGAGGGCTGTCTTTCGATGCCTGGGTTCGACGAGACAATCGTGCGCCCTGCAAAAGTCACAGTCCAGGCTCTGAACGAATTCGGAAAGCCGTTCACACTTGAGGCCGACGGGCTTCTCGCACGCGTCATCCAGCACGAGAACGACCACCTCGACGGAATCGTCTACATCGACCGCGGGGACCCGGAATTCGCAACGAAAGTGACCGAAAAAATGAAGCAGCGTCTTGAGAAAGCCAAGAAAAAGGAAGAAGAGAAGGCGAAAAAGGCAAAGAGCATCGCTGCAAAGCTTGCCGCAAAAGAAGCCAGGAAAAACAAATAGCGATGAGAAAAATCAAGATTCTTTATGCAGGCAGCCCGCTTGCATCTGCTATCGTCTTAAAAAATCTGATTGACGACTCGAAAAATTCAAATTACGAAATCGTCGGCGTTCTCACGAATCCCCCGAGCGCGAAAGGACGGCATTCAGCCCTCACGCCTACGGAGGTCGCAGTTGTTGCCGAGGAAAACGGCATAAGCGTTTTTTCGTTCGAGCATTTGAAGGAAGAAGCCCGTAATGCGATTTCGCCGCTCGGTGCCGACTTGATGGTCTGCTTTGACTACGGAAAAATTTTCGGGCCGAAATTCCTCTCGCTTTTCCCTCTCGGCGGAATCAACCTTCATCCGTCAGCCCTTCCGAAGTACCGCGGCTGCACTCCAGTTCCTGCCGCGATTCTGAACGGCGAGCGCGTTCTTGGCGTTTCCGTGCAGACTCTCGCGCTCAAAACTGACGAGGGCGACATCCTTGCTTACGGCGAGATTGCGCTCGACGGAACTGAGACAACGCAGAGTCTCATGGACGGCGACGGAAAAACGAGCAAGGTCACCGAAACCGGAACTGAGCTTTTGAAAAACGTGATACATTCCGTTTGTGAAAAATTCGCGGAGACGGGGGAACTTCAGCTTCCTGACGCGAAAAAACAGGAAGGCGAATCGTCGTACACGCCGTTCATCAAAAAAGAAGACGGAATAATCGACTGGAAACTTTCAGCTTCGGAAATCGACAGAAAGGTGCGCGCATATACTCCGTGGCCGCTTGCATCGACTTCATGCGCAGGCGTGAAGCTTCTGATTCTCAAGTCGAAGGTTTCCGAAAAATCAACGAAAGACATGAAAGAGGTCATCGTTCCTGGCACTGTGCTTCCGTATCAGAAAAGCGTCGGAATCGAAATTGCGTGCGGTGACGGCTCGATTCTTGTTGCGACCGAGCTTCAGTGGGAAAAGAAGAAGGCGATGGACTACAAATCTTTCATGAACGGAGCTAGAAATTTCATCGGCTCGATTTTGGAATAGAATTTTGCAGAATTGAAATATCAAAGGAAATAAAATGGACAATCATGAAAACAACAGTCCTGCCGGAACGCAGGCATATAAAAGCAAACGAGGCGGAAAAGTCGCTGAATTTGTTTCTTCGCATGTCGAAAAACTTCAGGTCAGCTCGTTCAACCTGCTTCTGACTGTAATTGTCGCAATCGTCCTGATGGTCATCGTCGCGTTCGCCGTTTTCTCCGCGAATCTCAAGGGCGAGGAGCAGGTCATGGTTCCGAACGTCGTCGGGCTTGATTTGGGGGACGCGCTTTTGGAGATGCAGCAGAAAGAGCTTTACCAGAAAGTGCAGTTTCGGTACACGGACAGCGATGACGCGGGAAAAATCCTTAGCCAGTCACCGGAGGCAGGCGCAATCGTCAAGGCGGGCAGAAGAATCAACATCGTCGTGAGCAAGGGAATGGTCTTGAGCAAAGTCGAGAATTACGTCGGCGAGAATTATGACGACGTGAAGATTAAGCTCCAGACGATGTTCGCAGGTGCTTCACGCCAGCTCATCGTTCTTGCTGAGCCGAGCTACAGGACTGACGCTGCCCCAACCGGAACTGTCATTGCGCAGAATCCGCCGGAGGGAACTTCGATTTCAACTCCTGTGACTTTAAAGCTCATCGTCAGCAAGGGCGACGGATATGAGACTGTGAAAGTTCCGAATCTCGTCGGTCTTTCCGTTTCGAAAATCTATGCTCAGATGGAAAAGAACAAAATGCTTTTCGATTTCGTCTCGCATGTCGCTGATTCTTCGAAGAACGAGAAAATCGGAGTCGTCACACAGCAGCAGTCGTTCGACACTCCGTATGTGAGGACGTTCACACACTGCACCGTCGATTTTTCTGTTGAGGAGCTTGCCGCGGACGCTGACAAAAAAGCCGTGACAGGAATCTTCTCCGCAAAGGTGACGAAATATCCGTTTGCGGCAACGATGGTTTTCGAGGCAGAGAAAGACGGCAAGAAGAAAACTCTCGTCACGTTCAAGCATCTCGGTGGCAACGTCACGATTCCGTATGACATCGAGCATGGAACGGAGCTTTCCCTTTCTGTGAACGGAAAAGTCGTCGCAAAGGAACTTGTGAATTAGAAAATAAACCTGCTCTGAAATTGATGTTTCCGAGCAGTTTTTTTCTGTTAATTTCGTCGTCATTCCTTTATACTGCTAACATTATGGTGCTGAAATTATTAAGTTTCGCAGGCAGCTTGTGTTTTCTCCTTTACGGAATGAAGCTGATGAGCGACGGAATTCAAAAAAGTGCGGGTCAGAAATTGCAGACCGCACTCTCTATTGTGACGGGCAACAGGTTCGTGGGGCTTTTGACTGGATGTATTCTTACGATGATAATCCAGTCGTCAGGTGCCACGACTGTCATGCTCGTCTCGTTCGTTAATGCCGGACTTTTGACGCTTGAGCAGTCGGTCGGTGTCATTTTCGGTGCGAACATCGGAACGACGATAACCGCATGGATTGTCGCGTTCTTCGGATTCAACTTCAAGATTTCACTTTTCGCGGTGCCGATTTTCGGTATCGGCTACATTCTTCTTTCCGTAAAAAAAATAAAAAAAGAGGGCATCGGACTTGCCATAATGGGCTTCGGAATGCTCTTCATCGGTCTCGACTGGCTTTCTTCTATTTTTAAAGACAGTTCCGGGCTTACGGATTTCATTCATCTTGTGCAGGGCTACGGCATCTTAAGCCTTGCGCTTGCGGTCGTCGTCGGAATCGTGTTCACGGCTCTGATTCATTCTAGCTCGGCAATGACGGCGATTGTTCTGACAATTGCCGCAAAAAATCCTGACTTTTGGGAATTCGGTGCCGCAATGGTCATCGGAAGCGAAATCGGTTCCACAATCGACTCGATAATGGCGGCAATCGGTGCCCAGGCAAACGCAAAACGCACGGCCGGCGTTCACGTTTCGTTCAACATCGCGACTTGTGTTGTCGCTCTCATTCTTTTCAAGCCGTTCCTTGCATTCATCGACATGGTTGTTCCAGGCACTGTTCAGGACAACATCGTTTACCACATCGCAGCCCTCCACACTTGCTTCAAACTTTTGGGAACTGTGATTTTCCTTCCGTTCGTAAATCAGATTTCAAATCTTATGAGAAAGCTCATCAAGGACGATGAGGTGCTTTCTGTCAAAAAATATCGACTCGAATTCAGCGAGAAAACTGCGCGTGAAGTTCCAGAGACGATGGTTTTCAACGCCCAGAAAGAAATCGTCTCGTTCGTCGATGTCGTTGTGGAGATGTTCGACAATCTGCAGGTCGGAATCAACATGCTCAAAGACGGCGAGGCGGAGAAATTCGTCACGGAAGAATTCGACAAGATTGAGCAGCTTGAGGATTACACCGACCAGATGCACGAGCAGCTGACACCGTATCTTGTGCGCTGTTCCAGTTTGAATATTTCGGAAGAGTCAAAATCGAACATTTCGCACATGATGCAGATTTCCGAGGAGCTTGAGAGCATGGCAGACGGCTGTCTTTCAATCGCGGTGCAAATCAGAAAGGCTGTGCAGAAGAAAATGCCGTTCCGCCCTGAAGATTTGGAGCGTCTCATTCCGTATTTCGAGTTGTCAAGGCAGCTTTTGCAGTTCATCTACAAAAACGTCGCGAAAATCCAGAAGCTTTCGAAAGAGCAGTATGACTTCGCCGCGGATTTGGAGAACCAGATTGATGCCGAACGGAAAAATCTCAAGAAAGTCGCGCGGAAGCGTCTTGAAAGCGGGGCGGATGTCAAAGCCGAGCTTTTGTATCTTGATATCGTCCGCCAGATTGAGAAACTCGGAGACCGCTGTTTCGACATGGCAGACGAACTCGGAAAAAAATAGCGAAAATAAAATCGAAAAATCTTCATGAAAAAAAGTGCATAATCAGTTTTATGATTGTGACATAAATCTTGATGCTCAGTGCAATCAGAATCAGCACTGTGATTGTCGCGTATGCGGCTGATTTTTTCACTTTTCGGATTGTTTCTTTGTCGTCCTCGACGTAGCCGACAATCAGCTTGTAGTTGGCTATGTACGAGCGGACGAAAAAATCCAGGATGTCGCCCACGACCGGAATTATGCTTATCAGATAGTCGAAGAGGATGTTTTTCAATATCACGACGGTGAGCGCGTAGGATTTTATCTTGAAAATGCTCACATAAAGATACGGAATTGACATGAAAAGCGAAATCGTGTCGCCGACACCCGGAAAAACGAGTCCGAGTATCGGGTCAATGCACCATTCGTCCATCAGTTTCGCGAAAAGCCTGACGATTTTGTATGAGAATTCAGTTTCGAGAATCTTCCGTTTGCGCTCTTTTTCCTCGCTTCGGATTTTTTCGCTTTCGATTGATTCGTCGATTGAGGACTGCTCTTCTTTCGTCGTGAAGTCGTGTTCCTCTTTCGCTTTTTCGCGCCTTGATTTGAACCGCATTTAAATCTCCAGAATCCTGCTTCCGTCCAAGAATTCGCCAAGTTCTTCTTTTGTAATCGGTTTTTCTTCCGTTCCGAGAAGATTCCTGAGCGAGTCTTTCAGCTCGTCGCCGTTGCCCGAAGTGTTGATTCTCCTGATGATTTCTGCGAGAGCGTCCGCCTTTTTGTCGAGCTTTTTGATGTTCTCTTTGAATTCGCTTTGGATTCGCCTGAGCTCTTTTTCGTAATGCTCTTTCGTTCCCGCATATTTTTCGCCGTCTTTTTCAATCTGATTGAAAATTTTGCAGAGCGACACGCTTTTTGTAAGAATCTCCTCCGAAATTTTCTCGGAAATTGCGTCCCGCGCTTCGTCGCCGACTTCTTCTTTCGTGTAAAGCGAATTGATTTCCGCGTTGACTTCTTCCCGAACGCTTTCTTTGAATCCCTGTTTAACAAGCGGAATGTAGTCCGATTTGAATTTTTCGAGCGAAGTTCTGATTTCTTTCGGAAGCTCCATGTCGCCAAGTGAAAAATGAACGTAATCTTTCGGAAGCTGAACCTGCGTGAGCCGTTCTTCGAGTTTGCTCGATGCAATGTCCTTTGCGATTCGCAGAAGTTTCACGATTGATTCGAGTTTTTCCGCGACCTTTGATTTCAGTTCTTTCGAAGCCGACACGCATTTCAAAAGTTTCGCCGAGATTTCGTTCTGCTCGCGCTTTAAAGTTTCGTACCTGCGTTTGTTTTCCGCGAAATTCTTCTTCTGCATAAGAAGGTCTTTCGACTCGATTTCGACATCCACGGTCAGCTCTTCGAAAGTTTTTATGACGGCGGAGCATTTTTTGCTCCAGTCTGAAACGTCCCTGTCGTATTCTTTCTTCGCGCTTCCGAATGAGAAAACGTTCTGCAGAATGTTCGGCTTTTCGGGCTTCGACGATTTTGCGCGTTCGTAGTCTCCACGAATGTTTTCGAGCGTCGTGCTGCATTCTTTTATGTGGCTTTCGTAAAAATTGATGTTTTCCTGAGCGTCCGAGATTGCGTTTTCAAGATAGTGCAGTTCGTCGAGAATCGCGTCTCGCTTTTCCTTGAGTTCTTTCGCTTTCGGTGTCGAATACACGCTTGCAACAAGGTTTTCGAATTCGCTGTCAAAAATTTCTCCCGACGCTTTCCTGAAAATTTTCGCTTTCGGAATGAGGATGTCGTTCAGCGTCTTGAAAATCTCAAGAAGGCGCATCTGGTCCGATTTTATGATTGCGATGTCTTTTGTGACCGCAGTTTTCAGCTGCATCGATTTTGAGCGGAGCAGGGCAGTTGAATTTGCAACGTCCAGATAATGCGAGACGAGGTTCCACGAAGCGAGGACGAGAGCCGCCTGCTTGTCGTTTTTTAGGAGTGCGAGTTCGCCGATTGCGTTTTTGAAATTCGCGGAAGCACCGCCGATGAGTTCTCCGCATTTAGATGAAAAGTTAGTGTATTCAAGCTCGACTGATTTTTTCATCGATTCAATGTCGAGCCATTCGATTTTGTCGAAGTCGAAAAGTTCTGGCATCGTGACTTTTATGCGCTCGCCGAAAATGTCGATGAGTTCCGCTGCACGCTTCCTGTAAGTGTCGCAAATGCTGTTTCGCACGGAAGTGAAATCGCTCGTGAGCGCGTTTATCGAATCTTTCGCGTTTTTGTACGAGTCCGTGATTTGCGTGTATTTCGCGAAAATCTGACCGGCCTCGTTCTGAATCGACTGCAGCGCGCTCGTCCCGGAAATCACGTTCACGAGTTTCGCAGCTTCCGTCGCGACAGTCTGCATCGACTGTGAAACTGCTGTCGCGAGCGTCTCAAGGTTCATTTTTGACGAATTGAAATTCTCATCGAAAAAGTCGAACAGTTTCTCGTCGTTTTCGCTTTTGCCGTCTGCATTTTTCTTTCCGCCGACATCTGAAACGAGTGAGAGCGCGGTTGCGTCCTCAATCAGCGTCCTCGTCCGCGAATTGTTCACGAACGCGTCTTTCACGGATTCGTCGCTCGTCTTCTCGTAACATTCGTACACGATTTTCGCAACTTCCTCGGAATCGCATTTGATGCCTTCTTTTTTCAGCTCGTCCGCCAAATCTGCCCGCGTTATTTTCTCGGAATCTTCCGAAACAATGCTGTCAGCAATTTCAGTTATTTTTTTGAAAACTTTTTCTTTGTCGATATTCACCATTTTTCACCTTCGTTTTTCCAATTATAAATCCTGCAAATGCCGAAAACAAAAGAAAATAAATGATTTTTATGATAAACTTACTGAATATAAATTTTTGAAAAAAGGAACGGCAAATGTACGAATCTGGAGAGGATTATCTCGAAGCAATATTGCGACTACAACTTGAGAATGGATTTGTCCGTTCTGTCGATGTCGCAAACAAACTCGGCGTTTCAAGGCCGAGCGTGAGCCGCGCGATGGGGCTTTTGGAGCGTGACGGCTACATCGAATTCTCGCTCGGCAACATGATTAAGCTCACCGAAAAAGGCACTGTCACCGCCGAGGACATTTACGGCAGGCACAAGCTTCTGACCGCATTTCTAAAAAAGATAACGGGCGTGCCGGAAGATCAGGCGGAGGAAAATGCCTGCCGGGTGGAGCATGACATCGATGCGGACATCGTTGCTGGAATCCAGCGGTGGATGGACGAAAATTCGGACGAAACTTCAACTGAAAAGACGGAAAAATGAACATTCTTTCAATCAACAATATTTCACGGATGGGGCGGGATGCCCCTCTTTTTTCCGATGTCACTTTCGGAATGGACGAAGGCGACAAGGCTGCGATAATCGGACGCAACGGAACTGGAAAATCAACACTCCTTAGCGTAATCGCAGGCACGCTCAATGCCGATGACGGTCAGGTTGTAATCAACAAATCCGCGGGCGTGAGCTATCTTCCGCAGAATCCAAGTTTCAACGGCGAGGATTCAATCAGGGAACACATATTCAAGTCGAACAGCCCGAAACTCATGCTGATAAACGAATACGAGGATTTGTGCGATAAAATGTCGAACGGGCTTTCCGAAACGGAGCAGGCGAGGTTCGACAAACTCACTCTCGACATGGACAGCGGAAACCTCTGGAATTACGAGGCGCAGATAAAATCGATTCTCGGAACTCTCGGCATAAATGACCTTTCGCGTAAGATGAAAACTCTTTCGGGCGGAATGCTGAAGAAAGTCGCGCTTGCGCAGGTTCTCGTCGAGGACACGAAGCTCCTTCTGCTTGACGAGCCTACGAACCATCTGGACGTTCAGACGATATACTGGCTTCAGAATTACCTGCACGAAACTTCGCGCTGCGTCCTCATGGTGACACACGACAGGTATTTTCTTGACGCCGTGTGCAACAACATCTACGAGCTTGCACGCGGAAAACTCAAGCTTTATCAGGGAAATTATTCGACGTACCTTGAAAAGAAAGAAATCGAGGCGGAAATCGAAGAGAACACGGAGCGCAGGATTGAATCTGTCCTCCGGTTCGAGCGCGACTGGCTCATGCGAGGTCCTTGCGCGCGCGGAACGAAGCAGAAGGCGCGAATCCAGCACGACATGCAGCTCATCAACCGCGAGAAATTCGCGAAGGACAAGGGATTTCAGTTTGAGGTCGCGGGAAGACGGCTTGGCGGAAAAATCCTTGAGCTGAACGGAATATCGAAAAATTTCCAGAAAGGATTTGCGGAAGCTTCGCAGACGAAAACGAATGCGCCTGTTTTGAAAGATTTCTCGTACACGTTCAGCAAGGGCGAGAAAATCGGAATCTTCGGCGGAAACGGCTCTGGAAAATCGACATTGCTCAACATCATCACGGGGAATTTGCAGCCGGATTCGGGCGAGATTGTTAAGGGCGAAAATACGTTCTTCGGCTACTACCAGCAGAATCCGGTTTTCGAAAACTTGAACCTCACCGTTCTTGAATACATTGAGGAACGTGCAGACGTAATCAAAATGAATGACGGAAAAGTTTTGAGCGCGTCGCTTTTCCTGAACAAATTCGGCTTTGAGGGAAAAATCCAGCATTCGATGCTTTCGACATTGAGCGGCGGGGAGAGAAAGCGCGTTTTTCTCGTCCGCCTTCTGATTTCCAACCCGAATTTCTTGATTCTTGACGAGCCGACGAACGATTTCGACATCTTCACGATGAACATCCTCGAAGAATTCTTGCTCGGCTACGGCGGCTGCCTTCTGATTGTAAGCCACGACCGATACTTCATGGACAAAGTTGCGGACACTCTCTTCATATTGGAGGACGACGGAAGCGTTTCGGGATTCGTAGGAAAATGCTCCGAATATCTTGACTACCTTGAAGAAAAAACGAAGGCGAAAGATTCTGCAGAGAAAAAAGAAAATCCGAAAAAGGAAGCTTCGGAGAAATCTGCGACAGACGCTCAGAAAAAAAAGAAGAGGTCTTTCAAGGAACAGAAAGAATTCGAGACGCTTGAAGCTGAAATCATGGAGCTTGAGGAGAGAAAATCCGCTCTCGAATCTGAAATGGCATCTTCCGATTTTGAAAAGGCCCGCATTGCAGGCGAAGAATACAACAATGTCGCTTCTTCCCTCGAAAAAAAATATGCGCGTTGGGAAGAACTTGCCGAATTGGGGTGAATTGAATGGCATACGAAGTAACAGCTACGCGACGGCGACCGCAGGCATTCGACGCTCTTGCAGGTCAGGAATTCGTCGCAGAGACACTGAAAAACACGATTCAGTCGAAGAAAATCGCACATGCTTATCTTTTTTCGGGACCAAGAGGTTGCGGAAAAACTTCGACCGCACGAATTTTCGCGAAGGCACTGAACTGCGAGAACGGCCCGACCGCGACACCGTGCGGAAAGTGCCAGCACTGCATCGAGATAACGCAAGGCTCCGCGCTCGACGTAATCGAAATCGATGGCGCGTCAAACACTTCCGTTAACGACGTGAGGCAGATAAAAGAAGAGGTGATGTACGCGCCGCAAAGCTCACGGTACAAAATCTACATAATCGACGAAGTGCACATGCTCTCGACTTCGGCTTTCAATGCGCTTTTGAAGACGATTGAGGAGCCGCCAGAATACGTCGTGTTCATTTTCGCGACGACGGAACTGCAGAAAGTTCCTGCGACAATCAAGTCGAGATGCCAGCAGTTCAATTTCCGTCTCGTGCCGATTGACACGGTCGAAAAACTCCTTGCCGACGCAGCAAGCGAAATCGGAATTCAGGCTGACGAGGAGGCATTGTACTGGGTCGCGCGCGAGTCAACAGGCTCTGTACGCGACGCATACACGCTTTTCGACCAGGTGGCGGCTTTTTCGGGCGACCACATCACTTACGAAAAAATCCGCGACAAGCTTGGGCTTGTGGGCGTTGACAGGCTCAACGTGATTTTCGACGACTGTGTTTCTGGCAGGGCGAACGAAGCGATTCTGAAGCTCGATGAATTTTTGCAGAGTGGAATTTCAATCGAACAGTTCATCTCAAATTCAACTGACTATCTCCGCTCGCTTCTCCTCATCAAAAACGGAATAAAAAAAGAGTCTCTTTTGGGGCAGTCTGCGGACAGGTTCTCCGTGAACGTTCTGAACAGCTGGAATCCTGTTCAGATTGAGCGTGCGATTTCGATTTTCTTCCAGCTCTACCGCGACATCCGCTATTCTTTGAGCCCTCGGTACGAGCTTGAGCTTGCGATTTCGAGATTGTGCTGGCTTTCGGAATACGTTTCCCCGATGGAAGTGAAACGCGCGATTGACCAGGCGAGAAATCTTCTTTTGAGCACGCCGACTTCCGTTCCGATTCCGAATCAGAACCAGCAGTTCATAGACCCGAAACAGCGGAGCCAGGGGCAGTTTTCGAATCTGATGAACCCGACAGCGTGGAAGCAGAATGCAAATTCGGCTTCGCCTTCGATTCAGCCGCAGCCGCTCAAACCGAAAAAGCCGCTTGTTGTTTTGGATGCCCTGAAAACTTTGCCTGAATACCAGAACGCGCAGAGCGTTTCTTCGAGCATACGCGAGCGCGAAGAGAAAGAAGGAATCCCTCAGCAGAATGAGGCGCAGACGGAAAACGGGCAGAATGTTCAGCAGCCTAATTCGGAGATTCTGAGACAAGCTCAGAATGACATAATGCCGACGCAGCCTGTGCAGAATTTCAGCCAGCAGGTTCCGAATTTCCAGCAGATGCAGACAATGCAACCGACACAACCGGTGCAACCAGTCCAGCAGATGCAGCCGGTTCAACAAATCCAACCTGTGCAACCTGTGCAACCTGTGCAACCGATGCAGCAAATGCAACAAATGCAGAATTCGCTTGGGGCTGAGCAGCCGTCATCTTCCGATGATTTGGAGGTTCCCCTAACGGCTAGTGCTGCCGTGGAGATTGATTCCGTAAGCGAATTTTCAAGGATAAAAGAAGCGGAGCTCCAGCAGTTCGTGACGGGGGAATTGAGCGTCAAAAACGGCGTTCTTGCGGCTTCGCTCATGGGAACGCGGAACTGGAAAAAACTCGCCGACAAAATCACTTTCGAGGTCACGAACGATTTTCAGAAGTTCGAATTCGACAGGAACCGTGCGCAGATTCTTTCGGAGTTCGAGAAAATATTCGGGCGCAGAATCGATTTCGACGCGATTCTGAAAAAAGTCGAGTACGTTGACCCTAGAAAAAATGCGCCTGAGTCAGTTAAACTTTTGCTTTCGACATTCCGCGGCGAAATTGTGGGCGTTGCTCCGAAATCGCAGCTGCAGCAGCAGCCTGTGGCGCAGAGCGTTCCGGCCGAGCAGAAATCGGCGGAAAACGAAGATGAAGATGACGGCAGCGAAAACCAAATCGACATTGTTGAAGAAGACGATGACGAGTAAAAAAGCGAATGAAAATTTGCGAATGAAATTTGAAGAATAGAAAATTATTCAGAAAAAATATTTTAAGAGGAAAGAAAAATGGTGAATCCGTTTGAAATGATGAAGAACCTCAAGAACGTTGAGGAAAATGCAAAGAAGATTAAGGAAGAACTCGGCAAAATCAGCGCGACTGGCTCTTCCGGCGGAAATATCGTGCAGGTCACGCTCAACGGCAAATTCGAGATGCTCTCGATTTTCATTGACCCGATTGCGCAGGGCGACGTTCCGATGCTTCAGGATTTGATTGTCGCGGCTCATCACAATGCAATGGAAAAAATCCAGGAAGAAATCAAGGAAAAATCGGGCTCGCTCATGAAAGATATGGGGCTTGACGGCATCAAAATCCCGGGACTGAACTCATAATGAACGCCATCGACGAATTGACGGAATCGTTCTCGCGCTTGCCCGGAATCGGCGTGAAAAGTGCGGGGCGGCTCGTAAGCCACATTCTGAAAGCCGACAAAGCCTGGACAATCCGGTTCGCAAAGCAGATTGAGACATTGCAGGACAAAATCAAGGAATGTTCTGTCTGCGGCTCGTGGACGGAGAACGACCCGTGCCCGATTTGCTCAGACGCAATGCGCGACAGAAGCACAATCTGCGTCGTAGAGCAGCCGAAGGACGTTTCGACAATCAACGATTTCGGAGAGTACAAGGGACTTTTCCATGTGCTTGGCGGTGTGATTGCGCCGCTTGAGGGAATCGGCCCTGACAAGCTACGAATCGCATCTTTGATTGAGCGGCTGAAAGACGGCACTGTGAAAGAAGTCATCATCGCGACGAACCCGACTGTGGAAGGCGACACGACCGCGCTCTACATTCAGAAGCTGATTTCTGTTCTCGGGGTGAAAGTCACGAGGCTTGCGAGCGGAATGCCTGTCGGCGGCGACCTTGAATATGTCGATAAAATCACGTTCATGCGGAGTTTCAGGGGCAGAACGAATCTTTAGAAAAAAACTTTGAGTTAAAAATAAAAAACTATGAAAAAAAATATCGGAAAATCAATTCTTTCAATTTTGTTGTGCGGTCTTTGCTCGTTGTCGTTTGCAGCTGGCGACGAGAAAGAAGAATCCTCAATATTCGACAACATGAAAGCGAAAATCTACTGGAAAATCGGAAGTGCGGGCGTGGTCGAGGACAATGTTTCAGTCGGGAATGACGTTTCGTTCGGCGGAATGTACGCACAAATTTACGCGGACGTTTCCTCAGACGCGTTCCATGTTGGCGCAAAAGCGAAAATGAGGGTGAAGAGCGCGGAATGTTTTGACGACCTCGCAGTTTATTCGGCGTGGGAAAAAGCGTTCCTGGGAATTTCGCTTCCTGTTTTCCGTCCGATTTGGGTTTATGGCGGACACGGATATGTTTTCGTGATACCAGGCTCTTTCTTTACGATTCTCGACGATTATGCGGACGGCCCCCGATACGGAAAGGACGGTCTCGGTTTTCAGTTCAGAAGCGGATTCGCGACTTTCGGTGCGTCTTTCAACATTCCGTATGCAGCTTCCTCATCGAGCGCGGCAAATCTGCATGACAAACTTCAAATCGGCACAGGGGCGAGTTTCAACTTCGCTTCGTTCGGCGTTCCTTTGCAGCTGGGCTCCAGCCTCATCTACAACAACGCGAAAAACACTGAGACAATCAACAAAACAACAGATTACGGACATCTTCTTCGTGACGAGCGCGACTACACGGCATCTTTCTTTGTGCAGTACAAACTAGGCGCACTTGCTACTTTGAGCGGCGGCTACACGATAAACGGAACTGCGCTTACGACAAGCTCTTCGTTCAAGCACGTCGAAAATTACAATACGAGCGAGCTTTCGCACAGCCACATCCTCACTTTCATCTCGCGCTGGAAGATAAAATCCGGCAGTTTCCTGAATCTTTCGGTTGAGGAAGAGGCGGAAGGTGCGAAATCGTTTGACGGCGAATATTATTCGGCATACGGTGCTCTTCGTTTCAAGCAGAACATTGCCGGAATCCTGAACGCGTATCCGCAAATCATGTACTATTCGATTTTCAACCGCGACGACGCTTCCAAAGACAGAAATTCGCTCGTCATCTATCCTCGCTTTACGCTTGAGAAAGGCAGGCATTACTTTGTGGCAGGTTTCCAGCTTGAGCACAGGGAAGTCGCCGAGGACTCATACAACTGGATTTGGAGCATCCCGTTCTATTATAAATTCACGTTGTAAATCGCTGTATCCTATTTGAAAATGCAGTCCAAATAGAGTACTATAAAAAGACTGGAGGTAGATATGATTACTAATGTTCAAGAATGCATCAAGCCTATTTCATATATAAAAACAAACGCAGCCGACATGATGAATTTCGTGAACGACAGAAAAGAGCCGCTTATCATAACGCAAAACGGTGAGTCACGGGCGGTTTTAATCGACGTTGATTCGTATCAGGAAATGAATAATGCATTCAATATGCTAAAAATCATCCAATTCTCAGAAAAGGACATACGAGCAGGAAAAGCAAAACCTGCAGAGGAAGTTTTTTCGAATTTAAGAAGGAAATACAATCTTGGAAATTAGCGAAGTTATTGTTTCTCAATTTGCGGAAGATGATTTGAACGAGGTCATAGAATATTATTACTCGTTAAGCCCGAATTTTGTTGAGAAATTAATCTCTGAATTTGAATCGAATGTTCTTTCATTAAAGGAATATCCAAAAAGCGGAAGAATTGTTCCGGAGCTGGAAAAACAAGGCATTTCTCAATATAGGGAACTACTGCAAGGAAATTATAGAATTGTTTATGAAATTTCTGGCGATAAAGTCATTGTCCATACGATTATCGACGGCAGAAGAAATTTTGAAGACATAATAATTTCAAAACTATCCCGGTATTATGGAAGCGAAAACTAAATTTAAGTAAGAATTTTCATGATTACCCCTTTTTTGGATGAAAAGAGAAAATACCTGAACTTAAGTTGTTCTCTTTTTAACTTGAAATGTTTGAGATGACACTCAACTCAAGCAAGTCACCGAAGCAAAGGTCGTTTTAGTAGATGATTTGTAAATCGGTTTTATGCAAAACGAGCTTTTTCATGCGCATTGCCTGAAACCAAACGGCTACAGGCAATGCAGTTGAATGATTGTTTGGATTTTAGTTCTTTATGACTTTTCTAACGCCGATGATGTACCACTTGTTAGCGTTTTCCAAGAAATCGCGACCGTCTGCGCCGTTATCGTGCATATAGTAGAAATCATCGTACCAAGAACTTAATCTTCTATCCTTTTCATATATATATCGCAAACACGCCGCTCAGATTTTGCAAAATGCAATTTTTTTGTTTCATATCGCGAATCGTAACAATCTCCTTCTACATCATTCAAAACAATATAGTATGGAGAATCTCCTTTCAAAACATCCTGAAAGTCAGATTCAGCTATTTGAATCCAATCCCGATATCCTGCTTCTGTTGTAAAGAAGATATTTATTTCGCCCCATTTCCCTACATTTCTTACCACAATCGGCTTTGTTGAAATCGAATCATTTCTTACAGCTACATTTATGTTTGATAAAATGTCATCTACATTTTCAACAGAAAATTTTTCTTTGTTAAATGTACGCACATAAATTCCAACCGAATCAGGTGGAAGGTCATCGTCACTGCAAGACGAAACAGCGAAAAGTGCGAAAACGCACAGCAATATGGCAAAAATTTTTTTCATAACTTAGCTCCTGTTCTGCACATTTAAGCATTGCATGAAAAACAACCGGCTACAGGCAATGCTTGATTTTACATAAATCGGATTGGAGTTTTTCCGATATCCCTAATTCCGTTCAGGATTTCTTAGGCAGATAGGTGACAGCTATTCTATCTTCCCCGTTACCAAATGTTAATTTGATTGTCTCGTACTTTGGATTGTAGGATGAGCCTTCTGGATCGTTTACGAGCAAATAGTACTTTGTTCTACTGTAGTATATATTCTCGTACTCCTCCTCGGAAACAACAGTCTCGTCTTTATAGCTTTCCATGGAAAAGTAGAAAAATGCCTGCGAATATTTTCCAGTTGCTTTTTCCTTTATGATTTTATCAGAGATTTCGTCGTTTCTAAGACAAATATTGACATTGTCTTGAATTTCATCTTCAACCTTATCTATGCTTCCATCTTCCTTGTTTACAAGATGCACAAAGATTCCGACTGCTTCTGGCGGAGTATCATCACAGCACGACGAAACAGCGAAAATTGCTAAAACGCACAGCAATATGGCAAAAATTTTTTTCATAACTTAGCTCCTGTTCTGCACATTTAAGCATTGCCTGAAAAACAACTGGCTACAGGCAATGTAGTTGAATGATTGTTTGGATTTTAGTTCTTTACGACTTTTCTAACGCCGATGACGTACCACTTGTCGGCGTTTTCCATGAAATCACGACCGTCAGCACCGTTGTCGTGCATGTAGTAAAAATCGTCGTACCAAGAATCTAATCTTCTATCCTTTTCAGATATATATCGCAAACACGCCGCTCAGATTTTGCAAAATGCAATTCTTTTGTTTCATATCGCGAATCGTAACAATCTCCTTCTACATCATTCAAAACAATATAGTATGGAGAATCTCCTTCCAAAACATCCTGAAAGTCAGATTCAGCTATTTGAATTCAATCCTTATATCCGGCTTCTGTTGTAAAGAAAATATTTACCTCACCCCATTTTCCTCTGTTCATCATGAACAGAGGCTGGGCATACGGAAAACTCGGAAACATGGAAAAATGCAGGCAGGACATTGATTATGCAGTCCGCACCATGATTGAAATGCAAAAGAACGAACTTGCGGAAGAGCAATACAGATGTGCAAAAGCGGAATTTCCATCAATCGATTTCGAAAAACCGTTAAAGCCAGCGTTTTTCACAACAAATTCCCAAACAGCGGCAAACTGAAATCAGAATTCAACCTTATCAAGCGAAATGTCCACGCCATTATTGATTGTGACGGAAATTGTTTCGGAAACGCAGGCATATTTTTTTCCGTCCTCTTTTCCTGTCACGGAAACAGGAATGAGCGTGCCGGAAATCTCAGGAGCATCGGTGTTTCCGAAAAGCTTCACTCGATGAAGGTTGTCAGTCTGAATATTCTTCTCATAAAGCCCCATGTAAGAGCGGTTGTCAGTTTTCGGAAATCCGAGATACAACTTGCCCTCGACATCAACTAGAAATGTTAAATCGCATGGGAATGCATGATCCATCAAAATCTCGAAAAGAGAAATCGTTCCTGACTTTCCAGCTTCTACGGTCAACTCTTTCCTATCGCGCTCATCCCAGCAGACATCGTCACCTATATTCAAAACAACCCCAACACTTACCGTCACATCAGAGTTGCTGTCATTTTTGACGGCAAACGAAAAATCGCATTCATACTCCGGACTTTCTACCTCAACATACGGTTCATCGCAGGACGAAACCGCAAAAACAGAAAAAACACAAAGCAACAAAACAACAAATCTTTTCATAACTTAGCTCCTGTTTTTCACATTTAAGCATTGCCTGAAACCAAACGGCTACAGGCAATGCACGGTTTTACAAGTATCGGACTATTGGTTTTCCGATATCCCTAATTCCGTTCAGGATTTCTTAGGCAGATAAGCAACAACCATACGTCTTTCACCATTATTGAAAGATAGTTTTCGCGTTTCATATTTTGGATTATAAGAAGAACCGTCAGGGGCATTTACTACCAAATAGTATTTAGTCCTGCTGTAATAAATATTGTCGTACTCCTCCTCGGAAACAACTGTCTAATCTTTGTAGCTTTCCATGGAAAAGTAGAAAAATGCCTTAGAATATTTTCCAGTTGATTTTTCCTTTATGATTTTATCAGAGATTTCATCGTTTCTAAGACAAACATTGACATTGTCTTGAATTACATCTTCAATCTTATCTATGCTTCCATCCTCTTTGTTTACAAGATGAACAAAGATTCCGACAGCATCTGGCGGAACATCATCGCAGCAAGACGAAACAGCGAAAAGTGCGAAAATGCACAGCAATGACGCAAAAAATCTTTTCATAACTTAGCTCCTGTTCTGCACATTTAAGCATTGCCTGAAAAACAACTGGCTACAGGCAATGCAGTTGAATGATTGTTTGGATTTTAGTTCTTTACGACTTTTCTAACGCCGATGACGTACCACTTGTCTTAGTTGCTCTTGCTTGGAAGATAGACTACGTTGAACAAGCTCTCACCGTCGTGGAATTTGAGGAGTTTCGTTTCATAGGCAGGATTGTAAGAAGAACTTTCGGTGTCATTTATGACCAAGTAGTAATCAGTTTTTCCGTTGAAAATTGCAGAAAACTCTTCGTCAGACACAAAGATTTCATCCCTAAAAGGTCTGTCCTTACAGAAAGTAAAGTCTGCCCGACCATCATCATCTGTTTTCTTTTCTGCGATAATGTCGCTAGAAGTTTTTGAATTTCGTAGGCAAACTACAATTCCCTCCAAAGTATCTTCAATATTGTCAATCGAACCGTTCTCTTTATTTACCAAATGTGTCGTAATCCCGACAGCATCAGGTGGAAGGTCATCGCCACAACAAGACGAAACAGCGAAAAGTGCGAAAGCGCACAGAACAATTGCAAAAAACTTTTTCATAAATAACTCCTTGTATTATGCACCATCTATCTAAATAACAGATGATGCATATTTTTATGGACTGAATTGATTGACTTAGTTCTTTATGACTTTCATTTGACACTGAAATGAAAGTCTTTACTTGATAAATATCTATCCGATGTCGTTTTTTTCAAAATACCTAAAACACCAACACTTATGCTGTAATCTCCAGTGTTTTGTGGGATAAGCGTAAATGTTTTTATTATCTTGGTGGTATCAGTTGGTACATAATGAATTTTCTTATTAGCCACATTTTGCCCAAACTCGTCATGTACAAGAATGTTGTCGTATACAGTTATGTAAAATATGTATTCCGCAAATTTTTCTAAGTTCGGTTCAAAAGAATACGTTAGAGAAATTGAATCTGATAAATCATACACTCTTTTTTCTGGATTCAGCGAATACTCAACATTTTCTAGATCATAAAAACTTTCAATATCGTCATATGGAAAACAACCGATAAAAAATTGAATTATTATGGCAACAAGAATCATCATTATTTTCTTCATAAGCATTCCTAATTTGCTGCATAATTGCATTAACTTAACAAATTGTCATTCTAAGTTTCTTTCAAAATGACAATTTGTTATCTTATGTATAAGCAAACGTTTAGTCGTGATTCTTTTCCAACGTATTTATTACATTTTGTAAATCAGACTGACGATTTGTAACATTTACCAAAGACGTTGCAAACGCTCCCAAATTTGTGACATTCGGTCTTGTCAAAGCTCTGAACAATTGGTTGTAGGTATATCCACCGGTGAAATCTACACCACTTTCATTAGTACTGTCGATTAAATCATAAAAACCACCGTAGTAAAAATATGGCTTTGATTCGTCGTTCACACCTATTAATCTATTTTCCAAAGAATTTATATAAGTTCCATAAATGCCTTTGGGATATTTCCATTCCATCGCATAGTTCCCTGAAAAATATCCCCAGCTTTCTATGAGTTTTACCAAATCCGTTCCGCCGTTGTTGTATGGGTTTTCGGAAAGCTCCTCATCTCTTTGCAACACCTTAACCCAACCATAAGCCATATCGCCATATTCTCTAATCCATAGTTTTCTTGCGGTCGTTCCAAGCCCGAAATAATGGGATGCATGGGAAAGTTCATGGAACATATTCGAATAGATTTTTTCTGTCACATCGTTGTCTGTTGCATACTTCGTTCCAATTACGATATCAGGAATAAGTGCCATATCGACGGACGAAACAGGAATTCCAAAAAAATTAGCTATAGAGTTAATGAACTGCGGAGATGCAGTACCTGTCGTGTGACGTGCAAGGGGTGCGCAAGAATTTCCACCTTTCGCAAAAGTCCAGATGCTTAAATTCGTAGGCTTCGCTATTCTCTGAGAAGAGCAATAGTCGCAGTAGTCGCTATAGGCATTCATTATTGTCGCACACTTTTTGTCGAACAAATCATTCTTGATTTTTATGTCCAAATCAGAAATGCCTTCAATCCAATGCCAGCCTTCTATATAAATAACGTTTCCCCAAAAATTGCTTCCATGACCAGGAGCGTTCAGCGTTATGTTTGAATTTTTAAAAGACACCATTATCTGAACTTTTCCACCAATCGATGTGTATGCCCTCGGAATCCTGAAATTGCCGTTTTTGTCCGTCACACTCGTTCCTAAAAGTCCGAGCTGCTGCGATATGACCTGAACGCCCTTCACTGGAACGTAACAGTTTTTTACATGATCATAGACCTGAATTTTTCCTTTCGGATAATTCGCAACATACTTCTTGATAAGTTTCCTTAGTTTTTTGAACAGTCCCCTCGAATTTTCTTCTTCCAAATCGACCGTCAGATATGTGTCTTCTGGAATCTCAAGACCATCTCCGCTAAGGACTGAAAAATCCTCGTCGTCAAGATACATCTCGTCAAGAACTTCAACGATAAAACCTTGCTCAACGACTTCATCATATTCCGCAATCGGCTTCATGAAATAGAACCACTGACATTCGCCTTCTGGAATTTCAGGGTCTTTGTAAATCGAGCCTCCTTCAATAATCTCTCGGTCGAGAGGGATAACGCTCAACTGTTCAAATTTATCATTGAGCCATTTCATTTTCTCGGCATCATTTGAGCGACAGCGGAAATAAATATAGTTCGCCTCGACTTCTTCTGTTCCGCTGGCAGCGTTGCGCGCATTAACCTGCTCAAGTGTAAAGATGTTCTCGATTTTTTCGCCCAAAACAATTTCAGAATTCACATTCTCAACCGCAAGAGTTCCGATTTTTTGCTCTATGCATTGAGACTCGTTGTCACTTTCTGAAATATCCGAGCAACCAACAATAAAAAGCGACATTGCAGCGAACGTCGCGGCAAAAGCTGTAAAACATTTTTTCATTTTTCACTCCTTATAGTTTTTTTTCACAACCCCGACTTTTCTACGCGCATCTTGAAAAGACGGGGTTGATTTTTCATTTTGCTAGGCACCACGAAATGCGAATTTTTCGTGGCAGTGCAGTTTTAGTTTTCTTTAGGGTGAGACCTTCCATTTCTGTGATGGGAACAACCATGTCCGTCATCACCTACACGACCTATACGAGTAACGTTTCCACCCCAAGTGCGACGAGCAGGACCTTCATCGTCATTGTCTATAACTTCGTTTGTTGAATCATCTTGCTCCGGTTCGATTGAATCTGAGCAACTTACTCCCACAAAGAGCGATGCCCCAACTGTCAAAATGCAAAAGAGTTTTTCGATTTTTTTCATAAACATCTCCTAAATTGAAAGTTAAAGATTGTATAAACGTATTTTTAATTTAGAATTATTAGAGAGATAACGCCAGAGCGTTTTACGCAAATTTGACTAAATTAAACTTAAAACAGGAATAAGAATATGGATGCATACACAATCGGAAAATTGATAAAGGAATTTAGAATAAGGAACGGATATTCACAGGAAGAACTTTGTTACGGTCTCTGTGCTGTTTCCACGCTATCAAGAATCGAACGCGGAGACCAAGTTCCCAACAAAAAGACTGCGGAAGCATTTTTGAGCAGGCTCGGAGTTTCGACATCTTCTTCTTATATAGTTATGAACAATGTCGATTTTGATAGATGGAATCTTGAGCAGCAAATGACACAAGCTATTCTTTCAGACGATTGCGATATCGGGAATCTGATAAAAGAATACGAAAGCCTCGGCGAAATGGATAATCTGGAACGCCAGAAAATTCTATTTTTCAAAACAATATGCGAAAACCACCATGAAAATGACAAACAGGCAGTTCTTTCACATTTTGTTGAGGCTCTGCAACTTTCTATTCCGAACTTCAGATTGGGGGAGGAGTTTTCATTCTCTTTACTAACCGAAACCGAGCGACTTATCCTCAACAACATTGCAATAGCGGAATTCGAATTGGGAAATATTGAAGAAGCAATAAGAATTGAAGAATTCATACGCAACTACTATGAAACAAAATCCACAAATTCTTTATTCTGCTCGACAAATCTTCCAGTCATTCTATTCAACCTTTCAAATTGGTACGAAACAAAAGGCGATTATGAAGAATCCATTGAGGCAGCGGCGGCGGGAAAAAAAGTCTGCATTAAATTCGGACAACTTGATCATTTTCCATTGTTCATAATGAACAGTGGCTGGGCTTACGGAAAACTCGGCGATATGAAAAAATGCAAGTCCGACATCGATTATGCAATCAAAACCCTTGTCGAAATGGAAAAATTCGAATTCGCAGACGAACAGTTGCGCATAGTGCAAAGCGAATTTCCTAACATAGCGTTTGAAAAAATTTCTTTCCATGAAGAATATTCGCCTGTCTCAAAATCAAACGCGAATTCGGAATAAATTTGAGTCCAGACGATTTCGTTTTGTTGTAAGCTCTCTCCTAAAATTTGTAGCAGAGTCCCAATGTCGGTGTCGCGTTCACACGACCAAAGATGTCGCGCGAGAACGAAATTTTCGTCGTGACGTTATCATGCTCGTCTTCGTATGAAATCTCCTCAATTCCGTAGAAAGCGTACCACGCGCCCACGTCCATGAAGACGCTGAAATGT